>JBIIOC010000141.1:0-4505 GCA_044337135.1 Phycisphaerales bacterium | reverse complement strand
GCCGGCTCGGCATGGCCTTGAAGAACCAGATGTGCACCACCGGCGCGGCCAGGTTGATGTGGCCCATGCGCTTGCGGCGCACGCGGCTGTGCGTGACCTTCACGCCGCAGCGATCGCAGATGATGCCCTTGTACTTCGTGCCCTTGTACTTGCCGCAGGCGCACTCGTAGTCGCGCTCGGGTCCGAAGATGCGCTCGCAGAACAGGCCGTCACGCTCGGGCCGGTAGGTGCGATAGTTGATCGTCTCCGGCTTCTTCACCTCGCCGAAGCTCCACGAACGGATGTCGTTGGGGCCTGCGAGGCTGATGCGGACGGCTCCGTAGTCGTTCACGCGGTCGTAGACGTTGTCACTGGCGGCGTTGGCGGCGTTGGCAGCGATGGTCATGGATTGAATCTCGTTCGTGACGGGTCGTGTCTGGGACGGGGTTCGTTCGGAGTGCGGATCAGAGCAGCGGGGCGCTGTCCGTGGCGAGCTTCTCGAGCTGGATGTTCATGCCGAGGCCCTTGATCTCGTGGCAGAGCACGTCGAACACCACGGGCATGCCTGCCTGCAGCGTGTTCGTGCCCTTCACCATGCTGTCGTAGATCTTGGTTCGGCCTTCCACGTCGTCGCTCTTGACGGTCAGGAGCTCCTGCAGCACGTAGGCGGCGCCGTAGGCCTCGAGCGCCCACACTTCCATCTCGCCGAAGCGCTGGCCGCCCGTGCGGGCCTTGCCGCCCAGCGGCTGCTGGGTGATCAGGCTGTACGGGCCCGTGCTGCGGGCGTGGATCTTGTCGTCGACCAGGTGGTGGAGCTTCAGCAGGTACATGTAGCCCACCGTGGTCTTCTGGTGGAACGGCTCGCCGGAGCGGCCGTCGTGCAGCTGCACCTTGCCACCGAAGGGGATCTGCGCGAGCAGCTCGCGCGGATGGCCCGGCTCCTTGCCGGTCTTCTCGAAGGCCTGCACGCGGTCACGCACGTGCGTGTTGGCCTCGTCGATCGCGGTCATGATCTCGGACTCGGTGGCGCCGTCGAACACGGGGGTGACGGCCTGGAATCCCATGACCTTCGCCGCCCAGCCGAGGTGCGTCTCGAGGATCTGTCCCACGTTCATGCGGCTCGGCACGCCGAGCGGGTTGAGCAGCACGTCGACGGGGGTGCCGTCCTCCATGAACGGCATGTCCTCTTCGGGCACGATGCGGGCGATGACGCCCTTGTTGCCGTGGCGGCCGGCCATCTTGTCGCCGACGCTGAGCTGGCGCTTGGTGGCAAGGTAGACCTTCACCATCTCCAGCACGCCGCTGGCGAGCTCGTCGCCGCGCTTCATGTGGCCGAGCTTGCGCTCCTTCTCCTCGCGGAGGGCCTGGATGCGCGGCCAGAACTGGCCGTAGGTGATCTCGGCGGCCCCCTTGGTGTCCGCGGAGCCCTTGATCCACTTGGTGTTGAAGTTCTCCACCTGCTCGAGGATGACCTCGGGCAGCGGACTGGCGCCCACCTTCTGGCGGGTGCTCGGGTCGACCATCTCGGTGCCGGTCGCCTTGTTGATCTCGGTCACCATCTGGCGGAAGAGCGCGATGGTCTTGCCGTCCATCTCGTCCTCGTAGGCCGACATCTCCTTCTTCAGGGCCTTCTTCTGCTCGTCGCTCAGGTGCATGCGACGGCTGAAGCGCTTGGCGCCGATCACGATGCCCTCGGTGCCGGCAGGCACCTCGAGCGAATCGTTCTTCACGTCCTCGCCCGCGCGACCGAAGATCGCGTGCAGCAGCTTCTCCTCGGGGCTCAGCTCGGACTTGGACTTCGGGCTGACCTTGCCGACGAGGATGTCGCCGGGGCCGACCCTGGCGCCCACGCGGATCACGCCGTTCTCGTCGAGGTTGCGCAGCAGGCGCTCGCTGACGTTCGGGATGTCGCGCGTGAACTCCTCGCGGCCCAGCTTGGTCTCGCGCAGCTCCACGTCGAAGTTCTCGATGTGGATGCTGGTGAAGGCGTCATCCTTCACCAGGCGCTCGTTGATCACGATGGCGTCCTCGAAGTTGTAGCCATCGAAGGTGTTGAACGCCACGAGCACGTTTCGGCCGATCGCCAGCTCGCCCAGCTGGGTGCTGGCGCCATCGGCGATGATCTCGCCGGCCTTGACCTTCTGGCCCATCTTCACCAGCGGACGCTGGTTCTGGCAGGTGCGTTCGTTCAGGCCCACGAACTTGCGGAGCACGTACTCGTCGGCGTTGTCGATGACGATGCGCTGCGCGTCGACCTGGGTGACCGTGCCGGCGCGCTTGGCCTTGATGATCATGCCGCTGTGGCTGCCGACCACCTTCTCCATGCCGGTCGCCACCACGGGCGGATCGACGCGGATAAGGGGAACGGCCTGTCGCTGCATGTTGCTTCCCATGAGCGCGCGGTTGGCGTCGTCGTGCTCCAGGAAGGGGATGAGGCTGGCGCTCACGCCCACGATCTGCTTGGGGCTGATGTCGACGAACTCCACGTCGCCCGAGGCGAGCGGGGTCAGGTCGCCGTCACGGCGGGCCACCACGGTGTCGCCCTTGAAGCGGCCCTCGCGGTCGATGGTGTCACTGGGGGCCAGGACCTTGCGCAGCTCCTCGTCGGCGCGCAGTCGGCGCACCTTGCCGGTCGCCTTGCCTTCCTTCACCTCGCGGTAGGGGGTCAGCAGGAAGCCGTAGTCGTCGATCTCGGAGTAGATGCCGAGCGACGCGATGAGGCCGATGTTGGTGCCTTCCGGAGTCTCGATCGGGCAGATGCGGCCGTAATGGGAGATGTGCACGTCGCGCACCTCGAAGGTGGCGCGCTTGCGGTTCAGGCCGCCGGGCCCGAGGGCCGACAGGCGGCGCTCGTGCACCAGCATGCTCAGCGGGTTCGTCTGGTCGACGACCTGGCTCAGCTCGCTGCGGCCGAAGAAGAACTCGATCGCGCTGGAGATGCTCTTGGAGTTCACGAGATCGGCGATCTTGCCGAGCTCGTTCGGATCCTTCACGCTCATGCGCTCCTGGACCGTGCGGCGCAGCTTGAGGAAGCCCTTGCGGATCTCCTCCACCGCGAGCTCGTCGAGCGTGCGGAGGCGGCGGTTGCCCAGGTGGTCGATGTCATCGACGTGCGCGCGCGCGTTGCGGGCGCGGAGGTCGAGGATGTACTGCACGACGGCCAGGAAGTCCTCGGCGCGCAGGTGCTGCGTGCGGGCGTCGGCCTCGCTCCACTTCCAGTTGCGGCCCTCGCCCTTGCCGCTCTCCTTGTAGATCTCGAACTTCCGGTTCATGCGGAAGCGGCCCACGCGGCCCAGGCGATAGCGGTTCTCGTCGAAGAACTTCTCCTTGAAGAGCGCAACGGCCTTGTCGACCTGCGGCGGGTTGCCCGGACGCAACTTGCCGTAGATCTTCAGCAGCGCGGCCTGGTACTCGGTGATGTCCGCGAAGAAGTTCAGGTCCTCGTGGGCGATCGTGTTCAGGATGAGCGAGTCGCCGGGGTTGGCGATCACGCTGGCGGTCTTGAGCGCGCTGGCCTGGATGACGGCCACGCCCTTCTCGCCGAGCTCCTGGCCCGGGTTGCAGATCACCTCGCCGGTGTCGCTGTCGACGATCAGTTCGGCGCTGCGGTGCTCGGGCTTGAGCTTCTCGACCTTCACCTGCTCGATCTCGTAGAAGAGCTTCAGCAGGGATTCGGTGCTGCCGAAACGCTCGTCCAGGGCGCGCAGGAAGGTGGTCGCCGCCAGCTTCGTGCTCTGGTCGATGCGCATCGTGAGCACATCCTTCTTGGTGACCTCGAGCTCGATCCAGCTGCCGCGCTCGGGGCTGATGCGCGCGCTGTGAAGCGGGCGGTCGCCGATGCTGCTGGCGATGCTGAAGTCCACGCCGGGGCTGCGGTGCAGCTGGCTCACGATCACGCGCTCGGCGCCGTTCACGATGAACTCGCCGCCACCCATCATGATGGGGATCTCGCCGAGGTAGATCTCTTCCTCGCTGATCGTGCCGCCGCCTTCGCGGGTCAGGCGCACGCCGACGCGGAACGGCATGCCGTAGGTCAGGCGGAGCTCGCGGCACTCGTCGGGCGTGTAGCGCGGCTGCTCGAGACGGTAGTGCAGGTACTCGAGCTTGACCTTGCCGTCGTAGCTCTCGATGGGAAAGACCTCACGGAGCAGCGACTCGATGCCGATGCTCTGGTCGCGCTGCGCAGGTTCCTTGTCCTGCTGCAGGAAGCGGTCATATGCCGCTCGCTGGACCTGGGTGAGATTGGGGACGGGGGTCGCGTCGCCGCGCTTCGAGAAGTCGCGAGTCTTCAGGGCCATGAGGTCCGTGCTCCAGTTGTCTGTGCGCAGCAATCACCGACGCGGCTCCTGCCGAGGAGCCGTGGTTTAACGCGTGGAATCGAAGATGGCTGCGCCCACCGCCAAGTCCCGCAGGGTAGCAAGAAGCGGGCCAAGACCGCAACAAGGGTGGAATGGTGACTTGAATCTTTTTGTGGAGGGTCGGAGGTCGTTATAGGACAAATAATCTTCGTCGTCCTATAACGACCT
>JBIIOC010000140.1:0-4555 GCA_044337135.1 Phycisphaerales bacterium | reverse complement strand
CTGGTGCCGGTTGACGAAGCATGGTTGCTCGAGCAGCAGGTGCAGCCGTGGATGGGTCTGCCGCTGTGGATCCCCTCCGCCATCGCCGATCAGGCCACCATGGGAAGCATCAGCCGACGCAAGGCGATCGAGCACGGCCTGCACTTCCGGCCGCTTGCGCAGACCGCACGCGACACCGCCGAGTGGTTCACCAAGACCAAGCCCAACTTCGACTTTGGCGCCAAGCCCGGCGCGCCAGGGCTCAGCCGGGCGCGGGAAGCTGAACTCCTGAGAGACTGGACCAACCGGCCAAAGCCCTGATGCAGCGAAACGCACAGGGCCCGCGGATCGCTCCGCGGGCCCTGTTCATTTCATGCTTGCACACCGGCCTTCGCCGGCGCCCGCATCAATAGCGGTAGTGATCGGGCTTGTACGGGCCGCTCACGGGCACGCCGATGTACTCGGCCTGATCCTTGCGCAGCTCGGTCAGCTTGGCGCCCAGCTGCTTCAGGTGCAGGCGGGCCACCTTCTCGTCGAGGTGCTTGGGCAGCGTGTACACCTTCTTCTCGTACTTCTTGCCGTTGGTGAAGATCTCCAGCTGCGCCATCACCTGGTTGGTGAAGCTGCTGCTCATCACGAAGCTGGGGTGGCCGGTGGCGCAACCCAGGTTCAGCAGGCGGCCTTCCGCCAGCATGATGATGCTCTTGCCGTTGGGCAGCTTCCACTCGTCGACCTGCGGCTTGATGTTCACGCACTTCACGCCCGCCACCTTCTTCAGGCCGGCCATGTCGATCTCGTTGTCGAAGTGGCCGATGTTGCCCACGATGGCGTTGTGCTTCATCTTCAGCATGTCCTCGGCGCGGATGATGTCCTTGTTGCCGGTGGCGGTGATGAAGATGTCGGCGGTGCTGATCACGTCCTCGAGCGTGACCACCTCGTAGCCCTCCATGCACGCCTGCAAGGCGCAGATCGGGTCGATCTCGGTCACCTTCACGCGGCAGCCCTGGCCACGCAGGCTCTGGCAGCTGCCCTTGCCCACGTCGCCGTAGCCGAACACCACGGCCACCTTGCCGGCCAGCATCACGTCGGTCGCGCGCATGATGCCGTCCACCAGCGAGTGGCGGCAGCCGTAGAGGTTGTCGAACTTGCTCTTGGTCACGGCGTCGTTCACGTTGATCGCCGGGAACAGCAGCTGGCCCAGTTCCTGCATCTGGTACAGGCGGTGCACGCCGGTGGTGGTCTCTTCCGTCACGCCCTGGATGTTCGGCGCGGTCTTCGTCCAGTAGCCCGGGTGCTTCTGCTGCAGCGCGCAGAGCAGGTTCAGGATGACCGCGTACTCCTCGCTGTCCTCGCTGGTCGCGTTCGGCACGCTCCCCTGCTTCTCGAAGGCCAGACCCTTGTGCACGAGCAGCGTGGCGTCGCCGCCGTCATCGAGGATCATGTTCGGACCCTTGCCGTCGCTGAAGTGCAGCGCCTGCCAGGTGCACCACCAGTACTCGTCGAGCGACTCGCCCTTCCACGCGAACACGGGCACGCCCTTGGGGTTCTCCGGCGTGCCGTTGGGGCCAACGGCCACGGCCGCGGCCGCGTGATCCTGCGTGCTGAAGATGTTGCAGCTGCACCAACGCACCTCCGCGCCGAGCTCGACCAGCGTCTCGATCAGCACGGCGGTCTGGATCGTCATGTGCAGGCTGCCGATGATGCGGGCGCCCTTGAGCGGATTCTTGCCCTTGTACTCCGCGCGCAGCGCCATCAGGCCGGGCATCTCGACCTCGGCCAGCTCGATCTCCTTGCGGCCAAAGCGCACCGTCTCGGGCGAGAGGTCCTTCACCTTGAAGCGCGGGAAGTCCGTCAGGTTGAGCGCCGGGTTCGTCAGGAACGGGTTGGTCTTGGTCGCGGTCGGGGTGGCAGTGGCTGGCACGTGAGGCTCCAGGTCTGGGATGGCAGGAGGTCGGCCTACGCGGCCTTCCATCCATCTATCCGGATGAATGGAAACAGTCTAGATCACCCCGCGATTTCGGGCAAGAACACCCTCCAAAGAACCCTCCAGAAGCCCGACGAACCCCTATCCCCCCTTCCAGCCTTCCTTTATAGTGCGGTTCTGGCTCCGCTCCGCCGGACCGGTGGCAGGCCCAAGGTGGCCCGCACCCGTCCACCTTGGGCGTCTTGCCATGGAAGGACCGTCGATGGACATCATCAAGGGCATTGCCGTCAGTCCCGGCATCGTGGTTGGCAAGGCACTGCTGCTCGGCGCCGCCGAGACCCACGTGCCCCGAAGAGCGATCAAGCCCCGGGAAGTCGACGCCGAAGTCGCGCGCCTGCGCACCGCCGTGGCCGCGGCCATCGCGGATCTGGGCGAACTCCGCCGCACCACCGAAACGCAGCTCGGCGCCGAGACCGCCAAGATCTTCTCCTTTCACGAGGGCATGCTGCAGGATCGCACGCTGCTCGATCCCATCGTGCAGGCGATCACCGTGGAGCGGCTGAACGCCGAGGCCGCGCTGACCGACCAGTTCGAGCGGCTCATCACCCAGTTCCGCGCCTTCAAGAGCGACGTGTTCGAGCAGAAGGTCGACGATCTGGTGGATCTGGAGCGCCGCGTGCTCGGCAAGCTCATGGGCGAGGAGGAGGACCGACTTGCGCGTCTCACCGAGCCCGCCGTGATCATCGCCCACGAGCTCACGCCCAGCCAGGCGGCGGCGGTCGGTCATGGCAAGGCGCTGGCCTTCGTGACCGAACTCGGTGGCCTGACGGGCCATGTCTCCATCGTGTTCCGCGCGCTCGGCCTGCCGGCGGTCGTCGGCTGCACGCGCGCCGCCGTGGACGTGCAGGATGGCGACGAGGTGATCGTGGACGGCGACGCCGGCGTGATGATCGTGCGGCCCGACGAGACCGCGCGCGCCGAGGCCCTCAAGCGCGCGGAGGCCTCGAAAAAGCTGCGTTCCGCGCTGGTCGAGAATGCCACGCTCGAGGCCGTCACCGCCGACGGCACGCGCATCCAGCTGCTCGGCAACATCGAGTTCCCCGACGAGGTGGAGACGGTGCTTCGCAACGGTGGCGATGGCGTGGGCCTGTACCGAACCGAGTTCCTGTTCCTGACCAGCGAGGAGCCGCCCGACGAGGAGGCGCAGTATCAGGCGTACCGCCGCACCATCGAGCTGCTCGACGGTCGACCGTGCACGATCCGCACGCTCGACCTTGGCGCGGACAAGTGGACGCAGGCGATGCTGCAGGAGCCCGAGCGCAATCCCTTCCTGGGCCTTCGCAGCATCCGCTACAGCCTGCAGAACCAGCCGATGTTCAAGACGCAGCTGCGCGCGATCCTGCGCGCGAGCGCGCACGGGCCCATCAAGATCATGTTCCCGCTCGTCAGCACGCTGATGGAGCTGCGGCAGGCGCGGCTCATCCTGCGCGACGTGATGGAGGAACTCGACGAGGAAGGCGTCGCGCATGATCGCCGCCCACGTGTCGGCATCATGATCGAGGTGCCGAGCGCCGCGCTGATGGCGCGCACCTTCGCCGCCGAGGCGGACTTCTTCTCGATCGGCACCAACGACCTGGTGCAGTACACGCTGGCCGTCGACCGCGGCAACGAGAAGGTGGCCAGCCTGTACACGGCCGCCAGCCCGGCGGTGCTGCAGCTGGTCAAGAACGTGATCCGGGCCGGCCGGAGCGCCGGAATCGAGGCCAGCCTGTGCGGCGAGATCGCGGGAGACCCGGTTTTCACCATGTTGCTGCTGGGCATGGGTTTGCGTACACTCTCCATGGTCCCGGCGCAGATCCCCGTGGTGAAACGCGTGGTGCGTTCCGTGGACATCGGACTTTGCGAACGGTTGGCCCGAAGGGTCGGCTCGTTCGACTCGGAGCGGCAGATCCATACGACTCTGCGCGACGAGTTGCGGAAACTGGACCCCGCGAATTTCGGAGGCTGGGCTGCGGCCTGAGCCACGCGGGAATCGAAACTCGGCTCCGCGCGCAACCTGCGGATGCCGCCCCCGGAACGATCCGGCGAGGTGCGGCCCCTGCGCGCGCGAGAGCCACGGCGGAAACGGCTTCTCTCATGACACGATGCCATCCTGACCACTGCATTCCCGGGGCGCCTGGCGCACCGTGCCTGCATGGGCCGGGGTCGTCGCGTCACTGAAGCACGTTCCGCCGCGGAGCGCCGCCAGATGGCGGCAGGAAGCAACCGTGGCTGACACGAATCCAAACGACGAAACCCTCCCGCACCCCACTGGCGCGCAGGCGCAGCATGCGTCCGGCGAGCCCGAGTCGCAGGCGCACGAGCCCGCCGACCTCGGAAGGGACGAGCACGCCCACGAGGAACTGAGTCCCGGCCAGACGTGGTCGCCGGTCGAGGAGACCCCCTCGCGCGACCGCGGCCCGATCGAGACCGACCCTGCGACCGAGGCCGATGCGCCCGCCGACCTTGAGCGCCCCTCCATCCGTGACGAGGCCGACAGCGACGAGGGCGTGAGCGAGTTCCTGATGGAGAGCGCCTCGACCGCCGAGGGCGAGGCTTCCGGCACCGAGGGCGCCGCCGCCGGCAAGCCGGTGAAGGTGGTCAAGCGACCGC
>JBIIOC010000051.1:0-14696 GCA_044337135.1 Phycisphaerales bacterium | reverse complement strand
TGGCTGGATGTGTCGCTGCGGCGGTGCACGCCGGGATCGCGATCTGGGTCTTCTTTCGAACGGAATCGGCCGCCGTGGTGCTGCCCACGATCCTGTCCTACGCCGTGATGATCGTGCTGTCGGCGATCGCCGGCTCCAGCGCCGCCACGGACCTCCTGTCGCTGACGCGGGCCATTCGCGAGGATCGGGACCGGTGAGCGCGTCGTTCGGGGCCCGCCGCCTCGACGATCTGCGACGCACCGCCGAGCTTGCGCGTGCGGGCCGCGTGCCCGAGGCCATCGCCATCACGGAGCGTTACCTGCGCCCCGGATCCCGCGACGGGGACTTCTTGCGCTACCGCGCCACGCTGGAACGACACCGCGGCGATCTTGGCGCCGCCCTGCGCTGGGCCGCCGTGGCGGAGTCGATCCACTCGCATCCGGACACGCTGCTGATCCTTGCCACCGGCGACATGCGGGCCGGACACACCGACGCGTCGGTGGAAAGGTGTCGCGAGATCCTTCGGCTCGCGCCGGGTCACGCGCCTGCGCGCATGCTGATGGCCGAGGCGCTCGAGTCCGCCAATCGAATCGATCAGGCGGAGACGGCCATCGCGGATCTGCGCGCCGATCCGCGTGGCGTGGATGCGCGCATCGCGGAGCGGATCGAGCATCTTCACGCGGTCATCCTGGTGCAGCGCGGTCGCTTCGCCGACGCGGTGCAGGCCCTCGACGCCACCATCCTGAAGGCCTGCTCCAATCCAAGGCTCATCCGCCGGGGCTGGTACCTGCGCGCAAAGGCCCTGGATCGGTCGGGCCGCTTCGACGAGGCCTTCGAGTCCGCCTCGCGCGCCAACGCGATCCTTCCGGCCCCGTTCGATCCGGCCGCCTATCGCGAGGCGGTCGACGGACTCATGCGCATCTGGACCCGCGAGGCGATGCGCGACTTTCCAACGAGCGGCTCGGTCAGCGAGGTGCCGGTGTTCATCGCGGGAATGCCGCGCAGCGGCACAAGCCTGCTCGACCGCGTGATCGACGCCCATCCGAAGGCCGCGGGGGTGGGCGAGATCAAGGCCATCGAGGCCTTCGCGGGGGAACTTGAACGAGCGTGGAGGCCGGAACTGCCCGCCCCGGACTGCTTTGGTCCCGTGCGGGATCGGTCGTTCAAGAACGCCTCCAGATCGTACCTCGACATGTGCGCGCGCCTGGCGCCGGGCAAGTCCCGCGTGGTGAACAAGGCGCTCAGCAACAACCGCATGATCGGCCTGCTGGCGCTGCTGTTCCCGCGCGCGCGCATCATTCACGCGTTGCGCGACCCGCGCGACGTCGCGATCAGCTGCTTCATGGGTGGATTCAACGGCGCCACCTACCCCTGGACCACGCGGCTCGACTGGATCGCCGCGGCGTGGGTCGAAAGCCGTCGTCTGATGGAGCACTGGCGCCGCGAGACGGACCTTCCGATCCACGACGTGCGCTACGAGGAGCTCGTCACCGACCCGGGTGCGGCGTTTCCGGCGCTCGTGAAATTCCTCGGGCTGGAATGGGATGACGCGTGCACCCGATTCCACGAGTCCAGCCGCACGGTGCGCACGCTCAGCTACGACCAGGTGAACCGCCCGCTCTATGCCACCAGCGTGGACCGATGGCGCAACTACGAGAAGCACCTGCGTGGTGTGGAGTGGCCGTCCAGTCCGGGTTCCTGAGCGGGGGTTGGCGTCTCACCGGCCGTGCGCGCCGTGGCGCAGGATCGCCTCGAGCTGCTCGGGCGGGATCGGCCTGGAATACAGGAATCCCTGCATCGAGTCGCACCCTGCGCGCGTGAGCAGGTCCGCCTGGTGCTTCGTCTCGACGCCTTCGGCGACGACCTTCACCCCGAGCTTGTGGGCCATCACGATGATGGCCTCGCACAGCGACGTCTCCGCGCCTTCGGCATCCAGCGAGGCCACGAAGGCCTGGTCGATCTTCAACAGATCCACGTTGAACCGATGCAGGTACGCGAGCGAGGAGTAGCCGGTCCCGAAGTCGTCGATGGCCACCTCGATGCCGGCCTGACGCAGCGAGTCGAGCACCGACATCACGTCGACGTCGGTGTGCAGGATCAGGCCCTCGGTGATCTCGATCACCAGGCAGCGATCCGGCATCGATGGATCCTTCGCGCGCGCGATCCATGACGCGCGGGATTCGGCGGCTTCGGGGCGGAACTGCACGGGCGACACGTTCACGCTCACCTGGAATCCCGGAATGAGCGATGCCCAGCGTGCCGCCCACCGCGAGGCTTCGTGGAAGACCCAGTCGCCAAGCTGAACGATCAGTCCCGTCTCCTCGGCCATCGGGATGAAGTCCTCGGGGTCCACCACGCTGCGGACGGGGTGATCCCAGCGGACGAGCGCCTCGGCCTTGTGGATGTGGCCGGTCGCCACGTCGATGATCGGCTGGAAGTGCAGGTGGAACGCCCCCTGCGCGATCGCCTCGCGCAGGTCCGTGATCAGCCGCTGCCGCTCGTGCGCGGCCGTCTGCAGCCCCTGCGTGAAGTGGCTGAACCGGTTGCGGCCCTGGCGCTTGGCCACGTACATCGCCTGATCCGCGCTCTTCAGCAGGTCCTCGACGTCCTGCGCGTCCTGTGGATAGGTGGTGATGCCCACGCTCGCCGAGACATAGCCCACGGTGTCCTGCAGCTGGAACGGCTCCGACAGGCGCGCGATGATCTTCGAGGCCACCGTCTCGGCATGGCGCGCGTCGTTCAGGCGGGTCAGCACCACGATGAACTCGTCGCCGCCCAGTCTGGCGACGGTGTCCGATTCCCGGGTGCAGGCGCTGATCCGCCGCGCCGCCTCGACCAGCAGGTCGTCCCCGACCATGTGGCCCAGGGTGTCGTTGATCTCCTTGAAGTGATCCAGGTCGATCAGCAGCACGCCCACCGAGCAGCGCGCGCGGTCGGCCTGGCGCAGCTCGTGCTCGAGCCGCTCGCGCATCATCCGCCGGTTCGGAAGGCCGGTCAGCATGTCGAAGTTGGCCTGCTTCCAGATCAGGTCGTCGGCCTGCTTCTTCTGCGTGACGTCAGAGAACAGCATCACGTGTCCCTGCATCGCGCCGTCCGGTCCGTTGAGCCGGTTCACGACCATCGACTTCACGTGGGTCTCGCCGTTCTTGCGGCGGTCCCAGATCTCGCCGTGCCAGTGCCCCGTGCGCGACACCGTCTGCCGAAGCGCCTCGTAGAACGCGGGATCCTGTCGTCCCGAGTTGAACATCTCCGGGGTCTGGCCACGGACCTCGGCCAGCGTGTAGCCGGTGATGCGCTCGCAGGCGGGATTGATGTCGATGATCCGGAATTCGGCGTCGGTCACCAGCATGCCCTCGCCCGTGTTCTGGTAGACGAGCGCGGCGAGTCGGGTCTGTTCCTCGAGCTGGCGCCGATCCGTCACGTCGCGGCCGATTCCCACGAGCCCCAGGGTTGCGCCGTCATTGCCGAAGTAGGGGGCCCGAAGCATTTCCAGGCAACGCAGCTCGCCGTTGGGAAGGTGCAGCCACTGCTCGCGCAGGTCGGGAGAGCCGGATGACAGCACGTCCTGCTCGATGCGCGTGATTTCCACCGCCATCTCGCGCGGCAGCACGTCGTGCACCGTGCGTCCAAGCACCTGGTCCTCGCGGAGGCCCAGCATGCGCTCGAAGGCGGGATTGCAGGTTTGATAGATCCCCTCCACCGACTTCACGAACAGCAGGTCCGGCACCGAGGTGGTGAGGCTGCGCAGCACGGCGCGCTCGGTGTCGGCCCGCTCGCGGAGCCGCCGATACAGCGATTCGAGTTCCTCCGAGTTCACCGCCAGCGCGTTCTCGATCAGCACGCGGTCGCGCTCGACCTGCTTGTAGTAGTCGTTCACCAGGTCGAGCAGCTTGTCCAGCCGGGCATCCGGCACGAAGTCCGCACCCATCGCCCGGCGGATCTGGCGTTCCAGCAGGCGGTGGTGTGGCGTGGTCAGGGGCCTATTCCTGCAGGGTGGTCATGCACATCGTCTGGTTGTGCAGGTCGCACACCAGTCCCTTGCCCAGCGGCCCCAGCTCGCCGTACGAGTAGAAGCCGGTCATCACGACCCGGTCGCCCAACTGACGTTGCGCCGCCTCGAGTTCCTCGTCGACCATCTGGCCAAGCACGATGCGTCGTCCCACGCACGTGAAGACCACGCACAGCGCCGGGCCAGTCCGGTCGGGCGTGACGTGCCGCGACGCCTGATCCACGCTCTCGATCAGGTGGTCCAGATTCGTTCGCATCAGTCGGCAACTGCTTCCCTCGGGCACCTCGCCCGCGAAGGTCAGGCTCTGCGTGGCCTCGTCCACGGCCAGCAGCGTGCGGGTGAGCGTGTGGCCACTTGGCTTGGTCGTGATGCTCAGGGGAAACCGCATGCCGCTCGCGGGCAGGCTGCTGGACAGGTCACCCAGGTACTTCTTGTAAAGGCCGAGCGCGGGCTGTCCGTCGATCTCGTAGACGACCTTGCCTGCCGATCGCGTGACCACGCGCTCCGCGCCGAACTCGCTCCAGCCGGTGCAGAAGATGCTCTTTGCCGTGACGTCCCCGTACAGCCCGAGCAGCGCGACCTGGTTCCTGCGGGCGGGTCCGTCGGCCATCACCCACGTCGCCTGGAATCGGTCGGCATCGCCCGCCAGCCCGCCGGTCACGGGCACGCCGCAGGCGTTCACCCCCTCGGCCAGCTGCGTCGCGTTCACGCTCAGTCCGTCGCAGAGCACCATCACGTGGCGCAGGTCGGGAGCCTTCAGTTGCAGGGCGAGTTCCCGCGCGCGAGCGGCCACGTCGTCTCCGGGCTGGATCAGCCCGCTCACCATTCGGACGGAGCTGTGGTCAAGCCGGACCGCCGTCGCCAGCACGTCACCATCGGTGATTTCCGCGCCGAGCAGGTTTCCGGACGATGAGCAGCCGATGATGCGCGCGGAGGGGAACCTGGCACGCAGCGCCTCGAAGCACTCGGGCTTCTGAAAGTGCGCGTGCTCGCCGAATACCAGGACCAGGTTCGCGTCTGCCAGGGCAACCCCCGACGGCCAGCCTTGTTCAGGGGTCCATCGAAAGCTCTTGATCTGCATGTGGTTAAGTCTATCCGGAATTCCGTGACTTCGAGGGTCTTCGGTCGGATCGGGTGCGTGCCGCTGGTCTGATCTGTCGCGCGCGAGTTCATCGAGAATTGTTGGGTACGATCGTTTGCGCTCATCCCCCCCTTGGGCCGCGGTGGCCCGGTGGAGACGTTGGCTGGGAGCCATTCTGTGGCGAAAAAGACCAAGATTCCCGCGGCACGGCGCGCGAAGCCGGATGGCAAAGTCCGGTGGACGTTTCTCAGCAATCACGCCCACGTCCTTCTTCTGCTGGCCAAGGATCCTGAACTGCGCCTGCGCGACGCCGCCGAACGCATCGGCATCACCGAGCGTGCGGTGCAGCGGATCGTGGCCGATCTCGAGGCCAGCCGCTACCTCCAGCGCGAGCGGCACGGTCGGCGCAACAAGTACCGCGTGAATCGGGATCTTCCGCTCCGCCACCCGATCGAGGCTCACCGCAAGATCGCCAGCCTGATCGCGCTGGTGGTCGAGGGCTGACGCGACGAGGCTGGGTATCGTGCGAGCCGCGATGTGCCACGCTTCACCAGACACGATGCCCGACTGGCAACCCACGCTCCGTGGCGATGGCCTCACGCTCCGCCCGATCCGCGCCGATGACCTGGATGCGCTGCACGCCGCGGCGAGCGACCCGCTGATCTGGGCGCAGCACTCCGAGACGAACCGTCACGAGCGCGCGGTGTTCGAGAAGTTCTTCGCCGGCGCACTGTCTTGCGGCGGTGGCCTGGTGGCGGTGGATGAGCCCAGCGGCCGCGTGATCGGTTCCAGCCGCTACTACGACTGGAACCACTCCGACCGAAGCGTGGTCATCGGCTACTCGTTCCTGCGGCGCGATCACTGGGGTGGTGGCGCGAACCGCCAGATGAAGAGGCTCATGCTGGACCATGCATTCCGCTGGGCGCGCACCGTCTGGTTCCATGTGAGCCCGGGCAACCTGCGCTCGCAGAGGGCGCTCGAGCGCATCGGCGCCACGCTGCACGATCGGCAGCAGGTGATGGTGGGGGGCGTGCCGAGCCCGCGGCTGATCTATCGAATGCGCCCCGGCGAGTTCCGCGGCGAATCGCCGCGCGCCTGATCCGCGCTCACGCCCCCAGCAGAACCAGAGCGCCGGCGCACAGGATGAAGTAGGGCACCAGCGCCGCCGCCCCCGCATAGTCCTTGGCGATTCGTTGTCCAACGAACAGCATCACGATGTTCAGCGTGGCCAGACGAGCGCCCCAGAGAGCCAGTGCGATGTTGTCGTGCAGGACCAGGTGCAGCAAGCCCGCCGTTGACAGGGCTCCCGCCGCGACCTCGGTCACGGTGATCGTGAGCAGCATGGGCACGACCATCCCCCGCAGCGGACTCCTGGCGAAGTGGCCGGTCAGCCACGCCAGATTGCCCTTGTAGTCGAACACCTTGTCGAGCCCCGACTGCAGGAACAGGATCGCGAGCATCGCTGTCGCCATGCACTGGGCAAAGGGGACCGGCTCGAGCAGTCGCTGCAGGGTGGTTGCCATCGCGGCAGTCTAACGGTGATGCCCGATCGGTCGCGTTGCCACGACACGCCTCAGGCGTCGCACTCGGCACCGAAGTCGAGCAGCAGCATCGCAAGGTCACTGCCGGTGACGGCGCCGTCGGCATCGACATCGGCTGGTGAGCCGGTCATGCCGAAGTCGAGCAGCAGCAGGGAGACATCCCCAGCGTCGACCATGCCGGAGCCATCCACGTCGGTGAGCGGCCTGCACGCCTCGGCAAGCGCGGCGTTGTAGAAGGCCCACTGTCCGAAGCCGAGCGCCGGCAGCAGGTCACTCGCCGAGTGCCCAATGCCAGGCGCCACGGTGAGTGTGTGCGGCACGCCCAGCGAGCTCAGAAAGGCGTCGAAATCCTGGTTCATCGGCACGAGCGTGTCCAGCGAGCCCAGCGCCTGCCGCACCACGGTGCCACGGCCGATCACGGCCGCCGCCTGCTGCGTGACCACCGCCTTTGGATGCTGCGCGGTGTAGTAGGCGGGGTCGCTGCCCCACACGTTCTGGTAGATCATCGCGCGCTTGGCCGGAGGAATGTCGCTGCCCAGCGGAGCCTCCATGAAGTCATCCTGGATGGGACCCGCGCCAAGCATCGAAACGCCCGCGAACAGGTCGGTGCGGCGGAAGCCGAGCCTTCCCGCGCCCTGGCCGCCCATGCTGAAACCCTCGAGGATGCGATGCCGGCCGCCGATGGTGCGGTAGTTCGCGTCAACGAACGGCAGCAGGTCGTCGATCACCACGCGCTCCATCGGCACACGGCCATCCCTGGAGTCGCACCACATGCTGTACGGCATGCCGTTGGGGAACAGGATGATCATCGGCGGGATCACCCCCTGCGCCATCGCGGTGCTGAAGTAGGCCGACAACCACGGTATGCCCGAGGTGCCGTCGCCCGATCCATGCAACCAGATGAGCAGCGGGAACACGCGAGCCGGCTGCGAGGTGTACTCGGGGGGCAGCCAGACATGGAAGCTCACCGTCTGTCCAGCGGCCGCACTCTGGAAGGTTTGGTACTGCACACCCGGCGCGGTCACGGGGGCGGTCACCCACTGCGCGAAAGCGCCCATGCCCACGCACAACGTCGTTGTGACGGCAAGAAAGCGCTCCAGAATGACGGCAAAGCCCCTCATTGGCTCGTTCAACATAGTCCGCCGGCCACGCATTGCGAGCCAAACTCCCTGATTTTGCGGTTTGGCCGGAATGTTGGGCCCGCGTGCTCGCGAGGGATTGAGCATTCGTTGCACCCGATTGTGGACGTCATCCGCCGCGTGCCGGATCCTGCAGTCATGAGCACCATGCCCCATCCCGCCAGCGTGACCGCCACCAAGCCGCTCGACCGGCCGGTGACCGTGTCGTTCATCCCGCCCGCGCGCGCCGGCTTCACGGTCGGGTTGCTGCTGGGGGCCACGCATCTTGCCTGGGCCTTCCTCGTGGCGGTGGGCTGGGCCCAGCCCCTGCGCGACTTCATCTGGCGCCTCAACTTCATCGAGTCGTCGGAGACCGTGGCGCCGTTTGAGTTCACGAACGCGCTGCTGCTCGTGCTCTTCACCACGGGCCTCGGCTTCGCGATCGGATGGCTGATCGCGGCGATCTGGAACTGGCGCGGGGCCGTGCGACGCTAGGAGGGCCACGGCACTCGAAATCCGGGCCCCGGCCGAAGGTGCGGGCTGAGGTGCGAAATCCTCGGTCGCGTGGCCACGGGATTGCGGGTGGAATTGTCCGCATCGATGGTGCTACGCTCGCCGAATTCGGCAACATGCCGTTTCAGGAGAGAAGACCATGAGCACCGCCGTCAGCAAGTGTCCGTTCTCGGGATCGTTCCAGCGCAACACCGTCGAGGGTGCCACCAACCGCACCTGGTGGCCGAACCAGCTCGACCTGACGCCGCTCGCGCGCAACAGCCCCAAGAGCGACCCCATGGGCGGCGGCTTCGACTACCGCAAGGAGTTCAAGTCGCTCGATCTCGATGCCGTGCGCGGCGACCTGCGCAAGCTCATGACCGAATCGCAGGCGTGGTGGCCCGCTGACTGGGGCCACTATGGGCCGTTCTTCATCCGCATGGCCTGGCACAGCGCGGGCACCTACCGCGTGAGCGACGGTCGCGGCGGCGGTGGCTCGGGCATGCAGCGCTTCGCGCCGCTGAACAGCTGGCCCGACAACGCGAACCTGGACAAGGCGCGCCGCCTTCTGTGGCCCATCAAGCGCAAGTACGGCAAGCGGCTCTCGTGGGGCGACCTCATGATCCTGGCGGGCAACGAGGCGCTCGATTCGATGGGCTTCAGGACCTTCGGCTTCGGTGGTGGTCGCGTGGATCTCTGGGAACCCGACGCCACCTACTGGGGCAGCGAGCGCCAGTGGCTGGCCGACAAGCGCTACGAGGGTGATCGTGTGCTCGAGAACCCGCTCGCCGCGGTGCAGATGGGCCTGATCTACGTGAACCCCGAGGGCCCGGGCGGCAATCCCGATCCGATGCTGGCGGCTCGCGACATTCGCGAGACCTTCGCGCGCATGGCCATGAACGACGAGGAGACCGTGGCGCTGATCGCGGGCGGCCACACCTTCGGCAAGACGCATGGCGCGGCCGACCCGAGCAAGTTCGTGGGCCGCGAGCCCGAGGGTTCGGCGCTGCAGGAGATGGGCCTGGGCTGGAAGAACAGCTTCGGTTCGGGCAACGGTGCCGCCACCATCACCAGTGGCCTCGAGGGTGCGTGGACCACCACGCCGACCAAGTGGAGCAACGACTACTTCACGCTGCTCTTCAAGTACGAGTGGAAGCTCACCAAGAGCCCCGCCGGCGCGCACCAGTGGATTCCGACCGACCCCGCCGCTGCGACGCTGGTGGTGGATGCGCACGACCCCACCAAGCGCCACGCGCCGGTGATGCTCACCACCGACCTGTCGCTGCGCATGGACCCCGCCTACGAGAAGGTCTCGCGCCGCTTCCACAAGGATCCGGCCGCCTTTGCCGACGCCTTCGCGCGCGCGTGGTTCAAGCTCACGCATCGCGACATGGGCCCGAAGTCGCGCTATCTGGGCAAGCTGGTCCCGAAGGAAGACCTGATCTGGCAGGACCCGGTACCCGCCCCCAAGGGCGAGTCGATCAACGCGCAGGACATCGCCACGCTGAAGGCGAAGGTGCTCGCGAGCGGCCTCACCGTTTCGCAGCTCGTCACCACGGCGTGGGCCTCGGCCAGCACCTTCCGCGGCACCGACAAGCGTGGCGGCGCCAATGGCGCGCGCATTCGTCTTGCGCCGCAGAAGGACTGGGCGGTGAACAACCCGGCGGGCCTTGCGATCGTGCTCAAGGCGCTCGAGGCGATCCAGAAGGAGTTCAACGCTGGCGCGAAGCAGGTCTCCATGGCCGACCTGATCGTGCTGGCCGGTTGCGCGGCGATCGAGAAGGCCGCCAAGGATGCTGGCGTGTCGGTCACCGTGCCGTTCAGTCCGGGCCGCACCGATGCCACCGCCGAGCACACGGATGTGGAGTCGTTCAAGGTGCTGCAGCCGGTGGCGGACGGTTTCCGCAACTATCTCGCCCACGGCATGCCCACGCGCGCCGAGCACCTGCTTGTGGACAAGGCTGACCTGCTCACGCTGACCGCGCCCGAGATGACGGTGCTCGTGGGCGGGATGCGCGTGCTGGGCGCGAACCACGACGGTTCAGCCGTGGGTGTCTTCACCAGGACCCCGGGTCGCCTGACCAACGACTTCTTCGTGAACGTGCTGGACATCGGCATCGACTGGGTGCCCGCCAGCAGCGACGAGGAACTCTTCAACGGCCGCGACCGGGCCACGGGCCAGGCGAAGTTCACCGCCAGCCGCGTGGATCTCGTGTTCGGCAGCAACTCGCAGCTGCGCGCGCTGGCCGAGGTCTATGCCTGCGACGACGCCAAGGAAAGGTTCGTGCACGACTTCGTGGCGGCGTGGCACAAGGTGATGAACCTTGATCGGTTCGACCTGGCCTGATCCGTGGCCGCAGCCGGATCGTGTCAGGCGCCGCCGGGCGCCTGATCGCGTTCAGCCCTGCACCTGGTCCTGCGTCAGGTAGACGCCGGCCAGCGCCGAGGTCTTCGCGAAGGCGCTGCGCGTCTGCCCCTGCCCGTCACGGTAGGCGATCGAGTAGATGCGCTCGCGAGAGTTGCCGAACCAGCCCGGCCCGAGCAGCTTCCAGCGGCAGTCGATCAGTTCCCAGCCTTGCTGCTGGGCAGAATTTGTGATGCGGCTGCGGTCAAGGCTGTGGGTGACGAAGCGGCCCAGCACGGCAAGCACTGCCAGCCCGATCACCCAGGCGATCACGACCCCGCCGGAAGTGCCGCGCTGAGCGTGTTCCACGCGTTCGGCAAGAAGGTGCAGCATGTGCGGGAATTTACGGCAGGTCGAGGGGCTCTCCGCGCAGCTGCGCAGTCTTCAGCGGACTCCGCGGGCACCCCTCCAAGCCAGTAGGTGCCAAAAGGGGGGTATAAGGTTTCCGGAACTTGCCAACTTCTGCTTGGAGACGGTCGTTTTTGGGGTACGTTCGGAGTCCCGGGGCTGCTCTTGGCACAAGGCGGTTTGCTGGTGCCAGACATCCTGAGGGTCATTCCCCGGTAGACCGCGTGGTGTGCTGGGGTGGGACAGGGTCGCTCGCCGAAGGTTTCGGCGGAATCGCTGCTGC
This sequence comes from Phycisphaerales bacterium, assembly GCA_044337135.1. Classification (GTDB taxonomy): domain Bacteria; phylum Planctomycetota; class Phycisphaerae; order Phycisphaerales; family SM1A02; genus SYAC01. The sequence continues at coordinate 3,441 of JBIIOC010000051.1, read as the reverse complement.
TCGCGCGTTGCGTGAGGGGCAGGTTTGGCAGGGTGGCCCCCTCGAGGAATGCTCAAGATGCGTATCGAATCGATCGTCAAGCGGTCTGCTGGAATCGCGCTGTCGGGAGCCATGCTGGGGATGGCCTCGTCTGCCTCGGCCGGCGTGCTGACCTGGGTGGACTCGGGTTCCTACGCCAACGGCGACATCTTCGGCGGCAACGACCTCGACAATCCCTTCGCCAACTTCTACTCCGACGACGCAGCAAGCTGGACGGCGCAGTCGATCACCGGCTTCGGAGTGACGCTCTACAGCACCGGCATCGTCAACAATGCCTCGGTCGGCATCGGCGGAAGCGCCGTCGGCGGGACCGGCGTGGCACAGGCCCAGGTCAACATCAGCCAGAACTTCGTGGTGTCGGGCGGCGCCGTCAGCGTGAGCCTGAACTTCACGATGTCCAACTCGAACTACGCCTCGGCATACATCCTCAAGTTCAATCCCAACGGAGCGCCGGACAACAACTGGGATCTCATCGCCGGCTTCGATGACAACACGGGCGGCGCCCAGTCCTTCGCGTGGTCGGGCAGCCTGACCGACGGCACCTACGCCGTCTACCTGCTCGCCGAGATCGGCGACCTCGCCGTGGACAACGGCCAGTGGGGCTCCTTCTCGGTGGTGCCGGCCCCGGGCGCCATGGCGCTCGTCGGCATGGCTGGCCTGGTCGGTGGTCGCCGCCGCAAGGCCTGAGTCACTTCGCCAATACGCTTCTTCCCGCCGCGGACGCGCGGCAGGATCCGAAAGCCAAGCCCCCCGGCGCGTTGCGCTGGGGGGCTTTTGCTTGGGCGATCACCAGCGCGCCTTGAAACGATCGCGCCGCACTCCGCGGATCTTGGGTGACAGATGACAGGTCAAATTCCGCCGTGGCGAGCACTCAGGTGCGAAGGCCGGGCGCACGCCGCACCCATCGGATTGCTTCCACATGCGTTCCACCGCCCTCGGGGCAGTGGATTCTGGTGGAATCCATCAGGCGTCGCACGGCGGGCAGACCCAGCCCCAGCGTGCCGCTGGTGCTGAATCCATCTCGAAAGGCGGCGTCGACATCCGCGATACCAGGTCCCTGATCGATCGCTCGTATGCAGACACCTTGCTTGCCGTCTTGAACGAGCGGCTCGACGCGGATGACGCCATGTCCGGCGTACTTCACGATGTTGCTGGCGAGTTCCGACACCACGGTGCCCAACAAGGCGCGCTCGTCGCGGGCGAATGCGTTGAGACACCGGGGGCTCGTGGCAACGGTCATTGCAGCCAGCGTGGCGTCGCTGTTGCGCCGAATCGCGAACTCAAGCGCCGCTTCCGGGTCGGGAGTCATGCCCGCGCCGCGGAGGCTGCCTGCCCATTGATCCTTCGCAGGGCGATCGCGAATGCATCACGCAACGTGGCCGTGGTGCGCACCTCGCCGACTTCCACGCCCAGTTCGACCATGGTGCGCGCGATGGCGGGGGACAGGCCGGAGATCACGGTTTCGCAACCCATCAGCTGGGTTGCCTTGCTGATCTTCAGCAACTGGTTCGCGACCGCGGTGTCCACGGCCGGCACGCCACTGATGTCCAGCAGGAACACCCTCGCGCGTGTCTCGTTGATGCGCTCCAGCGTCTTGGTCACCGCTTGATCCGTGCGGCTGGAGTCCACCACGCCGATCAGCGGCAGCAGCAGGATCCCGTCCCAGATCGGCATCACGGGGGTCGACATCTCCTCCAGCGTGCGATTCATCTCCTCACGGATGCGCTCAGCCTCGCGAACCATCCGGGACCGAGCAACTTCCATTGGCAGCTGAGCAGTTCCCACCCTTGGCCGTCGGCGTACTTCTGGATTCGCGAGCGATCCATGCCGTGCGTGACGAAGCGACCCACGATGGCCAGGATCACCGCGGCGGTGATTGCGAGAACCACCATCGTGTTCGAATTGCCGCCCCCGCGGTCGTGCTGCGTGCGCGCGGCGATGAGGATCAAGTCGTGCATTCGCCAAAGGCTAGTGCGGGGCGCACCAGGACACGGGACGTGACGGAGCGTGCTGCGCACTTTCAGGCACTTCAGCACCCGGGGTCTGCACTTTCGACGACATGTTCCTGTCGGCAGATCAGTCCCCCAGGTGCCAGGTCGCGCTCGGGCGATCGAACACGATCGTCCGCTCGCAGTCTCGATTCGCGGGCCCCGCGCCCAGTCGCACGCCGATCTCGAGGAAGCTGCCCCAGACCTTGGTGTCGTCGGGCACGATCTCCATCGTGATGGCTTGCAGCAGCTCGCAGGCGAATCGCCGGGGCAGCCGAGGCAGGCGCCGTTCTCCCAATTGGACTTGTGCGTAGCCGGTGATCGCTTCGGAGAGCAGGCACAGCGGGGCGGCAGGATCAAGGCTCTGGAGCACGAGTTCCTCGCCGAAGGCCTGCAGGGTCCAGAGTGTCCGCACATCGGACTCGAGCAGGTCCCGCTCCAGCCGCAGGGCGCGCGCCACCGCGAACAGGTCCGTCTGGTCCACGCACTCGGGACGTGCTGCAAGCCGCACGGCTGCGCGCGCCTGCAGCGCGTCCTCTCGCACCAGCGTGGCGAGGCAGCGGTCATCCAGCACACGCACGGCACCGGACATCTCGGTCACGATGGTGCATCCCTCCGCCAGCGTGCTGGCAAGGCAGGCCGCCGCCACCGGCAACGATCCAGATCGAAGACGAAGCCGGTTGCGTTCGGGCATCAGGTCATCCACGGGCGGAAGCGCGTCAAAGCGCGCGTGCAGGCCCGTGCTCTGGCGTGCCGCGGATGTGTTCCGGCGGGTGGCGAAGTTGGCTGGCTCGTAGCGTGCGGGTTCTGGGATGGATTCCATGGCGTGTCTCCGGTGTCTGGATGTGGCCCATGAACGAAACAGGCCCTGCTTTCGAGCAGGGCCTTGGTCGTTCGGGCTGCGTGATGCGTGCGCTCAGCGAGTCCGTCGTGGTCCTGCTCGATCCTGCGAGTGCACGAAGCGATCGTGCATGCAGGTGTGATCCATGCCATGGCACCAGCAGGCGCACATGGCGGTCGCCGTGTGGGTCGACTGGAACTGGGAGCAGGGAGTGGCAGACCGCTTCATGACAGCGACACGATAGGCGCGATCTGGACGGAGGCAAGTGCAGCCGAAAGAATCATGGCCATGGCCCGGACCTTCCGCATCCGGTGCCGGGGGTTTCAGGCCTTGGAACCGATGGCCCTGCCGCCGGATTTCGGAGTTTCCGCCGCCGCGGAGCGTCCGGCGATCATGCCCGCGACCTGCGGGAAAGCGACCACCGACAGCATGCCCGCCGCCACCAGCGCGGAAGCATCGGCCACCCCGATCTTCCCAAGCCGAAGGCCCGTGGCGGTGGCGGCGGCGATGAAGGACAGGTTGGTCGCCTGGAAGAACCCGGCCGCCACGCGCTCGGGCAGCGTCATGATGCGC
>JBIIOC010000050.1:0-14782 GCA_044337135.1 Phycisphaerales bacterium | reverse complement strand
GGGCATGCTGGGGCAGAGCCTGCGCGCCGCGGCCTTCGCCGTGCCCGTGTCGATCACGGCCCTCACGCTCACCACGGTGCCCCTGTCGGGCTTGCCGCCGCTGCTGGGGGCCGCGATCCCCGCGGCCTTGCTGTTGCCATGGGCCGTGTGGCGTCTCAGCGCGCTGCGTTCCTGACGCGAGACCAGCTGTCGCGCAGCGACTCGTCCAGGATCACCGCGTCGCGCTGGCCCTGCCGAAGTCCCGTCACCAGGCCCTCCATTCGCACGCGCTCCTGATTGCGACGGACTTCGCGCTCGGCTGCGCGTCGCGCGGCGGCCGGGTCCGCCGGGGCAGTCGCCGGGGTCTCCGATTCCACCTTCACCAGCACGTACGCGTCGCCCACCAGCACGGGCGTGCTCGCCCCGCCGACCGGCAATGCCCAGACGGCCTGTCGGAATGCCGATGGCCACGTCGGATCAAGCCTGCTGACCGGATTCACCAGGCCGCCACGGCTCGAGCTCGGGTCCGAACTCATCATCGCCGCCACTTCGCCGAATGGCTGCCCGGTCTCGACGCGACGGCGTGCCTCGGCACAGGTCTTCAGGTCCGCCACGGTGATGATCCGGCAGACGCGTCGCGGCCCGAACGTGGCGTCAAGCGCCGCATCCACGGCCTCGGGGGTCATCGTCACCTGGTCCTGCACGAGCAGGCGGGCTGCGGCGTTCCTGCGCATCAGCGCGTTCCAGCGCCGCTCGCCAAGGCCCTGCAGCGCGCGCAATTCCACCAGCAGGCGCTCCGCGCGCTCCGGGTCGGGGCTCAGGCTCTCCAGAAGCTCCGATCGCTCGCGATCCGTCGCGGAGGCATCGACCTTCAGCCCACGCTCCGCGAGAAGCCGATCCAGTTGTCGGTCCAGCAGCGTCTCCTCGATCACCACGGCGCCTGCGCGTTCGGCGAGCAGCGGCTGCAGTTCCGACCACTCGATCACGTCGCCCTTCCAGGTCAGCGCGGGTCGTGGAGCCTCGGTCGCCGCCGTCCTGGCCGGAGGCGGGGGCGATGGCGCGGGCTCGCGACGCTCGGTCACGGTGCCGCAGGCCACGCACAGCAGCAGCAGGGGAAGTGCACGCATCCCGTCAGTATGGCGCATCGGTGGCCGGGGGGCGGCGTGTCGGCCACAGCGGTCGAAGCTCCTCGCGCAGTCCAACCAGTCTGCAGCCGCCCAGCAGCCGCATCTGCGGACAGTCCCGAAGCACATGCAGCAGGCGTGCCAGATCGATCCCGGGAGCCAGCCAACCCGAGGCCTTCCAGCGAGCCAGCATGCCCTCGTCGATCAGCACCAGGTCGAAGCGCTCGCGCAGCCAGCGCAGTGGATCCGGCTGCTGAAGCGCCGCTTCCACGGGATTCGTGTCCCACACGGTGCTCCAGCGCAACCTGGTGCTCGGCGGAAGCCAGAACGGCGTGCTCCAGCCAACGCTCAGCACGCGCTCGCCGTCGAACAGGGTGCCCAGCGCCGCCTCGACCATCGGCCCGGCCATCACGATCTCCACATCGCCGTCGTTGGGGCTGCGCAGAAGTTCGATGTCCAGGTCTCCCGATGCGCGATCCACGCGCCCGACGAGCGGCAGCGACCGGGTCGAGTCCTGCGCCAGCGTCCACGCCGGCAGCAGTGCCCAGCCGATTGCCGCCAGAATCGCCACGCGCCGCAACGACGAGCGCTCCAATCCGGTCCAGGCCATGCCGACCGCCGCCGCCAGTGGAATCGCGATCGGCATGAGGAAGCGTGACTGCAGATGCGTGAACGCGAGCCAGCCCAGCACGGTCAGCCCGCTCATGGCGGTCAGGATGGCCGCGGTGCGGCGACTGGAGGAATCGCGCCACATCGCCGCGAGCCCGCCGATGCCGAGCCACGGGAGCGGTCCCCACAGCCAGCGCCACGGCTCGCCCGGTTGCGGGTTCGATCCGATGCCGAAGGCGAAGAACTGGTTCCACAACGCCGACAGCCGATCGGCCGCGCCGACCGTGGTGCGGTGCGCCGCATCCCAGCGCAGTGCCTGTTCCGGGCTCCACCAGCCGCGGCCAAGCTGCGAGGCCAGCAGCGGAAACAGCGGAGCGGTCGTCGCGACGGTGTTTCGAAGCAGCCACGGAAAAAGCGCCACCAGCGCGAGCGATATCCAGGCGATCCACCAGCGCGCGTCCCTCGGCATGGCCGGGCGCAGCCACTGCGCCGCCAGCGCGGCCGGCAACGCCAGCACCACACAGCTCGCCTTGCAGCCGACGAGCGTCGCCGCGGCCAGCCCGAACATCACGCCGGATCGCCACGGGCCATCCACGCGTGCCGCGTGCAGGGCCAGCGCCATGCCCAGCAGCACCCCGGACTCGCTGTAGGCCAGTGATCCAGTGACCGTGACCCACGGGGTCGCAAGCAGTGCCAGTGCGGCCACGCCGCGACAGGCTCCGCGCGCCGACAGCGCCTCGCTCAATGTGCAGGCCGCCAGAAGGGCCAACCCTGCATGCAGCAACTGGCAGGAGAGAGCCGCTTCGCGTGGATCCGATCGCAGCATCATCAGGTGGGCGTACGCGCCCTCCACGAAATTCGGCATGCCGGCGTAGGCGTTGTGCGGCAGTGGCCGGAACGCGCCGGCCAGAGCCCATTCCCGCGGCACCTGAAGGTGATAGCTCAGCGCGTCGTAGCCGCCGAACTCGGTCGACCAGATGAATCCCGTCGGCACCATGCTCGCGACCAGCATCGCGCCGCTGGCCACGCCGATCGCCGTCGACAGCCAGACCGGCTCATCGCGCTGCGATGGCGCCAGCAGGTGCCTGCCCAGCATCCACCATCCTGGCGCAAGCAGCAGGAGCGCTCCGATCACGCCCAGCTGGAACAGTCCGAGCGTGCCGGCCCACTGTGTCGCGCACAGCAGGATCGCGGCGCCGGTCGCGATCTGTGCGGCCGAGCCACGAAGCCGGATCACGGCACACAGCGCACGTCCAAGGCCCGCGGCCGAGGCGAACCACAGCAGCGTCCTGGGCGTGGCCGCCAGCAGCGCATAACCGAAGCTCGCCAGCGCGAAGCGATCTCCAGCCAGCAGCAGCAGCGCTGCGGCGGTGGCCACCATCGTGGCGATGGCCGCCAGCCAGGGCCGCACGGAGGGGCCTTGGGGCCCTTGAATTTTTGCCTCGACGGACGCCATCGCGCCCGAGTGTGCCACAAACCAGGGGTGCAGGGGACCGATGTTCATGCCTCGCCCGCCATCAAGCCGATTCCCACTCCCGCAGCCATGGATGGCTGCGACCGACCGCCCTTCCGTGCGGCCGGCCTTCGCGCAAGACAGGAGGTTGCATGCTCGTCCAGACCACGCGTTTCGGCCCCGTCGAAGTCGACGAATCCCGCCTGCTCGAGTTTCCCGCCGGGTTGCTCGGGTTCTCGCGTGCCCGTCGATTCGCGCTCCTCCAGCCCGACGAGCGCGGCGTGTTCTTCTGGCTGCAGAGCGTCGAGAGCGCGGACGTCGCGTTTGTCGTGACCGATCCGTGCCTGTGGAGCCAGGACTTCACGGTGAGCCTTCGCCGAGAGCAGTCGGCGGAGATCGGGCTGCCCGAGGGCGTGACACCGCAGTTGCTGGTCATCGTGAATCGAAGGGACCACGGCATCACCGCCAACATGCAGGGCCCGCTCGTGATCAATCCCGCCACGCGCGTCGGTCTGCAGGTCGTCCTCGCCGATCGACGCTGGACCACACGCCACGAGCTGGTGTCGGTGGCGCCAGCTGCCCGCGCCGCCACCCAGACGGCCTGAGAAAAGAGAACCATGCTTGTCCTCTCCCGCCAGCGTGATGAACGGATCGTGATCGGCGACGATGTCGAGGTGGTCGTGGTCGACATCCGGGGCGACAAGGTTCGGCTCGGCATCGTCGCGCCGAACTCCGTCTCCGTCCATCGCAAGGAGATCTACGAGGCGATCCGTCGCGAGAACCAGGACGCCTCAGGACTGCAGGGCGACGTCACGCGTTTCAATGGCGCGACGCCGGGTTCCGAGGCCATCCGTCGCTTGGCGCAGCGGCATCAGGAGCGCGGCGACTCGCGGCGCGAGATCGCCTGACGCGCGAAGGCGCGTCCTGATCCAGGACGATTCGAACGAAGCGATCAGGCGGCCTTCGCGAGGCGGCCCTTGGCCATGTCGACGAGTGCGTCGAAGCTGGCCGGATCCTGAATCGCCATCTCGCTGAGCATCTTGCGGTTCAGCAGCACGCCCGCGCGGGACAGGCCACCGATCAGCAGGCTGTAGCGGAAGTCGCGCATGCGGCACGCGGCGGTGAGGCGCGCGATCCACAGCGAGCGCATGTCCCGACGACGGAGCCGGCGGTGACGCCAGGCGTTGCGGCCGGCGCGCATGAGCGCGACCTTCGCCTGCTGCTTGTGGCGGCTCTTGGTGCCGTAATAGCCGCGGGCCTCGCGAAGAACGCGGCGGCGGGCCTGAGTACGAGCTGCTCCCTTGCGTGCGCGTGGCATGGTCTGGTCCTTTCAGTGATCAGCGGGCGAGGCTGCGGTTCAGCACCTTGCCCAGCATGGCGTTGTCGGAGGTGGAGAGGGTGCGGGCGCGACGGTAGCTGCGCACAGCGGCACCGGTCTTGTTGCTCTTCAGGTGACGACTGTTGGGGCTGTGGAAGCGGACCTTCCCCGAGGCGGAGATCTTGATGCGCTTCAGCAATCCCTTGTGGCTCTTGTGCATGGGTTCAGGCCTCTTCTTCCCGCTTTGGCGGGTCGATGAGGATACCGAAACCCCCGTCACGGTCAAGATCCCGCTTTCCGGGGGTTACTGGGCCAGGAAGCCATCCCCGGCCAAGGGCAGTTCGACCATGTTCGGCATGTGGTCCGCCCGGTCCACGCCCCGCGGCAGGAAGATGTTGTCCCCGTTCACCACTGGGGTGACCATCCAGACCACGGCGCCATCGCCGAAAAGAACGTTCTGCCCGCTCTGGCCATGATTCCAGCTTGCCAGACGGGGTCCAACCGGCCGCCCGGCACGGCGAAGCTCCAGCACGGGGTTGGCATCGGCCACCAGCGGCCGGGCGCCCACCACGCGCAGCACGAACGGGCGATCGCCCCACGGCACCTGCATCGCGAAGGCGCGTGCACCGGACTTGGCGGCGCAGCCAGGGCAATGCACGTGGTCGTGTCCGCAGTAACCCTGCATGGACAGGGACTGGAGGTTCGCCCCATGGTCGTAGGTCGTCCACTCCAGCATCGCGGGACGCGGAGCACTGCGCGCGATCATGCTCGCGCTCATCGGAAGAGCGTCTCGATGATCGGCCGCGTAGGTGACCAGTCCCGCGCTCAGTTCGCGGAGGTTGCTCGCGCATCGCGTTCGCATGGCGGTCTGGCGCATGTGCCCCAGCGCCGGCCACGCCACGCCCACGGCCAGCAGCGCGACGGCCGCGAGGCCCCCCATGTCGGCCCATCGCGCTCGCCTGCGCGGCGCGCGATCCAGCCGCATGCGTTCGGCCTGCTCCCGCTCGGCCGCGTCGATGCGCGCGAGCGTCGCGTCGATCAGCGAAGGATCGGAAGACTCGGTCGGATAGCTCTCGAGCACGCGAAGCGCCGCGAGCACGCGCCGATCACGCGCGTTGTCCACGCGAGCCTCGTCAAAGCCGCATTCGACCAGGCGATCGATCGCCGCCGCGTCCTCGTCGCGCAGCTCGGGGCCTCCACGATGGTCCATGGGATCGTTCATGCGACTGGGTTCGTCGTGTCGCGGCGGCCGCGACGCCATCGATCGGCGAACGCGGCCACCGCGGAATGCAGGCGGCTCTTCACGGTGCCCAGCGGAATCTGCAGGATGTCCGCGATCTGCTGGTAGTTCATCTTCTGGAAGTAGGCGAGCACGATGATCTCGCGATGCAGTGGCGGCAGGGCGTCCACGGCCTGCTTCACCAGCGCGGACTCCTCCTTCAGGGTCAACGGCTGCGAGGGCTGGTGGATGTCATCCGCGAAGAGGTCGATCAGCTCACCGTCCCCCGACTCGCCGATGGGGGTCTGCAGGCTCACCGCGCGCCGCCGACGGTCCTTCCGATACCAGTCCCGCGCCTTGTTGGCGGCAATGGTGTAGAGCCAGGGCCTGAACACCCGGGTGGGATCGAAGGTGGCCCCCGAAAGGTGGATCTGCAGGAAGGTTTCCTGGAACACGTCCTCGGCCGCGGCTCGGGTCCCCAGGAAGCGCTGGAGAAATCCATGCAGCTCGGGGCGATAACGCTCCATCAGTATCGGGAACGCCTGGAGATGACCCCGCAGGTGGGCAGCCAGAAGGTCCTCGTCGGTCGACTGGGTGCCGATCGACTCCACCGGTCCAAAGGATGATTCCTCGGCGCCTTTCACGGCGTTTCCGAGCCAGGACAGGGGGTTGACCGATCGTGCGAACGAGGCCATTGCATCGTGTTACGATTGGCTTTTCGGCAAGGTTTGTCACGAACCAAGGATTTTGGAGAACTGACCCAAGATGGGTGTGCCAATCAGCCAGATGTGGACCGTCGCGACCTACGTCCTCCGCCAGCGTCTGGCGGGGCGGCAGCAGTATCCGCTCGTCCTGATGCTCGAGCCCCTGTTTCGGTGCAATCTGGCCTGCGCGGGCTGCGGCAAGATCCAGTACCCGCCGCATGTCCTGAAGCGCCAGCTCACCCCGGCCGAGTGCTTCGCCGCCGCCGAGGAGTGTGGCGCGCCGATGGTCAGCATTCCCGGTGGCGAGCCGCTTCTGCACCCCGACATCGCCGAGATCGTTCGTGGCCTGGTGGCGCGCCGCAAGTACGTCTACATGTGCACCAATGCGCTGCTGCTCAAGGAGAAGCTCGAGGAGGGCCTCTTCAAGCCGAGCAAGTACCTCACGTTCAGCGTGCACATGGACGGGCAGGAAGAGAACCACGACTTCGCGGTCTGCCGCGAGGGCACCTTCAAGAAGGCGATCGAGGGCATCAGGCTCGCGGTGAAGATGGGATTCCGAGTCACCACGAACACCACGCTGTTCCAGGGCGCCGATCCGAACTCCGTTCGCGCGTTCTTCGACGAGATGATGGAGCTGGGCGTGGAAGGCATGATGGTGAGTCCGGGCTACGCCTACGACAAGGCGCCCGACCAGACCGGCTTCCTGCAGCGCAAGGGCACCAACGAACTGTTCGAGATGATCCTCTCGAACCGCAAGAAGGGCTGGCGCTTCAACCAGAGTCCGCTGTTCCTGGAGTACCTGATGGGCAAGCGCGAGTACGACTGCACCCCATGGGGCATGCCGTGCTTCAACGTGTTCGGTTGGCAGAAGCCCTGCTACCTGCTGCAGGAGGGCTACGCCGACACGTATCAGGAACTGCTCAAGGAAGTGGACTGGTCCAACTACGGCCACGCCAGCGAGAACCCCAAGTGCGCCAACTGCATGGTGCACTCCGGCTACGAGGCGACCGCGGTCGACCAGACCTTCAGCGGCTTCGGCGGCATCTGGGCCAACGTGAAGGCGATCCTGTTCAGCACCTACGCGAATCCGACGGCGGCCAAGCGACTGGAAGCCGAGAAGGGCAAGCCGCATGGTCCGCTCGCGCACCTCGTGCAGCTGGGCCTCGCGAAGGATCTGGGCAAGAACGCGGCCTGAACAACCTGTCGGTTGCGAGTTGTGCGGTTGCGCGGGCGCGATGCTCGGGCCATGGCATTTGACCGAGGCACCGTTTCGTACCGACGCTTCTCGCTGGAAGGGTGGAAGGTTCCGCCCGGCCCCGATCTGCTCGAGGCGATCCAGTCCGCCGCGCTGGTGGACGAGGGGGAGGGTGCCGGTGCGGGCTGGACCGCTGGGGAGCACCTCTTTGACGCCGCCTTCGAGGCCGAGCGCAACCTGTTCGGCGGGGATGTGCTTGCCGCCATCCGGATCGACAGCGATCGCGTGCCCTCCGAGGTTCGTCGCGCGTACCTGCTGTCAGCGATGGCCGAGGAGATGGCCGACGCGGACCGCGGATCGCGCAAGCGCGCACGGGAAACCGCGCTGAAGCGCTGCGACGCCGAGATCGCCGACGGGCGGTGGCGGCGTCGCAAGCTCGTGCCGGTGCTTGCGAGCTTCGGAGCCAGGGCGGCGCTCGTGCCGGCCAAGGGCGATGCCGTCACGACGGCGGTGCGAACGCTCCTGGAGGAGACGTTCGGCGCTTCCGCGACGGCGCTGACCTCGGGTTCGCTTGCCGTGCGACTGGCCGATCAGCTTGGGCTGGCCGCCGCGGCCTCCGACGCGCAGCCCGAGGCTCTTGGGCCCGTGCCGTCGCGCGATGGTGACAACGCGGATCGTCCGGCGCCCACATGGTGCGACGAGAGTCATCCGATGGACTTTCTCGGAAACGCGTTCCTGCTCTGGGCCTGGTGGCAGGCCGAGCGCGATGGCCCTGAGCCCGAGACGGGAACCGTGATCCTGCGCAAGGCGATCGAATTCGCCTGTCCGTGGGATTCGACGGGTTCGACCGTGGTTCGAAGCGACGATCCATCGGCGCGCAGCGAGGCTCGCGCGGCCATGCGGTGCGGCAAGTGGCCGCGCCGCGCGGGGCTGATCCTTCAGCGCGCGGGTGAGGCCTGGGAGTTCACCCTGCAGGCGGATCGGTGGGAGGTGTCGGGTCTTCGCATCCAGCAGACGGAGGCCGCGCCGGCCTCGCGGCGAGAGGCGATCGAGATGCGCCTCGCCTCGATCCGCAGTTTCGATGCCGCGCTTTTGGAGCTGTTCGAGACGTTCCTCCGTGACCGGCTTGGTGGCGGCTGGAGTGGCGCGCGCGCGTCGGTTTCGCGCTGGATGCGCGAGAGCGAGCCGCGCATCACGCGGGTGGCTGCGCTGGCCGAGTGAGCGACATCGTTCAGCCCAACGCTTCGAAGCCTGTGGGCGACGGATCGGTCGTTCGGCCGTCGGCGGTGTCGCAGGCCCGGACCTTGGTCAGGAACGCGCGGACAAGATCCAGATCCTTGTGGCCCCGAACCCGCTCCACGCCGCTCGAGACATCGACGGCCCACGGTCGCGCCGCTTGAATGGCAGCGGCCACCGATTCGGGCGTCAGGCCGCCCGCCAGGATGATGGGCAGTCCCGGCCAAGGCGATGAGGCTCGAGCCCAATCCCATGCGTCGCCCGATCCGGCCGATGGGGCGTCCAGGAGGCATGCGATCGGCGTGGGCTCCGAAGGATCCGGCACATCTCCGCCCGCAAGTGCGCGGATGAAGGATCTGCAAAGGCCATGACCAGGGCCGTGGATCTGGACCGGACCCGGCCACGATCGCGCCAGATCGGCCCATTCCGGCTCGTTGCCCCGGCCCACCAGAACGGTTTGTGCTGGCCGCTCCCGGGCGATTCTGAACGCCATGTCCGAGGAAACCTGACGGGGCGAGCCGGTCGCCACCACCACGCCAACCGCATCGGCACCCAGATCGAAGATCCGGTTCGCCTCGTCCTCCGAGCGGACCCCGCAGATCTTCGCCAGGGTCCGGGACCGGTTTGCCGCCGCGTGCATCCCTCCTAGACTAGGCGATCCCACAGGAGCCACCGATGAGCCTCGCCACCGCACCGACATTCGACAAGGGTCTCGCCAACACCATCGCCGCCGAGACGCAGATGAGCTTCATCGACGGTGGCAAGGGAGTGCTGGAGTACGTCGGCATCGACATCGATGCCCTCGCCCGCAACAGCACCTTCGAGGAGACGGTGTACCTCCTGTGGAACCGCAGGCTGCCGACCCGCGCCGAACTGGAGACGTTCACCGCCGAGCTGCGCGCGGAGTACGACCTGCCCGCCGGCATGCTCGAGCTCATCGCCGCGCTTCCGCGCGACGCGACGCCGATGCACGCCCTTCGGACGCTGGTGAGCGCGCTTGCGCTGCACGACTCGGAGGCCGACGTGGAGGGCGCCGAGGCGAACGAGCGAAAGGCGATCCGCATGCTGGCCAAGACGCCGGCGCTGATCGCCAACTTCGACCGCTTCCGCAAGGGCAAGCCCTTCGTGGCGCCGGACAAGTCGCTCTCGATGGCAGCGAACTTCCTGTGGATGCTCAACGGCACGAAGCCCACGGAGGCCGTCGCCAAGGCGCTCGATGTCTGCCTGATCCTGCACGCGGACCATGGCCTGAACGCCAGCACCTTCGCCGGCCGCGTCACCATCAGCACACTCAGCGATCTGTACTCCGCGATCGTGACCGCGATCGGCACCCTGAAGGGACCGTTGCACGGAGGCGCGAACGAGGAAGTCATGATCATGCTGCGCGAGATCGGCGGCATCGAGCAGGTCGAGCCCTACATCATGGCGCGCCTGAAGGCGAAGGACCGGATCATGGGCTTCGGACATCGCGTCTACAAGGCTTACGATCCGCGCGCGACCTACCTGAAGACCTTCGCCAAGCAGGTCGCCACCGACACCGGAAACCTCTCGCTGTACGAGATGAGCCGTCGGATCGAGGAGATCATGGCGCGCGAGGTCGCGGCCAAGGGCATCTACCCGAACGTCGACTTCTACTCGGCGACGACCTACCACTCGATCGGCATCGATCTGGACCTCTTCACCTGCATGTTCGCCATGAGCCGAATCGCGGGCTGGGCGGGTCACTGCATCGAGCAGCTGGACGGCAACCGGCTCATTCGACCGGCGGCCGCGTACGTCGGGCCGCATGGCCAGCCTTACGTGCCGATGCAGGAGCGCTGAGCGCCCGGATCAGATCTCGATCACCTGGCCCTGCTGCAGGCAGGGGATGGTGGTGCACTTGGGATCGAATTGATCCGGCATGTGAATGAGTCGCATGCGCTTGCGGACTGATTCGGACAGCGCGTTCAGCGGTTCGATCGGCGTGTGGGTGGGCGGAGGGCTCGTCTCGTGCACGATCACCTGTGCCCCGTTCTCGAGCCAGTGGATCAGGTCCGGGTCGAACGGCGTGTCCGAACTCCACGACAGGGTGCGATCGCCCTCGGTGAAGCGCAGCGCGATGGTGGGCACCGAGTGGTCGGTGGGGCGGCATCGGACCGCCAGGCCGCAGACTTTCGAGGCGCGCTCGGGATCCAGTTCGTGCACCTCGAAGTAGTCGCGCAGGCGTGCCTTGCCCCCTTGGTCCATCGCGGGGCCAAGCCGCTCCCACAGGCGATCGGCCACGGGCTTCCAGCAATGGAGTCGTGGCAACGGGGTTTCGTGGTTGCGGTGCATCAGCCAGCGGCGGAACCCGATGCTCTCGAGGCCATTGCAGTGATCGCCGTGCAGGTGCGTCAGGATGATGTCGTCGATGCGCTCGGGCCATATGTGCCAGCCGCTTCGCTCGCGCGCATCCCGCATCGCGCCGCCGACCGAATCGGGGCAGTCGAGCAGCACGAAGCCCTCGGGAGCCTCGATCACGGCGCTCGAGCCGTATCGCTCGCATGTGAAGGCGTCGCCTGTTCCGAGCACCAAGAGCCGCATGGTGTCAGCGTAGCAGCCGCTTGCCCATTCGCGAGGCAGCGGCAATACTCCCGCTGCGTGCGCAGGATCGCGCTCACCTCCGTCGCACTGGCTGGCGCCGTCGGGGCTGCCCGGATGGCGCACGCGCAGAACGCCGCGGCCCTCGCGGAGAACATCCAGCGCCAGCTGAACGTCGAGGACACCGAGTTTCGGCAGTCCTTCTTCGCCAACACGCCGATCGCCGATCGACTGCTGCTGGAGGCGGGCGGCACGTTCCGCTTCGCCTACAGCCTGATCGACAATGCGCGCAGCCAGGAGCAGCAGGTCTACACCCCCGACCTGCGTCTCTTCCTGCGGGCGGAACTCGATGGCGGCTTCCGCTTCTTCGGTCGCCTGCGGTTCCAGTACAACGACTGGGAATACACCGGCACGGCCGGCCTTGGACCCGATCCCCGCGAGGACGGCTGGCAGTGGCCGGTTGGCGAGATCTACTGGGGCACGTTCGATCTGGCGGGCTTCACCGAATCGCGCACCGGGCGCAAGAGCGTCGACAGCAACCTGATCATCCAGGGCGGCCGCAACTACGTCATCTGGGCGCAGGGCCTGGTGCTGAGCAACTACGTCTATGCCTTGCAGGCCGACCTGATCCTGGGTGATCTCGCGATCACCGGCATGCTGGCGAACTCCGCGGGCTACGACACCGTGGATTGGGACACCTCGAGGCCCGGCTACGACACCGACACGAATCGCCTCTTCTCGGGTGGCAAGGTGGAGTGGCGCGGCATCGCCGGTCACAGGCCCTACGCGTACTACCTCTGGCAGAACGACCTGAATGGCGGGCAGCAGGCCACGCTGGGCACCTCGTCGTTCCCGATCCCCACGACCTTCCAATACAACAGCGGGTATGTCGGTGCGGGCTCCACGGGCAGCATTGGCCCCAACATGATCTATCGATCGGAGTTCGCGTGGGAGTACGGAACCACCCTGAGCGATCCGCTGGATCCGACCAACCTGGTCACGCTCTCGCAGCCGCAGGTCGAGGACCAGATCAGCGCCGTCGCGGGCGTGGTGGGACTGACCTGGCTGGCGCGTGACGCTGGTGACACGCGCGTGGACTTCCAGGCGCTTGCGGGCAGTGGTTCATCGGAGCGACTCGAGAGCGGCACCACCTTCGCGGGCATCGCGCCCGGCGCGACCGATCACAGCTTCAACTCGCTCGGCTACATCAACACGGGACTTGCACTCGCGCCGGAGCCTGCGAACCTGTTCTGTCCATCGCTGGGCCTCAGCAGCAACCTGCTGCCGGCCTCGGATTTCCTGAGCGAGTTCCGCGTTGGCGTGAACGGCTACCTGTTCACGCGCATCCAGAATGACGCGCCCATCAGCATCCAGACTCGCCTGGATGGCAGCAATCTCGTGGGTGGCGAGATCGACGCGATCCTGGACTGGCGCATCAGCAGCGACGTGAACCTGAATTTCCGCTACGGCATCTTCATGCCGAACGCCTCGGTCTTCTTCAGCGGCGAGGGAAGTGCGCGCGACTTCATCTATGCGGGAGTCACCTATGCGTTCTAGCGCGCGCGTCTGCATCCTGCTGCTTCTGGCGCTGGTCGGCTGCAAGCCGTACGTGATGAGCAGTTCCGCTGTCGACACGTACGGCAAGGCCGACCAGGAGATCGACTTCCTGGCGGCGGTCGAGAAGATGCCGGCCGTCACGAACAACGACGCGCTGCACGCCTTCATCGTGCTGCAGGATGGTGACGACAAGGCCTCCGACTACGCGGCGCGTGTGCAGGAGGGTGTGCGCCGAGGCTGGCTGCCGTCGGGCCACGCGCGCCTTGCCAACGAGGCGGCGCGCGTTGGATGGATGGCCACGGCGGGCTGCTTGATCATGGATGTGAAGGGTGGCCTGACCATGCGCTTGGTGGGCCCCGTGCCGCGCTACGCCACCAAGGAACTGGTCTTCATGGAGATCCTGCCGCTTCGCACCGAGAATCAGGTGCTGACCGGTTCGGAGTTCGTCGACTACCTGAACCGGCTGCAGCGCATCGCGGGAAGGAGCCGGCGCGACCGGCCGGATTCGCCGCTTGGCGTGCCGGCGGGAGAGTCGGCCGTGTCGCCTGGCAACGAGGGCGCGATCCAGGAGGGATCGCTCCCGGCCCAGGGGCCGCTCGAGTCGCCATCGCCTGAGGGGACCTCGACCCCGCCCTCGCAGCCCGCGAATCCGCCGCCATCGGTGCGTCCGTCGGCTGCTTCGGGATCCGGGACCACCCCGGCCAAGGGTTCGGCGCCGGCCTCCCAGGTGCCGGGAACCATGCGGCCCGCCAGGAAGCCGTCCGGTGGCGGGGTCCCCGAGCCGCAGTCCAGCGGCGGCTGAGTCCCGAAACTTCTGGAGTTCTTGGTACTTCCCGGTTTGCGCGGAGCGCTGCGGAAGCGAAGGTGGTATCTGAGTTGGAGGATTCGACGGCCAACCCCGACACGAGACCGAGCCATGGATTCAGACCGGGTACTTTTTCACGAGGGCGCTGTCCCGCAGCAGGCCCTTGAGGCAAGAAGGCCCTTTCGAAGTTTCACGGATCGGGCAGCGTCGAGGGCTTTCGAACTTTCAGGCGGTCTGGCGACGATTCGCGATTGAGGAGCAAACCATGTTGCGCACCACCATCTGCACGATCGTCATGCTTGGCACCCTTTCGCCGGTTCTCGGCGTCACGCCCATGGAGGCACAGGCCGAGCAGGCGCCTGCCCCGCCGAAGGATCTGCAGGCCATCTTCCTCGAGGTTGATGGAAAGGTTCGGTGGCGGGCGGACGAGAAGTCCGACTGGCGCGAGGCGAAGGTGAATGACCTGGTGGGCGAGGGGGCCGAGGTCCGCACCGGCCTTCGAAGCCGCGCGGCCCTGCGCGTTGGTCGCAACGCGACGATCCTCGTCGACGCGGGCACCTCCTTCCAGATTCCGCAGCTTGAGCAGGACGGGCAGACGCTGCGCACGCTCGCCTCGGTGAAGACTGGGCGCGTGGACTTCAAGGTCGACAAGGTCGGGTTCTCCAATGATTTCAAGGTGGCCACGCCGCAGACCACGCTGTCCGTGCGAGGCACCGGGTTCGCCGTGAACTCCGGTCCGCTCAACGGAGTGGAGGTGGTGGGCGCGCGCACCAACATGATCAACGCGATCGAGTTGAAGTACGTCGCCTCCAACCTGAAGTACTTCATGTCCGGCGCATCGAGCAGTTCCTCGAGCAACCAGGACCCGGTCAAGAGCGCCTGGCTGAGTTCGCTCGGTCCGCCGCAGGTCGCGGGCACGATCGCCGACAAATCGCAGCTCGAGCAGGCCGCTGCGCAGGGACAGGCCGGCAACGCGCCGACGAACTCCCAGCAGGCGCAGCAGATCGGGGCGGCGTTGTCGCAG
>JBIIOC010000139.1:0-4662 GCA_044337135.1 Phycisphaerales bacterium | reverse complement strand
GGTCGTTATCGGCGCAGCGCCGATAACGACCTCCGACCCTCTTCACTGCCGCAGGAAATCCTCGAGCAGCGCTGCCGCCGCCAGCGCGTCACGAAGCTCCTTCTTCTCGCCATGCGTGCGGCCGGTGCGGGCCATGCGCTGGTCGGCCTCGTAACTCGTGAGCCGCTCGTCCTGCAGGTGCACCTCAAGGCCCGTGCGCGCGTGCACCTCGGCCGCGAACGTGCGCGCCTGCTCGACCGCGAGACCCTCGCTTCCATCCATGTTGAGCGGCAAGCCCATCACGATCGCGTCGGGGGCATGCAGGCGCACCGCTTTCACGATCGCATCCAGCAGCGCTGGCCCGCGCGGCACATGCAGCACCTCGACCGGCATGGCCATGCAGGTGAGGGAATCTCCGAGCGCAAGCCCCGTGCGCTTGCCGCCAACATCCACCGCCAGGAATCGCCGGACCGGTCCCGTCACTGCACATCCGGGGGCACGCGCCCCGCGATCTCCTTCACCTTCTCGGCCATGTCCGCGCGGCACACCAGCGTGGCCGTCGCGGTGCGCACCACGATGACGTTCTCGAGTCCCACCACGCTGACCACGTGGTTCGGGTCATCACTCGCGACAACCACGCCCGTCGAGGCCAGATGCTCCGTCCTCGAATTCGAGCGATTGCCATCGACATCCGCCGGGAGCGTCTCCGCCCAGGTGGGCCAACTTCCGACATCCTTCCAGTTCACGTTCATCGGAACCTCCACGATGGTGCGGCGGGAATCCGCGCTCGCGGGCTCCATCAGGCCATAGTCCACGCTGATCTTCGGAAGCGACGGATACACCTCCGCCAACACGCTCGCCTGCTGCGGCGTGCCCCAAGCCTGCGCAATGCGCTCGAGACCCGCCGCACTCTCCGGCCTGAACCACCGGATCGCCTCAAGGCACCTGCCGGCATGGAACACGAACATGCCGCTGTTCCAGCTGAACGATCCGCTGGCGAGATACTGCTCCGCGCGCGCGCGATCGGGCTTCTCCACGAACCGCTTCGCGCGAAAGCACCGGTCGAAACCCGCGATCGCCTCGCCGCGCTCCACGTAACCGTAGCCCGTCGCCGCGAACGTGGGCGTTATGCCGAAGGTGACGAATCGCGTGGAATCCGTCTCGACAAGCCGAAACCCCTCCGCAAGCCGCTTCGCGAACTCCACCTGCGGCGTGATGAGGTGATCGCTCGTGATCACCGCGAACACCGCGTCCGGATCGCGCCTGGCCAGCACCGCCGCCGCGAAGCCGACCGCGTTCAGCGTGTCGCGCCCCACGGGCTCGCCGAGCCAGTTCATGTCCTGCAGCGCAGGCACCGCCTCCATCACCTGCGCGCGGTAGGCCTCGGATGCGCAGACCAACCGCCGCTCCGCAGGCACCACGCCCTCGAGCCGCTCGCCCGCGATCTGCAGCAGGCTCTTGCCATCGATGAACGGCAGCAGCTGCTTGGGCGCGTGCCGGCGACTCATCGGCCAGAGCCGCGTACCGCTGCCTCCAGCCATGATCATGGCGTAGCGCATGATGCGTGCAATGTAGTGCAGGAAGACGACCGCGCCCGTCAGACCGATCCACGCATTCGCAGCGCCGTCGCCACGAGCACTTCGGCCGCCGCCTTCGCGCCCTCCACCTGAAGGGCGCGCTCGATCAGCCGCTCAGCCAGGGGTCGCGCTTCGCCAAGCTGAACGAGCACGATCACCGCGTCGCCCGCCGCGCCCGGCAGGTTCACCGAGCCAGCCGCGCCCGCACCGACGGCCGCGTCCATGCCGCCTCCCGCCGTCGCGGTGAACCGCGCGACCTTGTCCTTCAGTTCAACCACGATCGTCTCGGCCATCTTCTTGCCGATCTCGGGCAGCGCCGTCAGCGCCTTCTCGTCACGCCGCGCGATCGCCGCCGCCACCTCGGCGAACGGTCGCTGCAGCGCCCGCAGCGCCTTGCGCACGCCGATCCCCTTGACCGTGGTGAACAGCTCGAAGAAATCCCGGTCCTCGGCGCTGCGGAACCCGATGAGCCGCGGCCAGAAACTGCTGCCCTGGCCCTGGCCCTCGAGATAGTGCAGCGTGACGAACCGCACGACCGCGCCGCGCTGGCCCGCCAGCGCCGGCACGTCCGCCGCGGGCACCAGCACCTCGTAGGTGATCGCCCCGACCGCCACCTGCGCGGCGCCGTCCTCGGCCGAGATCAATTCGCCTTCCAGGCTCGCGATCACGCCCCGAATCTACACCCTTCGCCGCTACACTCGGAACGTTTGCGCCGAGCCGCTCGGCGCCGCCAGCCAACCCACGCCGAGGCCTCGCCCCTTCATGCCCCGACGCGACGACATCCACACGATCCTCATCATCGGCAGCGGTCCCATCGTCATTGGACAGGGCTGCGAGTTCGACTACTCCGGCGTGCAGGCCTGCAAGGCGCTTCGCGAGGAGGGCTACCGCGTGGTGCTGGTGAACTCGAACCCCGCCACGATCATGACCGACCCGGCCATGAGCGACCGCACCTACATCGAGCCGATCACGCCCGAGGCGGTCCGCAAGATCATCGAGAAGGAACGCGACCTCGGCACGCCGATCGACGCGCTGCTGCCCACGCTCGGTGGCCAGACCGCGCTCAACTGCGCGTGCACCCTCCATGACTCGGGCACGCTGAAGGAACTGGGCGTGAAGATGATCGGCGCCAACCGCGAGGCGATCCGCCGTGGCGAGGACCGCGAGGTCTTCCGAACCATCGTGGAGGGCCTGGGGCTCCGGCAGCCGAAGTCGCGCACCGTCACCACCGTGGAGCAGGCGCGTGATTTCGTGCAGGAGATCGGCCTGCCCGCGATCATCAGGCCCGCCTTCACGCTCGGCGGCACGGGCGGCGGCATCGCCTACAACATGGAAGAGGTCGAGGAGATCGCGCGTCGCGGCATCGCCGCGAGCATGATCGGCCAGGTCCTGATCGACCAGAGCGTGCTTGGCTGGAAGGAGTACGAGCTCGAGGTCGTGCGTGACCGCAACGACAACTGCATCATCGTGTGCGGCATCGAGAACGTGGACGCCATGGGCGTGCACACCGGCGACAGCATCACCGTGGCGCCCATCATGACGCTCTCCGACAAGGAGTATCAGCGCATGCGCGACGCGGCCTTCGCGATCATGCGCGCGGTCGGCGTGGAGACCGGTGGCAGCAACGTGCAGTTCGCCATCAACCCCAGGGATGGCGAGATGGTGGTGGTCGAGATGAACCCGCGCGTGAGCCGCAGCAGCGCGCTGGCCAGCAAGGCGACCGGGTTCCCCATCGCGCGCATCGCCGCCAAGCTGGCGGTGGGCTACTCGCTCGACGAACTGAAGAACGACGTCGTCGGCACCACGAGCGCCTGCTTCGAGCCCAGCATCGACTACGTGGTGGTGAAGATGCCCCGCTGGACCTTCGAGAAGTTCCCCGAGGCCGACGAACGCCTGACCACGCAGATGAAGTCGGTCGGCGAGGCGATGAGCATTGGCCGCACCTTCCAGGAGGCGCTGCAGAAGGCGATCCGAAGCATGGAGGTCAAGCGGTTCGGCCTGGGACTGGATCGCAACGATCGCTGGCTCGCCGCGCGCCGCGACCCCACCGCCACGCGCGAGGACGGCTCGCTTCAGTGGCCGATTGCCGAGGAGACCATCGCGCGCAAGCTCAGCGTGCCTTGCCAGGGCCGCCTCTACTACGTGCGATACGCGATCCGTGCCGGCTGGGGCAACGACCGCATCCACCAGCTCAGCGGCTACGACCCGTGGTTCATCGACCAGATCCGCGAGATCGTGGAGTTCGAGGATGTGCTCTGCGGCTTCTCGAAGCTGGAGCAGATTCCGCGCGACACGCTCTTCCGCGCCAAGCAGAAGGGATTCAGCGACGCGCAGCTGGCGAACCTGTTCCTTGGCGCCATCACCAGCGAGACCATCCTTGCGGTGCGCACCCATCGCAAGAAGCTCGGCATCGAGCCGGTCTACAAGCTGGTCGACACCTGCGCGGCCGAGTTCGAGGCCGCCACGCCCTACTTCTACAGCACCTACGAGGCGCCCCGACAGGTCGACGGCAAGCCCGTGGTCGACGACGAGATCCGTGTCTCCGACACGAAGAAGATCGTGATCCTCGGCGGCGGACCGAACCGCATCGGCCAGGGCATCGAGTTCGACTACTGCTGCTGCCAGGCGGCCTTCGCGTGCGAGGACATGGGCCTCGAGAGCGTGATGATCAACTCGAACCCCGAGACGGTCAGCACCGACTTCGACACCAGCGACCTGCTCTTCTTCGAGCCGCTCACGCTGGAGGACGTGCTGAACGTGGTCGAGCGACTCAACGGCGGTGGCATCGACGTGCCTGGCCGCAGCGGCAAGGTGGCCGGCGTGATCGCGCAGTTCGGCGGGCAGACACCCCTGAACCTGGCGCACGGTCTCGTGAAGGCCGGCGTGCCGCTGGTCGGCACCGGCGTTGGCAGCATCGACGAGGCCGAGGATCGCGATCGCTTCAAGGCGATGATCGAGGAGCTCGGTCTTCGCCAGCCCGAAAGCGGCATCGCGCGCGGACTGGAGCAGGCCGTCGAGATCGCCGACCGCATCGGCTACCCCGTGCTGGTGCGCCCCAGCTACGTGCTCGGCGGCCGCGGCATGGAGACCTGCTTCGACGCCGACA
>JBIIOC010000049.1:0-15007 GCA_044337135.1 Phycisphaerales bacterium | reverse complement strand
CGTGAATGGGAACGCCGGTCTCGCCCGCCGCGAGCGCGCCCAGCGCGCACAGCACGCCACGCTCCAGGTGCCGCAGCGGATGGCCCGCGGCATCCTTGGCGCCCTTCAGCGTCTTCGAGTCGTCGATCGCGATGCGGCCCTTCTTGTCGTTCGGGCGGCGGCACACCGCGGTCGAGAGCCGCTTCCAAAGGTCGGTCGCGTCGCTCGCCGGGTCGACCACCTCAAAGGCCCAGGAGCAGACGACGAGCGGCCCGAGAAGGGGGCCGTAGCCGGCTTCGTCCATGCCCGCCACGATGCGCATGGCCGGAAGGTAACGGGCGGCCGTCTTCGCGCGGGCCTCGCGACAGCGGTGCTGAATCGCCGTGGCGCTTGTTCGGGGCTGCTCGATGCGGAGAATTGCTCAGGCTGCTCGCGAGGCGCCAGGCTGGTCCTCGATTGGCCCGATCGACACGATCAGGCCCACATCGATGATCTGCCATCGGTCCTCGTTACCGGGCTGCACCACCAGCACATGACGGCGGCTTGGGAACACCAGCGCGAAGTCCTGGTGCAGCACGTCCACCGATCGCTGATCCGCCAGATGCAGGCGGAACGGCTGAAACGGGAGGATTCGAAGCGTCTCTCGGAGCTGGTCACCGGTCACGGGCATGCCCTCCATTCTGCGGCACACCCTACCGCAGCTCAAGCGCGACTTTCGAAACGGATGCCCAATTTCCGCGAGGTGCCCGATCGCCGGCGCGGCGCGCCATGCCGCGGCGGCGCACCGCCGGCTCCCACCTAGGATGGGCGACATGCCCGCCAAGCCCAAGGTGCTGGTCGCCATGAGTGGCGGCGTCGACAGTTCCGTCGCCGCCGCGCTGCTGCAGCGCGAAGGCCACGAGGTGGTGGGCGTGTTCATGCGCCTCGGGTCGCCGGGCGAATCGCTCGACGAGGCGATTCCGGCCGAGCAGGCCTGCGCCATGCCGCGCGCCGGGCTGAAGATCGGCCATCAAGGCTGCTGCAGCCTTGAAGATGCCGGCGACGCGCGTGCCGTGGCGGCGAGGCTTGGAAGCACCCTCTACGTGGTGAACTTCAAGAAGGACTTCGGCCGCATCATCGACCACTTCGCGGCCGAGTACCACGCGGGCCGCACGCCGAACCCGTGCGTGCGCTGCAACGACTGGCTGAAGTTCGGGCGCCTGTTCGATCACGCCGCGCAGCTCGGCTGCGAGCTCGTCGCCACCGGCCACTACGCGCGTTGCGAGCCGCGAGATGGTTCGTGGAGCCTCTGTCGCGGCCTCGACGCCGCGAAGGACCAGAGCGCGGTGCTGTTCGGAATCAAGCGCGAGCGTCTGGCGCAGGTGCGCTTTCCGGTGGGCGCGCTGCCGAAGAGCCAGACGCGCCAGATCGCGAAGGACCTTGGCCTTCCCACCTTCGACAAGCCCGACTCGCAGGAGATCTGCTTCGTGCCCGACCAGGACTACGCGGGCCTGCTCGAGCGGCGCGAGCCTGGTTCGCTGCGGCCGGGCGCGATCCTCGATCTCTCGGGCCGCATCCTTGGTGAGCACGGGGGCCACCAGCGCTTCACCATCGGCCAGCGCAAGGGGGTCGGTGTGGCCGCGGGGGAGCCGCTGTACGTGGTGGGCAAGGACGCGCAGGCGAACACCGTCACGCTGGGTCCGCGCGAGGCGCTCGCCGTGCGCGGGCTCGTGGCCGCCGACTCGAACTGGCTGATCGGCGCGCCCGCCGCGCCGCGTGCCTGCACCGTGCAGTGGCGCGTGCACGGAACGCCCGAGCCTGCACACGTGACCGCGCTCGAGGGCGGCCGCGTGCAGGTGGACTTCGACGCGCCCGTGACCGCCGTCGCGCCCGGCCAGGCCGCGGTGTTCTACGACGGTGACCGCGTGCTTGGCGGTGCATGGATCGAGCGCACGCTGCGCGCGGGCGGCTGAGCGCACGGTGTCGTACCATTCCGCCCGCCGCATCGGCGGCACGCACGCACGACTTCCCGGAGAACCGACGCCATGGCCGCCACCGCACAGATCACCTCGCTCCTCGGCAAGGACGCCGACTCGCTGCTTTCCCACAAGGCGAAGGTGTCCGCGAACCTCCTGCAGCTGCCCGGCCCCGACTTCATCGACCGCGTGTGGATGCAGAGTGACCGCAACCCGCAGGTGCTCGTGAACCTGCAGCGCATGTTCGGCACGGGTCGCCTGGCGAACACCGGCTACCTCAGCATCCTGCCGGTCGATCAGGGCATCGAGCACGCCGCGGGCGCCAGCTTCGCCAAGAACCCCATCTACTTCGACGGCGAGAACATCGTGAAGCTGGCGATCGAGGGCGGCTGCAACGCCGTGGCCACCACCTTCGGCGTGCTGGGCTCGGTCAGCCGCAAGTACGCGCACCGCATCCCGTTCCTGGTGAAGATCAACCACAACGAGCTGCTCACGATGCCGAACAAGTTCGACCAGATCATGTTCGGAACGGTCCGCGAGGCGTGGAACCTCGGCGCCGCGGCCGTCGGCGCCACGATCTACTTCGGCTCGCCCAACAGCGATCGCCAGATCATCGAGGTGGCGCGCGCCTTCGAGGAGGCGCACCAGCTCGGCATGGCCACGGTGCTGTGGTGCTACCTGCGCAACGACGCCTTCAAGAAGGACGGCAAGGACTTCCACGTGAGCGCCGACCTGACCGGCCAGGCGAACCACCTGGGCGTCACGATCCAGGCCGACATCATCAAGCAGAAGCTCGCCGAGGTGAACGGTGGCTACGAGGCCCTGAACATGGGCGGCAGCAGCTACGGAAAGTTTGACAAGCGCATCTACACCGACCTGTGCAGCGACCATCCGATCGACCTCTGCCGCTACCAGGTGCTGAACTGCTACGGCGGTCGCAGCGGCCTGATCAACTCGGGTGGCGCCAGCAGCGGTGCCGGCGACCTGGCCGAGGCCGTGCGTACCGCCGTCATCAACAAGCGCGCGGGTGGCATGGGCCTGATCAGCGGCCGCAAGAGCTTCCAGCGGCCGATGGCCGAGGGCGTGCAGTTGCTGCACGCGATCCAGGACGTGTACCTGGACAAGGGCGTCACCATCGCATGAATCCGCCCCGTCCGCTCTGGGCGCTGGCGCTCGCGGCGCTTGCCGCGTGCGCGTCGCAGCCTGCCACGCCGGGTGTCACGCAGGCCGGCGGCTCGCGCGCCACGCCCGCGGTGCCCGCGAGGCCCTTCGAGCTCCGCCTGGCCGACAACAAGCTGCGCGAGGGCTGGGGCGAGATGCCCGTGCGCGGCGGAGGCACGCTGATCGTCTCGCCGGAGCCCGTGCTGGTTCCATCGCAGATCGAGAACGCCGCGATCGGTCGCAACGGCGACTCGCTGCTGCTGAACGTGCGTGCAGGCGATCGCCAGACGCTTCAGGCCGTCACCGAGAACCACATGTACAAGCCCGTGGTGTTCCTGCTCGACGGGCAGGCCGTCTACATGGCGGTGCTCGGCATGCCACTGAATCGGCAGCTCTCGATCCGCATCGGTCCCGATGGCATCACCGAGGCCGAGGCCAAGCGCTGCCTCGATGCGGTTCGCGAACAGCGACGCTGACCGTCCGGCTCAGCTCTTCGGGCCTGCCAGCGCGGCCTGTCGCACCGGCTTCACCGGGCGGCTCGCCTCGCTCTGGCGACGGAACTCCTCCGCGTCCATCACGTCCTCGCCAAAGCGCACCAGTCGCAGCGAGTTGGCGATCACGAAGATGTAGGCCGCGGCCTGGTAGAAGGGCGTGATCCAGATCTGGATGCGGCCGGTCGCGGCGAGCGCCAGGCCCACGATCGCCAGCAGCAGCGCCGCGGCGATGTTCAGGCCGATCACGCCACGCGCGCGCCGGGCGAGTTCCAGCAGGAAGGGCACGTTGCGAAGGTCGTCGTTCATCAGCGCCACGCCCGCGGAGTTCGTGGCGATGTCGCTGCCCGAGAGCCCCATGGCCACGCCCACCTCGGCGCTCGCAAGGATCGGGCCGTCGTTGATGCCGTCGCCAACCACCAGCGTGCGGTGGCCCTTCCTGATCAGGTACTTCAGTTCCTCGTGCTTCTCCTCGGGCAGGCACTCCGCCTCGATGGAGTCCACGCCCACGGCCTGGCCCACGCGCGTGGCCACGCC
Source organism: Phycisphaerales bacterium (assembly GCA_044337135.1). GTDB lineage: Bacteria > Planctomycetota > Phycisphaerae > Phycisphaerales > SM1A02 > SYAC01. The sequence goes on along the minus strand of JBIIOC010000049.1, from coordinate 10,884 downwards.
GAGCCGGTCGCCCGTGAAGATGCAGACCTTGCGCACGCCGAGCTGGCGAAGGCGCGAGATCACGTCGGCCGCGTTGCGACGCAGCTTGTCCTCCAGGCCCACCGCGCCCAGATAGCGGTCGCCCACCATCACGTGCACGCCGCTCATGCCCTCGATGCGCGCGCTGGCCTGCTCGACCTGCGCGGCGATGCCGGGCTGCAGTTCCATGAGCCACTGCGCGCGACCCGCCCGCACCACGCCATCCGGCGAGCGCGCGGACACGCCGCGACCGTGGATCTCCTGGTACTCGCCGATCGCGCGCGGCTGGATGCGCGCCTTCTCGGCCGTCTCCAGGATGCTTCTCGCCAGCGGGTGGTTGCTGCTCTGCTCGGCGTCGGTCGCGGCCTGCAGCAACGCCGCGGGATCCACGCCGTCGGCGGGGGCCAGGCGGCTCACGCTGAACTTGCCGGTCGTGAGCGTGCCGGTCTTGTCCAGCACCACCGTGTCCACGTTCGAGGCGCTCTCGAGCGTGCGCGTGTTCTTGACCATGATGCCCAGTCGCGCCGCCGCCGCGAACGCGGCCACCATCGCCGTGGGGTAGGCGATCAGCAGGGCGCCGGGGCAGGTGACCACCAGCACGGTGATCGCCCGCTCGGCGGCCTGGTCGCGGATCGCGGCCGACTCGCTCTTGCTGGTGAAGAACCACACGAGCGCGGCCACCATGAGCACCACCGGCACGTAGGCGCCGGCGAGCCGCTCGATGAGTTCCTGGCGCTGCGTGCGTGCGCTCTCGGCCTCGCGGATCAGCTTCTCCACCTTGCCGATGGTGCTCTCGCTCGCCACGGCGCTGACTTCGATCTCGATCTGGCCGGTCAGGTTGCTCGTGCCGGCGTAGACGGGCGTGCCCGGGGCTGCCTCCACCGGCACGGCCTCACCCGTCAGGCTGGCCTGGTTGATGCTGGTCTGTCCGCGCACCACCTTGCCGTCGACCGGCAGGTTCTCGCCCGGGCGCACGCGCACCAGCTGGCCCACCCGGATCGCGTCGAGTCCCACCTCGCGCTCGCTGCCGTCAGCCTCGACAACGCGGGCGATGTCCGGAGTCAGCTCGATCAGGTCGCGGATCGCGCGCTGCGCGCCCCATGCGGTGCGGCTCAGCACCAGCTCGCTCAACCACAGGAAGAACGCCAGGAAGCCCGCCGCCAGATACAGATTGTTCGCCAGTGCGGCCAGCACCGCCAGACTCGCGAGCGAGTCGCTGCTGGGCCGACCCTGCCGGATCTCCTGGAAGGCGCCGAAGGCCAGCGGGGTGACCAGGATGATCGCGCCGATCGCGGCGGGAATCTGAGCCACCTGCGGCTGCAGGCCGATCCAGGCGCCAAGCCAGCTCGTGAGCAGCAGGGTGCCGCCTGCCAATGCCACGAACAGGCGGCGCTCCAGGCGCTCTCCGCCGCTTGCGTGGTCACGGCGTTCGTTGCGTCGGGCCGACGGGGCGTTGGCTGAAAGGCTGCTCATGGCGTGGGTTCTCGCGGGAGTTGCAAGGCTAGCAGGGGTGCAGGGCGGCCGGCTACGGAGCGGCCGATGCCGGGTTCGGGCTCATCCGACGCGCTCGGCACCCGCCGCGCGCCCCATCAGTTCGCGCACGGCCTCGTGCGGGGGCATGCCCTCGAACAGCACGCGACACACTGCGTCGATGATCGGTGTCGGCGCACCGGTTCGGACCCCAAGCGCCCGAAGCGCCTTGGCCGTCTCGACGCCCTCGACCACGCTTCGCGTCGCCTCCAGTGCCTGGGCCAGACTGGCGCCTCGCCCGATCATCTCGCCCAGCGTCCGATTGCGGCCCTCGGGGCTGAAGCAGGTGGTCGCCAGATCGCCCACGCCTGCCACGCCGAAGAACGTTTCCGCGCGCGCGCCGGAAGCGGTTCCAAGCCGCACGATCTCGGCAAGGCCGCGCGCCAGCAGGGCGCTCTTGGCGTTGAAGCCCAGTGCAAGGCCATCGACCATCCCGGCGGCCAGAGCGATCACGTTCTTGGCCGCACCCGCCAGCTCCACGCCCATCGGGTCGTCGCTGGTGTAGATGCGCAGCCACGGGCGCGAGAAGAGGACCTGCACGCGTTGCGCGAACGCGGCGTCGTCGCTGCCGGCCACCATGACCGCGGGCTTCTCAAGGGCGAGCTCGTGCGCGATCGTCGGGCCGCTGAGCACCGCCACGGGGCGATCCGGCAGCGCGTCGCGAAGCACCTCGGTCGGGCGACGCATCGATCCCACCTCGACGCCCTTGGTCACGGTCACGACACCCACGCCGCGTGGCGCGTGGCCTCCGATCCGCTTCCACGTCGCGGCCGCGAATTGCGAGGGAATCGCGCTCACGACCAGCGTGGCGCCGGCCAGCGCGGCGCGCGCGTCCTCCGTCACCAGGACCGCGGGGGGGAGCGTGAAGTCCGCCAGGCGCGGGCTGGTCCGCACGGCGGAGAGCGGGGCGGCGCTGCCAGGCAACGGGCACCAGATGCGCACATCGTGGCCCGAGGCATGCGCCACCGACGCGAGCACGAGGCCCATCTGTCCGTCACCCGCGATGGCGATCCGCTCGTCCACTCATTCCTCCTCGAACCGGCCCTCGATCAGCTTCATCAGCGCCTCCATGGCCTGGCGCTCGTCCGGGCCGTCGCAATCGATCTCGATCTCGGTCCCGTGGGTGCAGGCAAGCATCAGCATCTGCATCACGCTCTTGCCGTCCACGCGCTCCTGGTTGTCGGCGCGCCGCACATGCACGGCGCACTGGAACGCGCCGGCGGTGCTGGCGAAGGTCATGGCAGGACGGGCGTGCAGGCCGAGCCTGTTGCGGATGGCCGTGCGTCGCTGCTCCACGCGGTCACCGGGCGGGCGGGTTCGCGTCGGCCTCCTCAAGCAGGGTGACCACGTCGGCCACCGAACGGGCCTGCTTCAGGAACTTGCGGAAATTCTCCTGGCTCAGCGTGCCGAACAGGCTTTCCATGGCGTCCAGGTGCGCTTCCGGCTGCTCCTCGGGGGAGAGCAGCAGGAAGACCGCGTGCACGGGCTGACGGTCCAGCGCGTTGAAGTCGATGCCTGCCCCGTGAAGCCCGATCGCCGCCACGCACCGCGTGACCTCCACGGTCTTCACGTGCGGCACGGCCACGCCGTGGCCGAAGCCCGTGCTGCCCTTCTTCTCGCGCTTGGCGACCGCCTTGAGGAACTCGGCCTTCAACGCCGGCTTGAAGGCGCCGGCCTTGGCCAGCGCCTCGAGCAGCTCGGAGATGCACTCATCCCGCTTGGCGCCCTTCAGCGCGGGGACGATGGCCTTCTCGACGATCAGGTCCTTCAACTTCATGGCGGCGGTTTCGGATTCCTCGGTCCTTGGATTCAGTCCTGCGTCTCGGAGCCGGAGTGCTTCCGGTTCCGCATCCGATCCTTCAGATCGGTCAACTGGCGCACGCCTCTGTCAAGAACCGCGTCGATGGCGGCATAAAGATCGTCGTGCTTGGCGTTGCAGATCAGGTCCTCGTGGTGTTCCACGTCGAGGATCAACTCCGCATGGAATCCGGGATGATGGTCCACCCGGATCTTCTCGAGCACGAAGTCGGCCTGAAGCACCCGGTCGAAGTGCCTTTCCAGCCGTCCGTACTTGCCACGGATGTACTGATCGATTGCGGGCGTGACCTCAAGATGCTTGCCGGTGATGTTGACCTGCATGGAAGAACCTCCTGTTGAGCCTCGTGCGCTCCGTGGCAGGCTACGGTTCGCGGGGAAGGTTCACAAGGAAGTGAATCGAGCCACGCCCCGATCGCGTGGATCGCGAAGTCTCGTAAAGTTTGAAACGGGTCAGCCCGAGGCCTGGACGAGGTTTGCGGATCCAGACGCGATGCGTCGGATCGCCTCGGGCAGCGCCTCGAGTTCCTCGGCGAAAACCCGCGAGCCCAGCGCATCCGGCGTGTCATCCGGCAGCACCGGGCACCTTCGCTGAAGGATCGTCCGGCCGTGGTCGTACTGCTCGTCGACCCAGTGCACCGTGCAGCCGCTCTCTCGGTCGCCGGCCGCCAGCACCGCCTCGTGCACGTGATGTCCCCAGAGTCCCTTTCCGCCGTGTCGCGGCAGAAGGGCCGGGTGGATGTTGATGCACCGACCTTGCCACGACCGCACGCGGAACAGTCGGAGATATCCGGCCAGCACCACCAGGTCGGTGCCTGCCGCGCCCAGAGCCGCGTCCACGCGATCGTCCAGCGTCTCCCTGGGCGAAGGCGGGATCTCCGCCACGGACAGGCCACGAGCGCTCGCTCGCTGGATCGCCGCGACATTCGGACGCGTGGCCAGCACGAGTTCGATGCGCGCCGGCAGCTCGCCTCGCTCGATGCGGTCCTGCAGGTTCATCACGCTGCGGCCGCCGCCCGACACCAGGCACGCCAGGCGCAGGGGTGGTGGCGCGCTCACGCGGTCTCCACCACGGTGGGCGCGCTGCGGAAGTCGATCGCCTTGCCGTGGCGGTCGACCGCCACCATCTTCACCGTGGCTGCGGTCACCTCGGCGCTCGCGCCGCCGAGCCATCGCTCCGCCACCACGCGCACCTCGACGGTGACGCTGCTTCGTCCGAACTGCACGGGCTTCGTGTACAGGCTCACCACATCGCCCACGTGCACCGGCGCCTTGAACTCCACGCGCTCGATGCTCACGGTGACCCAGCGGTGAACGCCGTGCTTGCGCACCTCGACATAGGCCGCCTCGTCGATCGCCCCCAGGATGTAGCCACCGAAGATCGTTCCCTGGTGGTTCGCGTCGCCGGGATTCGTCACGCGGCGCAGGGCGGGAACGCTGGCGGATTCGTTCATGCGGGCGAGTGTATTCGCGGGGATTCAGGCCTTTGCCGCCGTGCGTCGGCGCTTCGGCGCCTCCGGTGCGCGGGTGCCCACGATCCGCGCCAGGTAGCGGCCGGTGTGGCTTGTCTGCACGCCCGCGACCTGCTCCGGCGTGCCGCTGGCAAGCAGGGTTCCGCCACGATCGCCGCCCTCGGGCCCAAGATCCACGATCCAGTCGGCGCACTTGATCACGTCCAGGTTGTGCTCGATCACGATCAGCGTGTGGCCCGCGTCGGCCAGCCGCTGCAGCACCTCGAGCAGCTTGCGCACGTCGTCGAAGTGCAGGCCGGTGGTGGGCTCGTCCAGCACGTAAAGCGCCGTTCCGCCCGAACGGCTGCCCAGTTCGGTGGCCAGCTTCACGCGCTGCGCCTCGCCGCCCGAGAGCGTGGTGCTCGCCTGGCCAAGCTGCATGTAGCCAAGTCCCACGTCGCGCACGCATGCCAGCATGTCGCGGATGCGCGGATGCGCGTCGAAGAAGCCCACCGCGTCCTCGACCGTCATGTCGAGCGCCTCGGCGATGTTCTTGCCCTTGAAGCGCACGTCGAGCGTCTCCTTCGCGTAGCGCGTGCCCTTGCACGACTCGCAGGCCACGAAGACGTCCGGCAGGAAGTGCATCTCGATCTTCTTCACGCCCTGGCCCTGGCAGGCCTCGCAGCGGCCGCCCTTCACGTTGAAGCTGAAGCGCCCTGGCTCGTAGCCGCGCGCCTTGCTCTCGGGCACGGCGGCGTAGAGCTTGCGGATGTCGTCGAACACGCCGGTGTAGGTGGCCGGGTTCGAGCGCGGGGTGCGGCCGATCGGGCTCTGGTCCACCTCGACCACGCGGTCGATGCCCTTCAGGCCGTTCACGCGATCGTGCGCCGCGGGAATCGCCTTCGACCCGCTCACGGCGCGTTGCGCGGCCTTCAGCAGGATCTCGTTCACCAGCGTGCTCTTGCCGCTGCCCGACACGCCGGTCACGCAGACCAGTCCGCCCAGCGGAAAGGCGACATCGATGCCCTTGAGGTTGTTCGCGCGCGCGCCCTTCACGGTGATCGCGCGATCCTCGCTCATCGGCCGGCGCTTCGCGGGGGTCTCGATGCGCCGCTCGCGGCGCAGGTACATGCCGGTCAGGCTCGTGGGGAACGCCGCGACCTGCGCGGGGGACCCCTGCGTCACGATGGTGCCGCCGTGCCGACCCGGGCCTGGCCCCACGTCCACCACGTGGTCCGCCGCGCGGATCGTGTCCTCGTCATGCTCCACCACGATCACCGTGTTGCCGATGTCGGTCAGGTGCCGCAGCGTGGCCACCAGGCGGTCGTTGTCGCGCTGGTGCAGGCCGATCGTGGGTTCGTCGAGCACGTAGCACACGCCGACAAGCCCGCTGCCCACCTGCGTGGCCAGCCGGATGCGCTGCGCCTCGCCGCCCGAGAGCGTGCCGCTGGCGCGATCGAGCGTGAGGTATTCCAGGCCCACGCTCTGCAGGAAGCCGAGCCGCGCGCCGATCTCCTTCAGGATCGGCTCCGCGATCTTCGCCTGCGACCTGGTGAGCTTGAGCGCGCCGAACCAGGCCGCCGCGCGCTCGACGTTCATGCCCGTGGCGTCGGCCACGCTGCAGGCGCGATCGCCGCCACGCACCTTCACCGCCAGCGCGGCGGGCTTCAGGCGCCTGCCTGCGCACGCGTGGCACGGCGCGCTGCTCATGTAGGCGAGCAGGCGCTCCTTCACGAATTCGCTCTCGGTCTCCTCGTAGCGTCGCTTCAGGTTGGGCATCACCCCCTCGAAGCTCACGCCGAGTTCGGCTTCCTCGGCCTCGGGGATGCCTTCCATCAGGTAGCGGCGGATGCGCGGATTCAGCTTGCTGAAGGGCGTCTCGGGCGAGACCTTGAAGAACTTGCAGAAGCCGCGCAGCAGCCGGCTGTAGTAGATGTTCATGCGACGGCCGTTGCGTCGCCAGGGCTCGATCGCGCCCTCCGCCACGCCAAGGTCCGGGTCATTCACCACCAGGTCGGGGTCGAACTCCTGCACCTGCCCCAGGCCTGCGCAGGCGCTGCAGGCGCCCTGCGGCGAGTTGAAGCTGAACAGGCGTGGCTCGAGCTCCTCCAGCGCGCACTCCGGGTGATCGGGGCAGGCGAAGCGCTCGCTGAAACGGTGCTCGATCCAGTCGGAGCCCTCCTCGGCCAGCGCGATGCAGTTGCCTTCGCCGAGCTTCAGCGCGGTCTCCACGCTCTCGGCCAGCCGCTGACGATCGTCCGCGCTCGGCACGATGCGGTCGATCACCGCCTCGATCGTGTGCACCTCGTAGCGACCGAGACCAAGCGGATTCTCGCCACCGGCCTTCAGCGCCTCGCGCAGGTCGACCACCTTGCCGTCCACCCGTGCACGCACCAGCCCCTGGCGCTGCAGTCCCTCGGCGACCTCCTTGTGGAAGCCCTTGCGCGCGCGCACCACCGGCGCGCAGAGCATGAGGCGCTTGCCCGCGAACTGCTCGAGCAGCGTGTCGGTGATCTGCGAGGCGCTGCTTGCCTCGATCGCCTTGCCGCACGTGTGGCCCTTCTCGTTCACGTGCCAGCAGGTGGGCGTGCCGCAGCGCGCCCAGAGCAGTCGCATGTAGTCGTAGATCTCGGTGGTGGTTGCCACGGTGCTTCGCGGCGTGTGTCCGCCGCCGCGCTGCTCGATGGCGATGGTGGGGGGCAGCCCGTCGATGCGCTCCACGTCGGGCTTGCGCATCTGGTTCAGGAACTGGCGCGCGTACGCGGAGAGGCTCTCCATGTACTTGCGCTGGCCCTCCGCGAAGATGGTGTCGAAGGCCAGGCTGCTCTTTCCACTGCCCGAGACGCCCGTGAACACGACCAGCTCGTCGCGCGGGATGGTCAGCGCGACCCCCTTGAGGTTGTGCTCGCGGGCACCCTCGATGCGGATCTGGCGTTCCATGCTGGGCTTGGTTGGGGGCAAGGAACCGCCTTTATAGGAGCACCGGTGGCACTCCGGGGGCCCGGAAGCCTGAAAGAGGGTCCGGAAAGAGTTTTGAACCGGCCAAATCCACCGATTCCGGTGGCCGAATCCCACCAAGGGTGCAGACTTCCGGGCAATCCATCCGAAAGGGATGGCAGGAAGGCGTGCTTCCTGGCCAGAGACCGACTACGGTTTGCATCACCGCATGAAGAACTCGACCAGCAACCTTGCGATCGCCGAGCCGCCCGTTCGGACGGCGTCGCCGCAGCGCGAGCGCGCAGGCGAGCGCGAGCCGGTGCATTCCACCGAGCTTGCGATGCTGCGCGAGCGCGTGCGTCGCATGCGGCTTCCGCGCGGCGAGTTCATGCCGAACCTCTCGCGCTGAACGCGCGCTTCACCTGCCGGCCCCGCCAAGCGCGGGGCCTTGTCGTTTCTGGAGTCACGGCGTTCCGGGTCGCGGCGGGCGGGGCTTGCCCTTGCGCTTGCCGCGCGTGCCCGGCATGCCTGCGCGGCTCGGGCCGCCGCGCTCGTCGCGCGGATCCGAGGCCAGATGCACGAGCCCCTCGCTTTCCGGCATCGCTTTCACCTTCTGCAGGCGGTCGCGCAGCGTGGCGGCACGCTCGAACTCCAGATTGCCGGCGGCCGCCAGCATCTCGCGCTCCAGTTCGGTGATCAGTTCCGCGCGGTCCCATGCCCGCTCGGTGCGCTGGCCGCCGGCCTCGCGCACCAGGCGGCTCGCGGCCACTTCCTGCTCGATGCCGCGACGGATCGCCTTCTGGATCGTCTCGGGCGTGATGCCATGCTCGGCGTTGTAGGCGAGCTGCTTCGCGCGACGCCGCTCGACCTCGTCGATCGCGGCCTGCATCTCGGGTGTCACCTTGTCTGCGTAGAGCACGGCCATGCTGTTGGCGTTGCGTGCCGCGCGGCCCATGGTCTGGATCAGGCTCGAGGTGCTTCGCAGGAAGCCCTGCTTGTCGGCGTCCAGGATGCACACCAGGCTCACCTCCGGCAGGTCGAGTCCCTCGCGCAGCAGGTTCACGCCCACCAGCACGTCGAACACGCCCTCTCGCAGGTCGCGCAGCAGTTCCAGGCGGTCGAGCGTCTCGATCTCGCTGTGCAGGTAGCGCACGCGCAGGCCCTTCTTGTCCAGGTGCGTGGTCAGGTCCTCGCACAGGCGCTTGGTCAGGGCCGTCACGAGCGTGCGCTCGCCCAGCGCCGCCCGCTGCCGTGCGCGTTCCGTCAGATCCGGCACCTGGTCGCGCGCGGGCTGCAGCAGGATCGGCGGATCCACGAGCCCCGTGGGGCGGATCACCTGCTCGACGACCACGCCCTCGCAGCGCTCGAGCTCGTGCGGCCCCGGCGTCGCGCTCACGAAGATGCACTGCGGCACGAGCGACTCGAATTCCTCGAAGGTGAGCGGGCGGTTGTCCATCGCGGCCGGCAGCCGGAAGCCGTGCTCCACCAGCGTCTCCTTGCGCTTGCGGTCGCCGAAGTACATGCCGCGGATCTGCGGAAGCGTCACGTGGCTCTCGTCGATCACCACCAGCCAGTCGCGCTCGCCGCGCCCGGGCACGTGCCGGAAGTAATCCAGCAGGCACCAGGCGCGCTCGCCGGGGGCGCGCCCATCGAAGTAGCGGCTGTAGTTCTCGATGCCGCTGCAGAAGCCGGTCTCGTCGATCATCTCGAGGTCGTACTTCACGCGGCCGAGCAGTCGCTGCGCCTCGAGCAGCTTGCCCTGCGTGCGCAGTTCCAGCACGCGTGCTTCGAGATCCTCCCGGATCTGCTGCGTCGCCTTCGCCCGCTGCTCCTCGGGCATCACGTAGTGCACCGCCGGGAAGATCAGTGCCTTGGGCTCCTCGCTCAGCAGCTCGCCGCTGGTCGCGTCGATCACCTCGATGCGCTCCACCTCGTCGCCGAAGAGCCCGATGCGAAGCGCCGTCTGCTCGTAGGCGGGGAAGATCTCGATGCTGTCGCCGCGCACGCGGAAGTTGCCGCGCTGGGGCGCCGCCTCGTTGCGCTGGTACTGCATCGCCGTCAGGTCGCCGAAGAAGGCGCGACGGTCCAGGCGCTGCCCCACGTGCAGGTGGACCACGCGGTTGCGGTACTCGGTGGGGCTTCCGAGGCCGTAGAGGCAGCTGACGCTCGTCACCACGATGGTGTCGGGTCGCGAGAGAAGGGCGCTGGTCGCGGCAAGGCGCAGCCGGTCCAGGTCGTCGTTTCGGCTCGCGTCCTTCTCGATGTAGATGTCCCGCTGCGGGATGTACGCCTCGGGCTGGTAGTAGTCGTAGTAGCTCACGAAGTAGTTGACCGAGTTGCGGGGAAAGAGTTCGCGCAGCTCCTCGTACAGCTGCGCGGCCAACGTCTTGTTGTGGCTCACCACCAGCGCCGGTCGGCCCGTGCGCTCGATCACGTTGGCGATGGTGAAGGTCTTTCCGGTGCCGGTGGCACCAAGCAGGGTCTGCCAGGTCCTGCCGCCCTCGACGCCCCGGACCAGCTGCTCGATCGCCTGCGGCTGGTCACCCATGGGCCGGAAGGGGCTGCGGAGTTCGAAGCGTTCGGTGGCCACGCGGTCACTCTACGAGGAGCCGGCCCGCGGCGGCGATTCCAAGGCGGCGCGGGGCGAGTGATCCAGGTCCCATGGCGCGTCGAAAGATCGTTTGCGGACCCTGCCCACCGCAAAATCTCCGAAGCGATCCCGAAAAACTTGTCTTCGCTCCGGGAAAAGCGCACGTTTCGGTTCGCGGACGCCGTAGGGGGTCCGGGAGAGATCAACCATGTCGAAGCACCAGAAGCACAAGTTGTTCCAGCAGTTCCTCGTGGCCGCCACGAGCCTTTGCGTGGGCGTGATCCTCGCCCGCGCGATGGGCTTCTGAGTCGCCGCCACGGTCCAGCCGGTTCTTGCCGAGGAATTCATCCGGCGCACGCCGGAGGCATCACGCCCGGCCGGTGAGCAGCGCGCGGGGGCTCTCCGAGAGCAGCTTGCGCGCGGCTGGAAGCGCCGACGCGAGCGCCAAGGCGACCACCAGGCCGGAGCCGATCGCCCAGGCCAGCAGCGGGAACACGGCGTCGAGCCTCAGTCCAGCGAGCGATTCGAACAGCACGCGGCCTG
>JBIIOC010000048.1:0-15067 GCA_044337135.1 Phycisphaerales bacterium | reverse complement strand
GCAGGCGCGGCGCCAGGTCTTCAGCGGCGCGCGGCGGCCGCCGGACTGCATCTTCTCCACCTTGCGGTAGAGGCGCTCGTCGACGAAGGGGCCCTTCTTGCTGGATCGGCTCATGGGTGTCTCCTGGGAATCAGAGCTTCAGCTGGCCGTAACGGCGGCTGTAGCGACGACGGATGATCAGATGGTCACTGGACAGGCCGAAGCGACGGGTACGACCGCCCTTCGACTGGGTACCGCTGGCGTTGGACGGCTCCTGACCGCCCTTGGAGCGGCCTTCACCACCACCGTGCGGGTGCTGGTGGTGGCTCATCGCGACGCCGCGGGTCCGCGGGCGACGACCGAGCCAGCGCGCGCGGCCGGCCTTGCCAAGCATGATGTTGCCGTTGTCGGCGTTGCCCACCGCACCGATCGTGGCGCGGCAATCGAGCAGCACCTGACGGATCTCGCCGCTCGGCAGCACCAGGGTGGCCATGCGGCCTTCCTTGTTGGTCAGGCGCGCAGCCATGCCCGCGGCGCGGCAGAGGGCGCCGCCCTTGCCGGGGGTCATCTCGATGCAGTGCAGGTCAAGACCCGTGGGGATGTGCTTGAGCGGCATGCAGTTGCCCGCGTCGGGCTCGACCGCGTTCTGGCTGCTAACGATCTTCGCGCCGACCTTCAGGCCCTTCGGGCAGAGGATGTAGCGCTTCTCGCCGTCGGCGTATTCCACCAGGGCGATGTGGCAGGTGCGGTTGGGGTCGTACTCGACCGACAGCACGGTGGCCACGACGTCGTCCTTGCGGCGCTTGAAATCGACCATGCGGTAGCGGCGCTTGTGGCCTCCGCCCTGCTGGATCACGGTGAGCTTGCCCTGGCAGTTGCGGCCGCCGGTCTTCGGCAGCGGACGGCACAGGCTCTTCTCGGGCTTCGAGCGCGTCACCTCGACGTGCATGTTCACGCTCGCGTTGCGACGGCCGTTGGTGGTCTTCTTGTAGATGCGGATCGCCATGGGAATTCCTCAGCTCAGAAGAGCTCGATCTTGTCCTCGGGGTGCACCTTCACGATGGCGCGCTTGGTGATCGCGCCAGCGACCAGCCCGTACTTGTACTGACGGGCGCGTGCCTTGTGGTTCTGCGTGGCCACACCGAGCACGCGCACCTTGTAGAGCTGCTGCACGGCGGCCTTGATCTGGTCCTTGCGCGCGGTGCCCGCCACCTCGAAGGTGTAGCGGTTGCCGTGGCCGGTGCCGAAACTGGCCTTCTCGGTCACGATGGGCCGGCGGATGATGTGCGTGGGATGCATTAGGCGGCCTCCTTCCCGGCCTTGATGGCCGAGCCGTCGATGAACGCCTGCAGGCTGGCCTTGTCGACCACCACGTAGCGGTGGTTCAGCAGGTCGAACGCGTTCAGCTGCTCGATGCGGGTCACGGTGACGTTGTCGAGGTTGCGGGCGGAGAGACGGGCATTCTCGTTGGCGCCGTTGAGGGCCACGAGGCAGCTGCGGTCCACGCCACCGGCCTTCAGCACGTCGGCGAAAGCCTTGGTCTTGGGCTCCTTGAAGCTCAGCTCGGCGAAGCACTTCACCTCGCCGTCGACGAGCTTGGCCAGCAGCGCGTTGCGGTTGGCGAGCTGGCGCATCTTGCGGGTCAGGCTGGTGCGGAAGTCCTCGCGAGTGCGGGTCTTCTCGAAAGTCACGCCACCGCCCTTTCGGCTGTTCACGCGGGCGTTGCCCACGCGGTGGTTGCCGGTGCCCTTCTGCTTGTAGAGCTTGCGGGTCGAGCCGTGGACGGAGCCGCGGCCCTTCGTGCGGGCGGAACCCTGGCGCTGGTTGCCATGGGTGATCACGTACGCCTGCTTCAGGAGGGCGTGGCGGACTTCGCCACCGAGCGCGCCCTCATCGATCTTCAGCACGTCAACCTTCTTGCCGTGCAAATCAAGGATTGGAAGTTCAATCATTGGTCATTCACCTTTTGGCCTTGCGGCCGTCTCGCCTACCCTCCGGCGCCCGTCACGATTGGGCGGCGGCAGGGATCGACTCGGTCAGGGGTCTTGCTTGTTTCGACTGGGCGGTTCCCGAAGGGCCTGCCCAGCCATCCAGGTCACTTTCCGGCCTGGATGCGTGCCTTTCGCTTGTAGAGACGCGTGGGCGTCTTGATGAACAGATAGCCGTCGCTGGCGCCGGGGACAGCCCCCTTCACGACCAGCAGGTTCTTGTCGGTGTCGATGCTGACCACGTCGAGCGAACGGATCGTGACCCGCTCGTCACCCATGTGGCCGGACATCTTCTTGCCCTTCTTCAGCTTGGGGCCAACGCCACGGTCGGTGCCGCCGCCGCCGATCGAGCCGGGCGAACGGTGCTTGCGCTCGGTGCCGTGGCTGGCGCACATGCCCTTGAAGTTCCAGCGCACCATGGTGCCCTGGAAGCCCTTGCCCTTGCTCTGGCCGGTCACGTCGACGAACTTGATGCCGTCGAGTGCGCTCACGGTCACCGCCTGGCCGAGCGTGAAGCCCTCGGCGTCCTTGTCGGTCTCGAGACGAAGTTCGCGGTGCACGCGCTTCGGCGCGCTGCCGGCCTTCGCATCGTGGCCGATCACCGGCTGCGTGCTGGTGCGGGCCTTCGCGTCATCGAAGGCCAGCTGCACTGCGGCGTAGCCATCGGTCGCGGTGGTCTTGACCTGCGTGACGATGCAGGGGCCTGCCTCGATCACGGTCACGGGGATGTTCGTGCCATCCTCCATGAACCAGCGGGTCATGCCGATCTTCTTGCCAAGGATCGCTGCGGCGGGCATGGTCATGCTTCCTTCGGATCAGGCCTTGATCTTGATGAACACGCCGGCGGGCACCACCAGGCGGTTCAGCGCATCGACGGTGCGCGGGTTGACTTCGGTGATGTCGATGATTCGCTTGTGCGTGCGGATCTCGAACTGCTCGCGGCTCTTCTTGTCGATGAAGGGCGAGCGGTTGACGGTGTAGATCTCGCGACGAGTGGGCAGCGGAACGGGACCCGCCACGCGGGCGCCGGTGCGCTTGGCGTGATCGACGATCTCGCGCGCGGACGCGTCGAGGGCCTGATGGTCGTAGGCCTCCATGCGGATTCGAATCTTGCCGCCTGTCATGGCGTTCCTGCCTCTTTGCACTCGCGAACAACGCCATTTGACCGGGCGGCACCGTGCCGCTGGGCCGGAAATGGCGAGAACGAACAAGGCTACAGAAATTCGGGCTGCCGTCAAGATGCTCGGGAGTGGGTATTGTGGAACGTCATGCGGATTGGAATCCAACCCAAGGCCTGGCTTGCTTCAGCAGCATCTTTACTGCTTGCCTTGAATGGGCTTGCGAGCTTCGCAGGGATGCCAGAGTCGTACCAAGAGTCTTATAATACCCCTGTTTTTAATCATCTATCTGCATCTTTGCAGGATTCGAAGTCCCCTCCGCCTCCGGCGCGCCGTCCGCAAGCCTCGCCACGACCCGGGGCAGCAAATTCAGGGAGCCCACCATCCACGCAGCGCCCGGAGCCCAGCCCAGCCCCTGCTGCACCTGCTGCACCTGCTGCACCTTCTGCCGGGGATGACCTTGAGACCGAGCCCACCCAGTTTGCAGCCATCGGTGCCTCGATTCGGCTTCCAAGGGGCAGCGATGTCACCCGCCTGAGCAGCGAGGAATTCCCGGCCTGGCAGGTGCTCTCCCCCGCTGGCGGCCCCGAGTGGCGACTGCGCGTCGAGCAAGTGTGGGGCCCCGACGCCGAGACCGACTGCGCGGCGCAGGTGAAGGCGGGCCTCGCGGCGCTGACGCTTGGAAACACCGAAGTGAAGACGCTCTCGGAGCGGAATTGGAAGGTTTCCGGCTGCGATGCACGCGCCGTGTGGGCCACGCTCACGGCGGGCACGACCTCGCGCATTGCAGGACTGCTGTTGGTACGCACGGGCGACGGCGTGTTCGTGAGCATCGCGACCAGCATGCCTGCCGATCGCTTCGCCGAGGCCGAGGCCATCCTGGATCGAAGCTTCGCCACGCTGCAGGTCGTCGATCCACGTGCGGTCCAGCTCGAGCGCGAAGCCGCGATCACGCGGGGACAGGAGTTCCTGAAGAGCCTGTCGAAGGAGCGCCTGCAGGCGCTTGCCGACGGCGTTTCTCGCGTGCGGCGATTGTGGCGGCCGGGGCCCGACGGCGAACCCGAGGAACTCGGCTGGGTCGAGGTGCTGATGAAGCGCGCGCCCCGCTCGAGCGCGGGCCGCACGGGGCCCTCGGTGCTCGACAAGCCAAGCGAGCGCGAGGAGGGCCTGCTGATCTCGCTGATCGCGCGAACCACCGCGGCCGATGGCACCGATCGCGTGGAGACGCGCGCGAACTACTGGGTGGCGTGGGATCTTGGCAGCGAGGCCTGGACCGTTCGAAGCGAGCAGAAGGGCGCGGGGCCCAAGAGCCGTTTCGAGCAGGTCGGGATCCTTCCTCGCGGCGATGGCCAGCAGCCGCCGACGCTGATGGTCGCGAGCGATCTGGGCGCCGGGATGGAAGAGCCCGCGATCTGGCCACGCCCCCCCGTCGCGTACCTGCCGCAGGCGGTCGCGCTGGCGCTGGGCGCCATGCTGCCGAAGGATGGAAGCGCCCCCTCGAGCATGGTCTTCTACGCGCTGGATCCCGGCAGCGGTCGCCTGTGCCAGCGGCTGGTGCGCTGGTCACGCGACGAGGGGACACCGGGTGCTTGGAAACTCGAGGTGCAGAACACGCCGGACACCCCAGCCAGCCTCGAATTGTTCGATGGCGAGGGCCGATTGCTCCGCCGCCAGGAAGCCGACGGGTCGTGCATGGACCCCAGCACGCCGGCCGAGATCGAACGGCGCTGGAAGGCGATCGGCCTCGAACCATAGTTCGACGAATCCCGCGCACGCCCCGCACGAACACCATGGCACCCATGCCCGTCGATCGCTCCTCCATCCTGCTCGCGATTCCCGTCTTCAACGAGGCGGCGACGCTCGAGGCGGTGCTCGGTCGCGTTCGGCCGTTCGCGCGCGACGTGCTGGTGATCGACGACGGCAGCACCGACGCCACGCCCGACATCCTGGCGCGGCATCGCGTGAACGTTGTCCGCCACGCCGAGAACCGCGGCTACGGCCGCGCCATGCAGGAGATCCTGCGACTGGCCGATCGGGACGGCTACGCGTGGGTCATCACCATGGACTGCGACGAGCAGCACGAACCCGCGCAGATTCCGGACTTCGTGAACGCGATCGAGGCCGGTGGCGCCGACGTGATAAGCGGCAGCCGATACCTGGCGACGAACGAGATGGACGACGCGGCGCCCGAGGCGCGCCGGCAGGTGAACCTGCAGATCACGCAGGAACTCAACGCGCGCCTGGATCTCGACCTGACCGACGCCTTCTGCGGCTACAAGGCCTATCGCACCGCGGCCACGAGGCGCATGGATCTCTCGGTCGACGGCTACGACTTCCCGCTGCAGTTCTGGGTGCAGGCGGCCGCGGCGGGCCTGCGCATCCGCGAGATTCCGGTGCGCCGCATCTACAAGGATCTCGGCCGGACCTTCGGTGGCGGTCTTGATGACCCGCAGGTTCGCCTCTCGGTGTACCGTCGCACGATGCATCGCGAGATCGCGCGATTCCGGCATCGCCTCTCCGGCAAGGCCTCGCGAGACCTGCCCGCCACGGGTGGGTGCCTGGGCGGATGACGCGGCACGGCGAGGGCGTGGAGATCGTGGTGCGATCCTCCGGCTCGCACGCACCAGCACCGCAGACGATCGAGGGAAGACCGCTCATGGCCTGGCGCGACGAGGCGCGCGCGACGCTGTCGCTGCCCTCGGGTCCCGTGTTCGCCACGGGGCACCAGAGCGAGTGCTGGCACGGGGGAATCCTGGCCAAGTCGCTGTGGGTGCAGGCCATCGCCCGACGCGAGCGCGCGCATGCGGTGCATGTGGTGGTGGATCAGGATGGCTTCGATGGCATGCCGCTCGAGTGGCCCTTCCGGCGCCCGGATGGCTGGTGGGGCGTGCGCGGACATCGCTTCGCGGCGGCCGCCGAGACCCGCGCGGCGTTCGCGTGCCCGGCCTTTCGGCCACGATCGGTGGACGCGGGCGAGGGCGTCGACGCGCGCATGGCCACCGCCGTGCAGGCGATCCATGACGCGCTGCTGGTGCACGCGGATGCCTCGAGCGCCGCGGTGCAGGGCGCGCACGCGATGCTGGATCTCGCCGGCACCTGGCTCGAGCGCCCCGTCATGGTGCGGGCGAGCGACCTGATGCGAACCTCGCTGGCACGCCGACTTCTCGAGCGGATGCTGGAGGACCCAGAGGCCTGCGCGCGGCACTTCAACGCCTCGCTGCGCCATGCGCCGCGCGCGGCCCGCGCCCTTCACGTTCGAGGTCCGGATTCCGAGCTCCCCGTGTGGCTGCTGGGAGCCGATGGAACGCGAATCCGCGCGGGGGCGCGCGAACTCGCGGGCGCGCTGGCCCGCGGAGCCACGATCCTTCCACGGGCGTTCCTGATGAGCGCCGTCGCACGGACGGCGCTCGCCGATCGCTTCACGCACGGGCTTGGCGGCGGCGTGTACGAGCAGGCGACCGACCACTGGATCCGGGCATGGCTCGGCTGGAGCCTTCCACCGCACGACGTGGTCAGCGCGTCGCTTCGCATGGAGCTGCCGATGCCGCAGGAGCCCACGCGGGGCGCCATGCCGTGGCGCCGTGCCTGGTGCGACCCCGACCTGATCGAGTCCGGTGGCACTGGCCCCAGCGCCGCGCGTCGACGCGCGCTGGACTTGATCGCGGCGGTCCCGCCGAGGGATCCGCGCCGGCGTGCAGCGTTCCGTGAACTCGTGAGCGAGCGGAACACGGGGCGACTCCGCCGCAGCGGCGAGCTGGATGCGCTGCGCGGCGCCGAGGAGGCCGCCGGTGCGGCTCGCCTGGCGCGCGAACTCGCGGCGCGACGCACCTGGTGCTTCACGCTGCTCGATCCGCGGCGGATCACCGCGCTGCGGGACGCGCTCGAGGCGCGAGCGGAAGATTGATCAGACCGTGGGCGGAGCGGGCGCGGCGCCCGGCGCCAGCGGATCGGGGCGGAAGATCCGCACATCGAGCGCCCAGACCTTCTCGCTGAACTCGTGGCCCGGCTCGTGGCTGTCGCCCTTCTCGCGCGCGGCGGCCACGAGCGACGTGGCCACCTTCGCGTCCAGATTGTCGAGCATCGCCACGAACATCGCCTCGGGGGTGCTGGGCACCTTCGCTGCACCGTGTTCAAGCTCGCCATGATGGCTGATGACCATGTGCATCAGCACGCGCAACGCGTCGGCGGGCAAGGCGGAGCCCTTCTCGGCGGCGGCCTTGGCCGCCATCGCGTTCAGCCAGACCGCGCCACGCACCACGTGCCCGATCAGGTTGCCGTCGGTGGTGTAGCTGAAGCCCTTCTCCCACTCGAGCTCGGCCGTCTTGCCGAGGTCGTGCAGGAAAAGGCCCATGAGCACCAGGTCGCGGTTGAGTGCCGGGTAGAGCGGCAGGGTCCGGTCGGCCAGGCGCATGAGCTGCAGCGTGTGCTCCAGCAGGCCGCCGATGAAGGCATGGTGCACGCTCACCGCCGCGGGCGCGTGGCTGAAGCGGTCCATCAGCGCGCTGCTGCCCAGATACTGCTCGGCGAGGGCCAGCATGCCGGGGTGCTCCATCGAGCGAAGGAGCGCGGCGACCTCGTCCATCATGGAGCGGATGTCCCCCTTCGTGACCGGAAGCAGCCGCTGCAGGTCCTTCTGCTCCACGTCGACACCGCGGATCGTCTCGGCGATCAGCTGCACCTGGCCGTTGTAGGCCTGGGTCTGTCCGCTCACGAACACGAATCCGGTGCGCGCGACCTCGGGCATCTGCGCCTCCTCGAAGGTCCACACGCGCACGGGCACCTCGCCGGTCGCGTCGCGGATGAGCGCCTTGAAGAAGGGCTTGCCGGCGCGCGTGACGCCCATCTGCGGGTTCACGAGCGAGTAGGTGCCGTTCACGTAGGTGTTGGGCACGAGGTCGCGGATGGCCATGTGCGGCATGACCGTTCCTTCGTTCCGAGTGGCGCTCATCCCCGCGAGTCTAGCCGCACGCGGGGTGCGCTCATCCACGCAGCGCGGCCATCGCGTCGGGCACGCCGTCGGCGATCTCCTCGGCGAGCATGCCGGCGTGGCCGTGCTTGGCGGCCCACCGCGCCGCGCTGTCCGCGTGCAGTTGCACGGCCAGGCAGGCGGTCTCGAACAGCGGGAGCGCATGACGCGCGTCCGCGCGCACGAACTGCGCCGAGAGCCCCCCGAGGATGCCCGACAGGGCGTCGCCGCTTCCACCGGTGGCAAGCGCGGGCTCGGCGGCATCGCAGATCCAGGCGCGCAGACCATCGCTCACGACCGTGTTCGAACCCTTCAGCACCACCACGCACCCCAGTCGCGCCGCCAGCGCACCGGCGGCGTGCTCGCGACGTGCCGGCGTGACCGGGTCCGCATCCAGCCCGATCGCCTCGGCGAGCCGCGCGTACTCGCCGGGGTGCGGCGTGATCACGATCGGCGCGCGAAGATCGGCCGTGAAGTCCGGCGTCGCGGCCAGCGCGTTCAGCGCGTCGGCGTCGACCACCAGCGGAACCTCCACGGTCGAGACAAGTCGCACGACAAGCTGCTGCACCGCGAAGCCGGATCCGAGTCCGGGCCCCACCACGACCGCGCGCGCGCGCGCAAGCACGGGATCGAGCACCTCGGCCGCGGCGCTTGGACGCAGGTGGCCGGCCGCATCGACCGGCAACGCGCAGCCCGTCGCGCTGGAGGCCACCGCAAGCGCCGAGGCGAGCAGCGGCTCCGGCATCGCCAGCGTGCAGAGTCCGCAGCCGCTGCGAAGCGCGGCGCGTGCCGCCAGCGCCGGTCCACCGAGCATCACGGGATTGGCCGCGTGACCACCGATGACCAGCACCGAGCCGAACGTTCCCTTGTGGCCCTCGACCTCGCGCGGTGGAAGGCTCGGTGCGCGTTCAACGCGTTCCATCGAGCACCTCGATCTTCAGGGCACCGAGCGCGGCGACCAGCCGCACAAGCGCCGGATCCGAAGCGGGATCGGCCAGTGGCGTGGTGACGAAGGCGATGTGGCCGGGATGGAACGCGACGCCCGGCTCGGTCAGCGTGGCGTCCAGGTCGATCCAGCGCCCGTCCACGAGCGCCTGGGTCCAGAGATGCCAGCCGAAGACGTTCCGGCGACCGGCGAACTCGTCGCACCAGATCAGGCCGGCGACCACGCGCGCCGGAATTCCCTGCGAGCGCAGGAGCGCGGCCAGCAGCACCGCGTGTTCCGTGCAGTCGCCGGACTTCGTGCGAAGCGCCTCGCTGGCGCTGGCAAGCGCGCTGGAGAGGTTCTTGCGCGGCAGACTTGCGCCCGCGGCACGTCGCAGCCGCTCCATGCGCACGCGCGGATCCGCAGGAGCATCCGCGAGCGCGCGCGTGGCGAGTTCGACCACCATCGGATCGCGCGCGTCGATCATCGGCGAAGGGGACAGGTAGGCGGGATCACCGCGCTCGGTCGCGGTGGCTTCCTGCGAGGGCGCATCCAGGTCCACGCTCACGCGCCAGGCATCGCCTTCGCGCGAGACGGTCTGTGCGCCGCACGAGGTCGGCTGCGCCCCCTCGGCGGAGCGGATCCGGAAGGCGGCGCGACGCAACCGCGCCGGATCGGACATCGGCCGATCGACCTCGGCGAAGCTGGCGACCATCACCTCGGGACCGGCTCCAGCACGATCAAGCGCCTGCCGGGCGCGTTCAGGCGTGCTGCGGACGCTCTCGATGCTCCCGAGCCCCGTGGGCGAAAGACTGCGCAGAAGCTCGCCGTCGGCCGCTCTCCATTCACGCGAGCCCGCCGGCACCATCGGGCCCTCGAGTCGCCATCGCACCGCCTGCACGGCCTCACCCGCCACGCGGATGGTCTCCTCCTGCTCTCGCACGGCGCGCACCTGCTGCGGCACGGCGCCCTGCGCGGGCTCGAAGACAAGCTGCTCGATCGTGGTCTCGCCCGAGGCCCGCTTGGCCCTCGCCTGCGCCTCCGAGGCATGTGGCGCGAGCGCACCCGCCGGCACCGGCGGCAGCTTGCGGTCCAGGATGCGGTCCAGATCGACCGTGCGCTCCTCGATCGCCTCGGGTCGGTAGCGCCAGGTCACGCGCTGGCTCTGCCCGCTGCCGGCCTGCGTTCGACCGCCGTGGATCGGCACCCCCTGCTCGTCCTCGATCAGCCAGCCGGTGGTGGTCATGTCGAGCGAGGTGCCGCCACGGCCAAGGCGCAGGCGCGTCTCGCTCTCGGTGCGCCAGCCCTCGGGCACGCGACGCTCGATCGATCGCGTCCAACCCGCGGGCCGGCCGCCGACGAGGACCTCGAACCAGCGCTCGGTGACCTCCGGCGCGGCGTCTCCCGCGCGGAACGCGACAAGCAGCGCGAGCGCCGGCAACAGGGC
Organism: Phycisphaerales bacterium; assembly: GCA_044337135.1. Classification (GTDB taxonomy): domain Bacteria; phylum Planctomycetota; class Phycisphaerae; order Phycisphaerales; family SM1A02; genus SYAC01. The sequence continues at coordinate 4,644 of JBIIOC010000048.1, read as the reverse complement.
CAGGATCCGCGCGCGCATGGGTTCACTGCCGCTTCAGCAGCGGGAAGAGGATCACGTCTCGGATGCTCGGGGAATTGGTGAGCAGCATCACCAGGCGGTCGATGCCGATGCCCAGGCCGCCCGCGGGCGGCATGCCGACCTTCAGGCTCTCGAGGAAGTCCTCGTCGAGCGTGCGGAAGGTGCTTTCCTCGTCGTCGATGCCGGCGAGCTGCTGCGTGAACTTCTCGCGCTGGATGTCCGGGTCGTTCAGTTCGGTGTAGGCCGGACCCACCTCCATGCCCGCGATGAAGATGTCCCAGCGCTCGCACAGGCGGGGATCGTCGCGCCGGGGCCGCGTGAGCGGGCTGATGGCGCTGGGCCAGTCGGTCACGAAGGTCGGCCGCAGTGGATCGATGAGTGGCTCGCCGACGATCTCGAAGATCGCCTCCACAAGCAGCCAGTGATCCAGCTTCGCCGCGTCGGCCACATGGCGCTTGATCGCCTCGGCGCGCACCTTGGCCTCGTCGAACATGCTGAAGCCCGCGCCGCGCTCGAACAGCTCGCCGAATGCCACGCGAACGAAGGGCTTGGCGTAGTTGATCGACATGTCGCCGAAGGGCAGCGTGGGGCCAGCGCCCGCATCCTCGCGGCCCTTGGCCATCTCCACCGCCGCCTCGTGAATGAGCGACTCGGTGAGTTCGAGCATGGTCCAGCAGTCGCCGAAGGCCTCGTAGGCCTCCATGGCGGTGAACTCGGGGTTGTGGCTGCGGTCCACCCCCTCGTTGCGGAAGTTGCGGTTGATCTCGAAGACCTTCGGCATGCCGCCCACGAGCAGGCGCTTGAGGTAGAGCTCGGGCGCCACGCGCATGAAGAGCTGCATGTCGAGCGCGTTGTGCCTGGTCACGAAGGGCCGAGCCGCCGCACCGCCGGCGAGCGGCTGCATCATCGGCGTCTCCACTTCCTGGTAGCCGCGTGCCTCCATGAAGCGGCGCACCAGGCTCACGATGCGGCTGCGCGCCTGGAAGGTGGCGAGCGTCTTCGGCGTGGCCCACATGTCCACGTAGCGGCGTCGGTAGCGCGTCTCGTTGTCCTCGAGGCCGTGCCACTTGCCCGGCGGCGGCGCCAGGCTCTTGCACTGCAGCGCGAGCGACCTGGCCCACACGCACACCTCGCCCTTGTTCGTGCGGCCCACGGGGCCCTCGGCGCTCACGATGTCGCCGTAGTCGAGCGCCTTCGCCAGCTCGAACTCGCCCGCCGACACGGCCGACTTGCTGATCGAGACCTGAAGGTCGCCGGTGTGATCGCGCAGCCACACGAAGACGAGCTTGCCGAGGTCGCGGTGCTGCACGATGCGGCCCGCGACACGGCGCACCGGCCGCGGCTCGGCGGGTGCGTAGGCGGGATCGGCCTTCTGCTTCGCGGCTTCGGCATCCGCGGCGACCTGCAGTTCCTCACGGAACTCGGCGCGCGCGGCAGCCAGCGACACCAGCCCCTCCACGCGGCCGCCGAAGGGCTCGATCTTCAGCTCGGCACGGAAGCGATCCAGCTTGGCGCGGCGCGCGGCCTCGAGCACCGACGGGCTCTCCTCGACGGGGGCGGCATCTTCCTTCTTCTGCGGTTCAGCGGCCATCGCCGCATGGTAGTGGAGCGCGACACGCAGCTCACTTCGCGGGCCGGAGAACGCCGTCCCACGGAAGCTCGGCGGCGGCAAGGCGCTCGGCCTGCTCCGCGAACCACCGCAGGCGCGGATGGCGATCCGCTCCGGCCGCGAGGCTCGACGCCAGCGATTTCAGCGCTTCGACGCCGCGGGCTTGCTCCAGCCCACGCGACGCCGCCTCGATCTCCGCAGCCACGGCTGCCGACACCGAGCCGCGCGCGACGACCTCGAGAACCTCGACCGGCTCCGACAGTCCCGCGGGCAGGACGGATCCGATGCGGAGGAACTGCGCGCTCTCCTGGGCGGACGCGTCGCGCGCCACCGCTGCCGTGCACAGAACGCCCGCATGCAGGCGCTCGGGCCTGCCGAGAGACTCGAGTCGACTCGCACGGTTGACCACGGTGCCGAAAAGGCCGAGCTTCGCGTGCTGCCGCGCGCCCATCGGGCCGAAGAGGCAGCGGCCGGCGTCGATCCCGACCCGGGAGGCGGGCGCGACGGCGCGCGCGGCGAGCGCCGCTCGCACGGCAGCGCCAAGGAAACCCTCCTGCGCCGCAGGAACACCGAAGGCGGCAAAGAGCCCATCGCCCGTGAAATCCACCACCATGCCCTGCTGATCGAAGACCGCTCTCGCCAGCGCGTCCATCACCGAGCGCACGCGCGCATGGACCTCGGGCAGGTTGTCCTCCCGGACGTCGACCATGGTGCTGAATCCCTGCAGGTCCAGGAACATGCATGCGGCATCCATCCACTGAGGCGCCTGCTCCAGCGTGTCCTGGCCACCCTGGGCAAGCAGCGACGCCACGCTGGGCGAGACGTAGCGCGCGATCGTCGAGCGCCGCAACTGCAGCACCGCCTGCGCCGCAAGCTCCGACACGATGCCGAGGAAGTGGGTGAAGTTCGCACGACCGTCACCAAGGTCCGTGCGGCCTTCGGCGCAGAGAACCACGTTGCTGGCCCCCTGGGAAAGCGGCGGCGCATGGCAGGCCAGGTACTGGCTGTCATGAAGCATCGTGGCGCGATCACCGCCGCCACCCCCGCCACGCTCGAACACCGCGGTCTGGCCGGGCCGCGCGATGGCCTCCGCGATTCCTCGCCGACTCCACCCTTCCACGTGCGCGCCATGCTCGCTCAAGACCTCGATCCGCTGGCCCTCGTGCACCTCGACCACGGCGGCGCTTCGGACACCCAGTCCCGTCGCCTCGACAAGCGCCCGCGCGGCATTCGCCCAGACGTCAGCCTCGGTGGAAACCTGTCCGATCGCACGGGAGGCGGCGAGCGCGTGCGCGAGCAACCCATCCGTCGAGGCTTGCGGCACGGCCTTCGACTGTCCGACCTCGGCGGACTCCTCCAGCGCCAGCGCCGCGACCGTGCCCACGCGCTCGATCTCCACGACGGCGTGCACGCCCGCCCCCAGATCCAGCTGATCGCCATGCAGGAGCGGAACCGGCTGGTTCGGCCGCAGCGAGTACCCCTGCCGGCGCGTGCCGACCGTGCTGCCAAGGTCGGTGACGGTCCAGGTCCCCTTGGCGTGGAGCATGCGAAGGTGCTGGCGCGACACGGTTGGCACTGGCACCACCAGATCGCACTGCGGATCGCGGCCAAGCGTCACCGTCCGGCCTGGCTTCGCCGTGAGGGCGAGCGAATGGCCCGCCCACGCCACCAGAACCCGCAGGCTTCCCTGGACCGCCATGCCTCCAAGGCTATCGAGAACCACCGGACGAGCGGCTAGACTCCGCGACTTGCCATGATGACCCCTCCCGCCAACATCCGCCGCATCGGTGTGCTCACCGGCGGTGGCGACTGCCCCGGTCTGAACGCCGTCATCCGCGCCGTCGTGAAGACGGCCATCCTCCAGTACGGCATCGAGGTCGCCGGCATCGAGGACGGCTTCCAGGGCCTGATCGACGACCGCGTGCGCCCGCTCTCGCCCAAGGACGTGGCCGGCATCCTGGTGCGCGGCGGAACGGTTCTCGGGAGCAACAACCGCTGCAATCCACGCCGCTATCACGTCGGCGATGACCACGAGGGCCAGCCCGTCTACCGCGACGTGACGGACCGCTGCGTGGCCGTGGCCCGGCGCCACCAGCTCGACGCGATCATCGTGATCGGCGGCGACGGCACCATGGCCGCGGCCAGCTCGCTGGTCGACAAGGGCCTGAACGTGATCGGCGTGCCAAAGACGATCGACAACGACATCGTGGGCACCGAGATCAGCTTCGGCTTCCTGACCGCGGTGAACACCGCGAGCGAGGCCCTCGACAAGCTGCACTCGACCGCCGACAGCCATCACCGCGTGATGGTGTGCGAACTCATGGGCCGCAACGCGGGCTGGATCACGCTGACCGCAGGCGTGGCCGGCGGCGCCGACGTGATCCTGCTGCCCGAAATCCCGTTCGAGATGGAGAGCGTGGCGCAGTACGTCGACGAGCGCATGAACAAGGGCCCGGGATTCGCCATCGTGGCGGTGGCCGAGGGTGCGCGCATGCGCGGCGGCGAGCAGGTCGTGGCGCGCATGGTGCACAACAGCCCCGATCCGGTGCGGCTGGGCGGCATCGGCCAACGTGTGGCGGACGACCTCGCAAAGCTCTGCCGCGTCGAGACGCGCACCACGGTGCTGGGCCACATCCAGCGCGGCGGCACGCCGATTCCGGCGGACCGAATCCTGGCCACGCACTTCGGCTACCACGCCATCCAGACGCTCATGAACGGCGGCCGCAACCGAATGGTCGTGCGCCAGAACAACATCTTCGGCGACGTGGACCTGCTGCACTCGGCCGGCAAGCAGCGGCTGGTGAACGAGGATCATCCGCTGATCAGCGCCGCCCGCGCGCTTGGAACCAGCTTCGGCGACGGCGTGCCGCACAGCCACTATCCCGAACCCAAGCCTGCGGTGGTGGTGTGAGCGAGTCGCGCGGCGCCGCCGGTGCGGCACGCGCGGCGGTGCGGCGCGCGGTGTTCCTGGACCGCGACGGGACCGTCATCCTGAACGATGGTGATCTTGGCGATCC
>JBIIOC010000004.1:0-59267 GCA_044337135.1 Phycisphaerales bacterium | reverse complement strand
GGGGCCGCAGCTTCTTCCGCGGCAAGGGCTGCGACCACTGCAACCGCACCGGCTACAAGGGCCGACTGGCGCTCTTCGAGATCATGTCGATGGACGACACGCTTCGCGAGCTGATCATGGCGCAGGCCAACACCTCCGTGCTGCGGGCCGAGGCGCGCAAGCGCGGCATGCGCACGCTGCGCGAGGTTGGCCTGCTGAGCATCTACGACGGCCAGACCACGATCGACGAGGTCGTCCGCGAGACGATCGTCGAGGATTGATCTCGAACCACGCCTGAGACCAGGAGATTCGAATGCCGACTTTCGCCTACGAGGCCATGAACGCGTCCGGAAAGGCCCAGAAGGGCACCATGGACGCCGCAAGCAGCGACGAAGTGATCCAGAAGCTCCGCGGCGAGGGCATGTTCCCGACGTCGGTTCGCGAGGCGAAGGCGGCTGGCAAGGCCGAGAAGCCCAAGGCTGAGAAGGTCAAGAAGAAGCGCAAGCTCGGCTTCTCGATGCCCGGCGGCGTGAGCGCCAAGACGCTCACGCTCTTCACGCGGCAGATGAGCACGCTGCAGGACGCGGGCCTGCCGCTGCTGCGGTCGCTGCAGATCCTCGAGCAGCAGCAGAAGCCGGGCAAGATGAAGACGATCCTCGGCAAGGTCTGCGAGGACGTCGAGGGCGGCAACACGCTCAGCGAGAGCTTCTCCCGCCACCCGAAGGCGTTCGACCGCCTGTACTGCAAGATGGTGGCGGCCGGCGAGGTCGGCGGCGTGCTCGACGTCATCCTGCAGCGCCTCGCCGACTTCATGGAGAAGGGCGAGCGCCTGAAGCGCCGCATCAAGGGCGCGCTGATCTATCCCAGCTGCGTCATCTCGATCGCCATCGCGATCGTGACGGGCATCATGTACTTCGTCATCCCGAAGTTCCAGGAGATCTTCAAGGACTTCGGCGTGAAGCTGCCGGCGGCCACGACCTTCCTGATCGACGGCAGCAAGTGGGTCGCGGGCACCTACACCAAGGACCAGGCCGTTCCGGGCGTGATCTGGATCCTGGCGGCGCCGTTCGTGATCTTCTTCGGCTTCAAGCTCATACGAAAGACGCCGATCGGCAGGGCGGCTCTCGACATCGTGATCCTGCGGCTGCCCGGCGTCGGAAACCTCACGCGAAAGACCGTGGTTGCGCGCTTCACGCGAACCCTCGGCACGCTGGTGAGCGCCGGCGTGCCGATCCTCGAGGCCGTGCTGATCACGCGCGACACGTGCGGCAACTACGTGTTCGAGAAGGCGCTGAACAAGGTGCACGACTCGATCCGCGAGGGCGAGAACTTCGCGGTGCCGCTGCGCGAGTCGAAGGTGGTCGACTCGCTCGTGGTGAACATGATCGACGTCGGCGAGGAGACCGGTGACATGGACGTCATGCTCACCAAGATCGCCGACAACTACGACGAGGAGGTCGACGTGGCGGTGGGCAGCCTGCTCAGCCTGCTCGAACCCTTCATGGTCATCATCCTCGGAAGCGTCATCGGCGGCATCGTGCTGGCGCTGTTCCTGCCGCTGGTCAGCATGATCGAGAGCGTGTCGGGCGGAGGCAAGAAGTGATGCGCCGGAGCGCGCGGACAGGCTTCACGCTGATCGAACTGCTCGTCGTGATGGGCATCATCGGGGTGCTTGCGAGCCTGCTCATCGTGGGCGTGGGCGCCGCGACCCGGCGTGCACAGAAGGGCAAGACCGCCACGCTGCTCACGTCGCTCTCGCAGGCGATCTCGCGCTTCAAGGCCGACAACGGCTACTACCCGCCGGTGCTGGGTGATCCGCGAAGCCTGTCCGCGGGCGGGGCTGCGCTGGGTTGGGCGACGAGCCTTCCGTTCTCGACGGGCCCCGCGCCGACCGCCGTGGGCAATTTCATGCCCTCGGGCCAATTGGGCTGGATGCGCGACCTGCTGCCGCCGCCCGTGAAGGCCTCGAATCCGACCCTCGGCACCACGAAGGTGTCGCAGTGGAGCAGCAACGAGGCCAAGGCGCTACAGCGCTGGAACAGCGTCACCAGCCTGGCGGAGTACCTGATCGGTCCGGGCGACCGCGCGCAGGACGGATTCGGCATCTGCGGCGACATGCCGGAGACCATGCCGAGGGACCCCAAGCGCGGCCTGCGCGAGGTTCCGCGCGAGGGCATCCGCTCGCCCGGCATTGACGGCGTGTGGGGCGCGGCGCTGTCACCAATGCTCCCGGCCGACTTCACCGGAACCTCGCTTGCGACCAACTACACCGGTGCCAAGTTCGGCGTCGGTCTCTTTGGCAGCCGCAATCTCGCGGTTCCGGCGCGCAACACAGCGGCACAGACGATCCCGCAGGCCCTGACCGCGATCGGAAACGACGATGCCCAGTGCCTTGTTCGCGTGCAGCCGAACCTGAAGGGCAAGACGCTCGGACCGTACCTGGAGCTCAAGGATCCAAGCATCCTTGGCGGCATCCGCGGCATCCGCAGCGTGGGCGACGTGACCGGAGACGGCCAGGCCGACTTCGACTACGACGTCGTGCGCGCGACCGATGGCGACCCGAACTTCGATGCATACCCAAAGTGCGTCGTCGACTTCTGGGGCACCCCGATCCGCTACTACAGGCGCGGCTACCTGAACATGACGCCCACGCAAGCGGACAAGTCCAGCGATGGAACGCGCTTCGACCTTGGCGACTTCTTCGTGCTGCGCCCGAGCGGCGGGACCGAGGGCGACTTCCTGGATCCCGCCGAGGCGGCGCGCGAGGCGCTCGACGACGAGAACCCGGACTTCCCGGTCGATCCGGCGATGAAGGGCCGCGACCGCTCCAGCACCCGCCGCTTGCGCGCGGCGGAGTTCGCCGTGATGAGTTACGGCCCCGACAAGCGCGCCGACCTGAGCCGCCGCGTGAACTTCAGCGGACCCAAGGCCACGGGTGGCAAGGGTCGGGAGAACGTGAACGAGGACAACATGGTGGAGACCGGCCCATGAACGTGCGCCGCGGCTTCACGCTGGTCGAGCTGCTCGTGGTCATCGGCGTGATCGCCGTGCTCGCGGGTCTCGTGCTGGCGGTGGGGTCCGGCGTGGCGGCCCGCTCCGAGCGCCAGCAGATGCAGGACGCGTTCTCGCTGCTGGATCAGGCGATCGCGGAACTCGAGAGCGCGCGCGGGCAGCCGCTCGTGTTCCAGCGCGTGAATGGGACGGCCTCGGATGCGCTCCCGTTCTACGACGTGGTGCAGCTTCAGGTTCCCACCTCGGATGCTCGCGGCTCCGACTACGTCATCTGCGCGCTGCTGGAACTTCTCATGCGAAACGAGAAGAGCCGGGAGTACCTGAACAGGATCCCTCCCGAACTTCTGCGGCGGCAGACCCAGACCTTCAACGGCGTGACCTACAACTACGTGCTGAAGGATCCCTGGGGCGAGACCGTGAAGGCCTCTCCCTGCGGGCGGCCTGCCACGCGCGGCGAGATCAGGAAGGCGCGCGAAGAGATCGCGGCGGGGCGACCGACCAGAACGGCGGATGCCGTGCTGCAATTCGGCGTCGACCTTGACGACGCGACCGTGCGCACCTTCGAGGAGCGAGATCTGGGCCTTGCATGCGCGGGCCGTCAGTGGCTCTTCTTCAGCAAGGGCCCTGACGGACAGGTCGGACGACCTCCGTTCAACACGACGGCCACCGACACCCTGAAGGACTCCAACAAGGACGGCATTCCGGACTGGTCCGACAACGTGCTCAGCCATGAACCACTGAGGCCCAATCCATGAGCCACGAGCTGCGACGGATCCTTTTCCGGGGTTTCACGCTCGTCGAGCTGCTCGTGGTGATCGGTGTCATCGCCGTGCTGGCGGGCCTCGTGCTTGCCGTGGGCTCGGGCGTGCTTCGCCGCACCGAACGCACCATGACCGAGACCGCGCTCACCTCGCTCGAGCAGGCGATCGACGAGCTCGAGCTGCAGCGGGGCCAGGCACTGGTCTTCAATCGCCGCAAGGGGGTGGGCACGTCCGATCCGCAGGACGCGCTGGCCTTCATGGACGTGAACGAGTTGCCCCCGGGCTTCGTGAACGATGCCTACATCATGCCCCGACTGATCGCGCTGCTGGCCGCAAACCAGGCTTCCGCGGCGATGCTTGCCCGGATTCCTGGCGACATGCTGCGCGCCGAGGAGCGGCGATGGCCCGATGGCATGGTGACACGCATGAACCTGCGCGACGCCTGGGGCGAGCAGATTGCGGTGGTTCCGTGCGGTCGCCCGGCCACGCGTTCCGAGATCGCTCTGGCCCGCGAGGCCTTGCGTTCGCAAGGTTCGAGCGCCTCCGCGGATCCTCTGCGGATCGGCATCGATCTTGATGATGCGACGGTTCGGACCACCGATGAGTGGTCGCTGAATGTTGGGTGCCGCGGTCGTCGCTGGCTGTTCATCTCGCGCGGGCCGGATCGACTGCTGGGCATGCCTCAGTGGGGGCCCGGCGGACCGGCCACAAGCATGAACGACAGCGACCGCGACGGCCAGCCGGACTGGGGCGACAACATCTTCAACTACGAGCCCGGAAGGACGGAGCGGTGAGTCGGCGCGCCTTCACCCTGATCGAGTTGCTGGCCGTGATCGGCGTGCTGGTCGCGCTGGCCGCCATCACCGCCGTCAGCGTGCAGCGCATCGGGCAGGACACCCGCATGACGAAGGCCGTGAACGACCTGCTGAACGTGCTCGAGACGGCGCGTGCGCTGGCGATCCGCAGCCACCAGCCCGTCATGGTGGCGTTCCGGGCGCGCGCGGAACGGTTCGACGAGGTTTCGGCCGACATCATGAAGTTCCCGAACCCCGCGCGCATCAAGCGTCGCTGGACCGAGGCGGTGGTGGGGCGGCTCGAGGAGCCCATGCAGCGCAAGGTCGCCAGCGGGGATGCGACCAAGCAGATCTTCATCGACCGCTTCGTGCCCGAGCCCGGCATGATCGCGTTCGCCTTCCCCGAGGGGATCGGCGTGGCTGGAAGCTTCGCGGGCTTCGGCAACGAACTGTACGACCGGGCGTGGGTGACGCAGCCGAAGCTCAGCGAGGATGCGAGTGCCGACGAGGACAACGAGTGCGGAAGCCTTGTGGCCGTGATCTTCGATGATCAGGGACGACTGATCACGCGACTGGACAGCAGCGGCATCGCGTCGCTGAGCCAGGGTCGCTACCCGATGATGGATTTCAACCGCAACGGCGTGCAGGACATCCTGAACGAGGCCGCCAGCACCGCGCAGGCGCACATCCAGGATCAGGAGGGCGACGAGCCGCATGCGGTGACCACCCAGGTGCTGGCGGTGTACGACGACAAGGCGGCGCGCGAGATGTACGACGAGAAGAACTGGCTCGGAATGCTCTTCCCCGCATGGACGACGGCCAAGGTCTGTTCCGATCTTGGCATCGGCCAGTCGCGGAAGATCTGCGAGCAGACGGACTACATCGAGCAGTTCGGCACGCGAATCCAGTTCAACCGCAACACCGGCCGGGCGGAGGTGCAGCAGCGATGATGCGCCGCGGCTTCAGTCTGGTCGAGCTCATCCTCGCGATCTTCGTGCTGGGGATCGGCATGATCTCGATCGCCGCGCTGTTCCCGGCGGGCATCGTGCAGCAGCAGTTCGCCGAGGACGACGTGTATGGCCCGATCGTCGCCAAGCATGCGCTGTCGGTGCTCCGAACGCGACTGTCGCAGGATGACTTCGGCACCTTCGAGGAGTTCACGCCGACCGGCGCCACGCAGATCGTCCGAGATCCCGTGCCGTTGAACCGCGCGACGGGGCGCAACGGTCCCGCGACCGTGAGTGGTGACTGGACGTGGAAGCGCCCCGGCCTGTGCGTGGATGACAACGCCGCCACGACCGGCGTGGACGAGGCGGGGATGTACGACATCTTCAGCCTGATCCACACGGCCAAGGAAGGGGGGCGAAGGCTCGCAACCTCACTGCCTCCAGGTGGCTTTGGGCGGCAACTGAGCGACCTGCCGCGCGGCATCACGTACTCGAGTGGCTCAGCGACCGATCGCCTGTTCGGGATCCCCTACAGCCGGGCGAAGTACGACCAGCGTCGCGACACCCGCGAGACGAACCACGTGTGGATCTTCGGCAGTCGCCCCGCGAAGTCGCAGGGCACGTTCGGCGGTTCGCCACCCCGCACGGGCGACGCGGCGAACCCCAACAATGCACCTCAGGAGCCGGGGATCTTCTTCACCCAGCGAGAGCGATACTGGCCGCAGCCGGCTGACGGCGTGGGGCGGGTGGATGCTCCGCGCTACGTCTGGGACTGCATGTTCCGGCGCCTGAATGGCCGCATCCAGGTCGCGATCTTCGTGTATCGCGTCGGCAAATTGAATGCATCGCCCAACGCTGCCGGCACGCCCTATGTCACCGCGCCGGTCGATGCACGCGTGGATCCTGAATTCGGCGCACAGATCGCGGATCGACCCGCGATTCCCCAGTGGGTGTCCAGCCGGACATCGTCGCTGAACAACCTGCGTCGAGCGCTCGGCGAGGGGCAGGGCAATGCGTGGGGGGCTGGAGGCCTTGACGCGAGGGCGAACTCGTCGATCAACCCAAGCCGCTACGGACCGGGACTTGATGATTCCGGCGTGCCCGGGACGGGACCGGTTTCCGCCACCGACAGTTCGGATCTTCTGGGCTTGCCTTACGCGGACCAGTGGCAGTCCGGCGGTCAGTGGCTGGTCGATCAATATGGCAACGTGCACCATGTGGTGTCGGGGCGCAGCACGATCGCCGACGGACCGGTGTTCCTCGCGCGTCCTGTCCCGCTTCAGCCCTTCAGCGAGGCGCTTTTCGATGCTGACAATTCGGCCATCGGAAGCGGCGTGGCTGGCGGCATCCTGGCGCTTCCGCGGTCCGGCGGCGATGCGCCGCAGGGGATCCAGGATCTGTGGTTCGTGCCCCGCTGGGATGCCAACGACAACGAACTCGTGCCGGTGTACGCCACCGTGGAGGAACTGTGACGCACCGTCGCGCCTTCACGCTGGTCGAACTGCTCGTCAGCATCACGGTGCTGCTGATCATCCTGGGCGCCGTGGCTCGCATCTTCTCCACGGCCAGCAAGGTGTCTGGGCTTGGCGAGGCAAACGCGGACCTGCAGACCACCGCCACGGCGATCGAGCGCCTGATCCGCTCCGACATTGACCGGATCAATCGCGAGGGATTCCTGGCGATCCAGTGCGTGGCGGTGCGCAACGACGTGAATCGCCACATCTACGGGGCGCCGACCGACCCCACCGTGCCGCTGCTCGATCCGAATCGTCCGATCGACGAGTACCTGCGCTGCGACCAGATCGTGTTCTTCACCGATCGCCAGCAGCCCACGGTGCAGTACCAGGCGCCCGGAGGCGCAGGCAACACGGGCCTGAACGACGGGTACGGCTACGGGCTTCGCGTGCAACCCAAGCTCGGCGGCACGAAGCAGGTCCAGTTGACTCCCGAAAGCGGCAGCTGGAACAGCATGGTGCGCATCGGCACGGCTGTGCAGGCACCGCTGCTCACCACCGACAGCATGCGCACGGAAGTGCCGCAGTACTTCCCCGATCCGCTCTCCGTCGGCAAGGGCTCGGGCAGCAGCAGCACGCTGATCTCGGGTTCGCCGCTGCTGCCGTGGACCTACACCAAGCCGGCGGAAGGTCCGCAACTCGAGCTCAGCTACTTCAACATGGCGGCACCGAATGCGAACAAGGGGTACGCGGTTCAGCCCGAACCACGGCGATGGGTCCTTGCGCGCCAGAGCGTGCTTCTGGCCGACGATGGCGGCTCGCGACGCCTGCCAGGCAGCACGGGGCAGGCCGCGGATGGCGCCCTCTATCACCGCGCGCAGCGGATCCAGAGCACCGTGGGCAGCATCTCGATGTCCATGCGACCGAACAGTTCGGTCAACATCTTCCAGATCGGGCCCTCCGACAGGACGTCCGGCACCCCCAAGGAGGTTGACAGCAGCTCCATGGTGGCGATCTCCGGCGGAACCAATCCGAGCCTGGGTGACGCGCAGCTGTTTCCCGATCGATGGACGCTGAACTCTCGCGTCGACATCGCCTCCACCACCCTGCGCGACCTGCGCGCGCTGCTTGAAACTCGAGATCTGACCGGAACGCCGGTGGCGTGGCTCTCGGAGCTCGACCCGTTGCGCTCGGCAACGACCACCATGCCCTCGCTCCGGCAGCGCATCGCCTCTGCATGTTTCGGCGGCGCCTCGCAGGGTGTCGCGGCGCAGAGCAACGAGGGCATGTGGGGCTTCCCGCGCGCCGAACGCGCTGCGCCCAGCATGAGTCGCGGCGACTCAATGCTGGTGGTTCCGACGCTGAGCGGCAACTGCAGTTCGTTCCAGATCGAGTGGACCTGGAAGCCGGGCGCCGGCAAGGTTGTCGGAGCGGGGCAGTCGCCGCAGTTCGCCACCGCCTCGATCGCACGTCCGGCGGGCGGTGTGCTGAACGTGACCGATGTGGCGTTGCCTGGACTGATCACCTCACGGTTCCCTGCCAACGCGACGCCGAACCCGGGCCGTCCGAAGGGTGGGGGAACGGCCGGTGTGCCCGCCGCAGCCGCCGATGACCCGCTGGTGAACAACCCGCTGCATCGGATCCCGTGGTTCGGATTGCCGGATTCGCTCTTCCCGCCGCAGCAGAGGACCGGCGTGACGATGCTGGCGGGCGCGCTTGCGCCGGACTTCCAGGGCTCCAGCACGGGCAGCGCGGCAACGGGCTGGGCAGGCGCCATCGCGGCCAACCCGACCAACACCAATCCTGCGCTCGCCACCCCGATCTCGATCCTGGATCCGGCCAAGCGCCAGACCGTCGCCGCGGGCCGCGCCGCCGCAGGCGACACGCTCACGGTGGCGGTCGCCGGACCACCGATCGACGTCGCTCGCATCGAGGGAACGCGCGGCATCCTGCGTCCGCTCGGCACCAAGGTCCCGGTCTTCGTCTACCAGGCCATCTTCGGCTTCAACGGCTCGCAGCCCCTCACGAACGAGCCCGGCTTCACGCGCGACGAGGCAGCGTCATTCCGGGAGGTTCGCAATGACTACACGCCCTGGCCCACCGCGCTTCGCTTCACCATGACGCTTCACGACCCCAAGCTTGCGCTTTCCGCCGGGCGCACCTTCCAGTTCGTCGTGGATCTTCCAAAGGCACCCCAATGATCGCTCGCGCTTCGATTCGTCGATTCCATGGCCGCAAGGGCAATGCGCTGCTGCTCGTCAGCGGCCTGCTGGTCATGCTCACCCTGATCGCCGCGGCGTACCTGTCGCGATCGCGCGCGCAGCGAACCACGGCGGCGGCGATCCATGACACGGTCGGTGACGCGTCGCGCGCCTCGATGATCGCGCAGCAGCTGGCCTCGGACGTCTCGCAGCACCTGTTCCTTCAGCCTGTCGACCCCAACAGCGTCGGTTCCGGCATCTTTGGCGGCAACTCGGCGGCCGCACGCAAGAACCCATCGCCCTACGACGCGCGCTACGGTGTGGAGGCAGCAAGCACGTTCGTCGGCGCCAACGGTCGTGGCGACATGCTCTCCGACGCGCTTTCCCCGACGGATCCGCTGCGCGTGGCAGGGGCCGCCTCGGGCGAGGGCGACGGCTGGCCGGACGGCTACAACTACGCCCCGTACAGCGTGATTCCCTGGACCAACTGGCCGGACCACGTTCAGCCGGTGGACCTCGATTCCGGCGGCAACCCCAGCGCGAACCGTTTCTTCCCGATCCAGCCGCTGCCCGATTCATTCCCGAATTTCGCCACACCTGGCACGCTCGCGAACAATCCGATCGGCAACCCGGGATTCGGCGACACACGCTGGCTCCGAAGCACCGAGCCTGTCCGAATGACCGAGTGGCGGCTGCTCGCGGCGACCAGCACCACGCCGCTTCCGACGGTTCCCGACGGCGCGTTCTTCAGCCACTGGCAGCACCTGTCGTTCCCCGCGACGGCGAACAACGGATGGCGTGTGGTGCCCGACGTCAGCGACATCGAGGGCCACACGCTGGCCTTCGGCGAGGCCGCGCTTGGAAAGTTCGCGCCCGGCACAACCATCACGACGGGCAGCTTCGTCGGTGGCGCCATGACTGGCGACATGTTCACGGACCGCGACGGTCTTGGCACGCCCTACGAGCAGTGGTCGGCCTATCGCCGTCCCACGCCGCTGGCGACCACGGGACTCACCGCGACCTCCAATGATCCCTCCAACGCGTCGGTCGCGACGTGGGTCAGGGACTTCTCCGCCAGGCGAAACCTGTGGTTCAGCCGCACGGAGTACCTGCGCACCATGGGCTCGGGAACCGCGCTCGTGCAGGCCGGCAACGGTGCGCGCATGTTGCCGAACCTGTTCAAGCTGGATGATCCGCTGGGACTTGGCCGCTCGCTGGACCCCACCGCGACGCCGGTTCCGCCAAGCGACGAGTACATCGAGAACTCGCCGCGCAACATCGTGTCGCGCACCTTCGCCGACGCCGATGGCGATGGCTGGACCGACAGCTTCTGGTTCCTTGCCCCGGTCGGGCAGGAAAAGAACGTCCGCACCGTCGTGGGCGTGAGCATCGTGGACAACGCCGGCATGGTCGACGTGAACGTTGCCACGCGAGGCGATCGCCACACCACCTCGGGATTCACGCCCGCAGATGTCGCGCTGGTCACGTCGGAACCCGAGGGCGCCTACATCGGAAGCCGCGACGAACCCTCGGAACTCGGTTCGGCGCCGTGGACCGACACGCGTGTGGGCCTGTTCGACAGCACGCGCAACTTTGCGCGCGGACGCTGGTCCGCCGGAGATCCGAAGGTCGCCTCGACCAACAACCCCTCCGGCACTCGCGCGGACCTGTACGACGCCACGCAGTTCGAGCAGGGGTTCGATCCGTATCGCTGGGCAGGCAACCCGACCCCGATGATGCCCGGCGCGCTCACGAATGGCTGGTCCTGGACCACGCTGCAGGAGGGCGAGCAGACCTTCCTGAGTTCGCTTGGTCTCTGGTACGCGCCCGGTGGCACCTCATCGCCACAACTGAACTTCTGGAACGGCTACCTGCACACGCCGGCCCGAAGTGCTGGCCGTGATCCTCTCGACGCTGGAACGCCGCGAATCGACCTGGTGTTCCCGAGCATCCGTGATCAGCTGAATCTCGGTCCATGGCTCGCCAGCGCGCCCCCGGGAACGGGCGCCCGCTGGCAGCAGTCCGAACCGCTCTACGCCAGCTACGTGGGCTCCGGCGGTGGTCCGACCGATCTGGCAAGCTGGCGGTGGGAGAGCTGGTTCGACACCTCGTTCTCGCCGGGCGCGCGTCCGCCGACGAACGCGCCGAACGTGCAGGGGGCCTATGCAGGCTCGCCCTTCATGCGGCCCGAGGAGCGCACCCGCTGGTTCCGTGCGGCGGTCTCGGGCGACCTGATCGCCTACGGACCCTTCAGCTTCATGGGAACCGGCCACGTGAACAACTCGTGGCGCGACGCGACGCAGAACATGCGGCTGTCGGCATCCTCGCGCGACTTCCTGGGCGAGTCCATTCCTTTCCGTCCGTTCGAGCCCGCCGACGAGATCGAGCTCCGGGCGTACGGTGGCCTGAACGACGCGGGAGCCATCACCCGGCTGGAGCGCGCCCTGAACGGCGACAGCCTGAGCCGAGAGAACTCCTCCGTGCCCGACACGCTGCTTCGCAGCTCGGTGCTGGCGGCCGAGAGCGGCAAGGCCGGCATGCAGTTGAACTCGGCGCAATGGGTGAAGGACCTTCGCCGCAAGATCACCACGATCTCGGGTCAGCGCAACGAGCTCATGCCGCCGCACCTGTGGACCGGCCGCAACTATCTCGCACTGTCGCGCGCGATCGGCAACCCCTACGAGTTCTATCAGAACGCGACCCTGTGGCTGGATCTGCACCCGCAGGTGCCGGGGCCGATCGACGAGGACGGCGATGGCGTGATCTCCTCGACCGAGCTGCGCTGGGGCGCGTACGACCTGATGCGCGTGACCACGAGTGACGACCCGTTCCCCGACGGCATCAAGATCTCGATGACCCCGCCCGCGGTGAGTCCCTCGGACTGGACGCGTGGCGTGAGCCTGTTCGAGTACATGAACCGCAAGTTCGACCTGCGACAGCCGCTGCTCATCCAGCGCCGCCTGTCCCAGTCCGACCTGGAGCAGTTGCCAAGCGCGGCCTCGGGCCCTCGCCCCCATCTGAACGAGTTCGGCCTGGTCGATGAGCGCGGCTATCCGAAGCTCGTCTACGCCTACTCCGTGCAGGAGCAGCGTCGCGCGATGATCGACTTCGCGCTGAATGCGCGTCAGCGCCTGCGCCCCGCGCTGCGCACCGTCAGTCCGCAGCGACAGCGAATCAACCCCGCCGGTGGCGACGTGTGGCAGTCCTCCTTGCGCGACCTCGGGCCCCGGCAGGCGAACACCCTGGTGGATGGTGTGGTGAACCTCGCCTACGCCAGCTACACGGATCGTTTCCTGGATCAGTTGCGCATGGGATTCGATGCGCGGGTGGCTGGGGCCGTGGAGCCCGCCGATCGGCAGGGCATGCTTGCCGCCGATCGCAAGGGCCTTGCGGATCTGGGTGATCTGGCGTGGCGCTCGGCCTGGAGCACCGAGGCGCTCACCGCAAGCATGTCGGCGAATCTGGCCACATGGCGGAGCCGTCCGGACATGATCCGTGATGTCTCCAGCACCAACTTCGGCCGCGGCAGCAGCGGAACGCCGCTGCGACCCGTGTGGCAACCGATCCTGCCCTGGTACGAGAGCGGCGCTGCCCAGAAGCAGGCCGACGGCAATCCGTTCGTCGACAGCAACGGCAACCTGAAGGTCGAGGGCGTCGATTTCAGCGCCGTGAAGCATCGGCCGGACTATGGCGACTCGCCCGTGCCAACCGACGTGACCCGTCGCATGCGTGAATTCGCGTCGCCCCAGGCGATCCGCGCGGTGGATCCATCGCGACCCTCCAAGGTTGCCAATGCGGCCTGGGGCGAGAACCTGGTCGCAGGAAACTCGGGCAGCCTTCCGAACGCCAATCACCCGGCCAATACCGACGCCCCGAGCGAGGATTCCGCGGACATCGTGTTCCCCGGCAACGAGAAGCAACCCTTCCTGTCCGAGTGCTTCTTCGGGTGGGTGTATCCCGCGACCACCGTGACCAAGAACGGCGTGGTGGATCTTCCCCGCAGCCCGGGCCGCATGATCTCGTCAGCGCTGGGAACGAAGGACACGCTCGTGTCGCCTGCGCCCCCGGCGATCCTCCCCGACGATCTGCAGAGCTTCTCGCCGGTCGAGCAGGCGCACCTGCAGCGCACCAAGTTCGTCGCGGTGGTGAACGGGCAGGTGGGCAGGCCGCGCCTGGAGCCCGACCCGTCGGATCCGCGCAACAACCCGATCCTGGAATTCTTCCCCAGGCGTTCGCCCGTCGATCGTGACAGCGACCCGAGCCTTGCGACCCGCAACCTGATCCCCACGGCGCTCGCCATGAACTGGGCCCGTGGTCTCACCCGCCTTGCGGACGCATCGAGCCAGCCTCCTGTCCGGCTGCCTCCGCCGCGTCCGGGCGCCCCCAGCATTCCGCCGGTCGAGATGCGCATGGTCGCCGAGCCAGACAGGGACGGCTTCCGCGACGAGATGAACGAGATCCGCACCCCGGTCCTTGTCGTGCAGGTGGCGAATCCGTACAGCGAGCCGCTTCGGCTTTCCGACTTCCGCCTGAACATCTTCGGCAACATCTACGACTTCCCCGATTACGAACTTGACGCCAACGGCAGGGTGGTGCTGGACGCCAGCGGAGAGCCCGTTCCTCTGATGCTGCCCCCGGCCACCGAGTTCCAGCCCTCGACGGCCACGGTGTACCTGATCGCCGACTCGGTGGGCGTGCCGAAGAACTCGAACTGGTTCCCGAACCTGAACACCGGCGGAAGCACGCGCGCCAGCTTCCTGCTTGAGAATCCCTTCACGCGCATCCGCTACGAGCGCGTGAACCAGGCCGACCTGTCGACGGTCGCGATGTGGGATCCGCTCTTCAGGCGCCGATGGCTCGACTACTTCGACCTGTACGAATACACCGATGGCAAGCATCTCGGCCGAAGCGCGGTCGAGGTGCAGGCCATGCAGCCCGACACCGAGATCCGGCCCGAGCCGGACCCATGCAACACGGCCGCGCTGCTGCCGCTTCGTCACACCGTCTGGGACAAGAGCACCTCGCCAGTCACCAGCAGTCTCTTCAGCCAACCGACATGGCTTGATGACCAGGCCACGCCTGGCTCGGCCTCGCTGCAGGCGGCGCAGGGCGAGGACCTGCGGTCGCGACTCTCGCGTTCCAAGCTTCTGAACGCCATGGATCGCAGCGACCTGATTGCCTGCGCGGGCGGAAACCCGGTGCGATCCGGTCACAAGCATCGCATCGACGACCTCTGGAAGTTCAAGTACTCCCTCACGCCAGACGCCATGCGATCGGGCATCGTGCTGGAGCGGATCCTGCGCGATCCCTCGGGTCGCAACGCGGATTGGCGCACGGAGACCGTCGGAGGCACCACGGCCGACTTCGACGCGTCGGTCAACCTGTTCCAGGCATCGGCGATCTCGCCGATCGAGTGCACCATCGACCGCTATCGCCTGCGCTTCTGGCCGCTCTATGGCTCGCGCTGGAGCATCGATCCCGTCACCAAGGGCGTGCAGCGCAGCACGGTCGTCTTCCCGCGTGATTCGCGCGAGCCCTCCACGATCTTCCCGCCGCGTGATTCCGTGCAGACCACGGGAACCACCACGGTGGTTCGCAACTCCGCCCTGGAGGCGAACATCACGCCGCTCATCGAGCCGACCACGCTCGTGGTGGACCGCTTCGACGCCGACGACGACTTCAACCACTGGACGACCGTGGCGAACGGTCCGGTCAACGGAAACGGACGCCCCGAGGCGCCGTTCGAGCAGGCGCGCACCGCCGAGGTCGACCTGCCCCAGCCAGGCCTGGCGGCCGGCACGTCGATGTACCAGTACCCGCTCCCGGCGGATCCGGCGGCGACCACCGAGGCGACCCGCTTCCCGGTCGGCGTGATCGGTACGCCGCTTGCGCGACCCGATGATCAACGCGCGCGCTTCTTCGAGAATCCGCATCTGAACCAGGATCGCAGCCTCGTCACGGGGGGCCGCTTCTGGACCGCTTGCGCGCAGATCACCTTGCCACCCACGCGTCACCGCTGGCCCGATGGCCGCGACCGCCGCATGATGGGACTGAATGATGGCTGGGCAGCGCTCAACGGTGCCTACGGCGCGCCCGGCTTCGATTCCGGCAAGTTCTTCGGTGCAGGCGACGGGAAGGGCGACATCCTGAACCCGCGTCGTGACGCCTACTGGATGAACTGGCGTCACATGCCGTCGCTGCCGGTGATGCTCGGGGCGACCATGATGACCAGCGACTCCCCGACGCCGGTCATGGTGCAGGACCTTCTTTCACGCCTGCCTTCGCGCATCGTGTACGAGGGCGCGGCGGTGGGTGATCCCTACCCCGTGCGGCTCGTCACGGGCGATTTGCTCACGCCATGGCCGCTCGCCTCGTACACCGTGGAATACTTCGTCGGCGACGCGAACGAGAGCGCTGCCGCCGGCAACGGCTCCTGGAAGAGCGAGGCGGAACTGTTCCCGACATGGCGCTCGACCGGCACGTCCGCCTCGTCGCCGCCGGAACTGCTCGACCCCAACACCTCGTGGCCGACGGTTCCCTTCGACCGCAATGTGCCTCACGGCGAACTCGACGTCGACGAGCTCCAGTCCTTCTGCCGCGCGTTCCCCGCGCTTGACCGCGATTCCAACGGCGTGCCGGACGAGATGCAGAAGATCTTCGTGGGCTTTGACGAGCCCGAGGGCAACGCCGCGAGCTTCCCGCCACCGACGGCGCTCAGCCTGATCGCCGCACGATCCACCGTGCCCGATCTCACGCTCGGCATGCAGAACAACGCGAATCCGTACGTGGATCAGGGTGGCGGATTCGCCTTCGAGTTCGGCGCGAACGTCGACGCCGCTGCGAAGCCTGGCGAGAGCGAGGTGCCCATGCTTCCTCCGGTGCGTGGCCTTGGAACCTCTGGCGGATTCCGAGGATCGCAGGAGTACTCGGTGGTGCAGAACGGCTTCGGTGGGCTGAGCGAGGACCGCCGTCCAGCCTTCAGCAGCTGGTCGCGCTGGGGCGCGGATCTCTCCCCGACCGCCACGACCACCTTCAATCCAGCCGCTGCGCAGACAGTGGGCTCGATCCCATCCGCGCCAAACGAGCAGGAGTGGGTGCCCACGCCCGAGGAGTTCAACGGCGCGCACCTCGCAAGCGAGAACGCCGTCGACCCGAGCTTCATGCTGCCCGGCATCGTGCTGCGCACCGGCAACGAGTCACGCGACTACTTCACAACCTGGACGCGGGTCTCGCGATCGTGGGCGCGCAACTATCACGCGCGCTTCGCCACTCGACAGGCCGTGGATCCGACCGTTCCCGCGAGCAACGCGACCGAGCAGGGCAGGGCGCAGCAGGGATGGGACCCGCTCATCCGGCCGGGCAGTCTGCTGGCGCGTCAGAAGAATCTCGACGCCGCGTTCGGCGTGATCAGTGGCCGCAATGCCACCTATCCGGGCTCGGGCAACTCGATCCAGGACCTGGCCGGCGCGAACCTGCCACTCTGGACATGGGAGCGACAGATCATCACGTCCTCCACCGCCAACAGCGTTGATCCCGATGCCTTCGAGTCGGGACGGGCTGGCGTGCTGGCCTCGGAAACGCCCTTCGATCCCGCCCGGCTGGATCAAGACCGCAACGTGATGGCTTCCGAGGACAACCTGAGCGCTGCCCATGGAGCAGCGGGGCCGGACACGCTCGCACCGCGTTATGCCTTCGCGCAGCGCACCGAGCCGGATCGCTGCGACAAGCCGGTCGACATGCGGCAGAACTCGACTGGCGGCGTGGTCAACGAGTACACGCCGATGACATGGCGCGGCGATGCACGGCCGATGCGGCAGGAATTGATCGGCTATCAGGCGAGCCGCTACCAGCAGCCGACAGCGACCACCTCGGTACCGGGTGGCAATCAGGGCCAGGGAGGCTCGGGCAGTTCGGGCGGCGTCGGCGGCAGCACGGGCTCTGCAAGCGCGAATCCGCGCGTGTGGCCCGAGGAACTCGCGCGCTCCGGCGTGCCGATCTACCGCGCGCCGGTATGGACCGCACGCAACACGGTCTCGAGTCCGTACTTCGCATACTTCAAGGATCCCGCTCAGGATGGGCGACCGACCTCCGGAGGCCTTCGACCGAACCTCTACATGACTCGAGAGGTCCAGTGGACCGCAGCCAACAACGGCGAGTTCCTGACCGCCGCCGGCGATCTGTTCGCCATGGAGCCTGCGGGAAGTTCGGAGCTCTGGGATCCCGACATGTGGCAGCCGGACCCGCCACCAGGCGTGGACGGAAATGGCACGCCCACCGCGTACGAGACCGACCTGCTCTGGATGCACCGCCTGCGGAAGTTCAACTGGCTCACCTCGCCAGTTATCGCGCCGTTGCCGGACATGCAGGGCCTTGGCTGGGCCGGCACGACCGCCGATCCCGTCTCGACCCTCGATGGCAACGAGCCGCTGCCTTACAACGCGTATCCGGAGTTGATCATGCGCAAGCCCACGGCGTTCAACTGCCAGACGGTGGTGGACGACAGGCTGAGCCGGAACGTCGCGAATCCACCAGCCAGCGGCAGCGCACTGGACGTTCTTGGCAACCCAGGCAATGGCCTTCAGCGCGGCTATCGCCGTTTCCTGTTCGCCAAGTACGGGAACTTCCTGCTGAACGGAAGTGGCTTTGAGCTTGTCGACCACACGACTCGATTCGTCTATCCGCCCTGGGCGCGTCCGGCACCGCGACCGATGGAGCGCGCGATGTCCGCGTCGCGTCCGGATCTGTCGAACCTGCCGGCCCCTCTGGTCGACCTGATTCAGGGGCCCTCGGGCTCCTACCGGGCTCGCTGGGTGAGCGACGGCAGCAACTACTACGCGACGGGCGTGGATCTCTTCCCGTTCGGCGACACGCTGAGCCTGTACCGCGTCTACATGGGTGACAAGGGCGGTCGACTCGTCGATCACGCCGGCAAGGCGCTGATCCTGGATCGCTCCACCATGCGCCCGGCGCTGCACAACGGCGATGTGCTTGCGGCGGCAAACACGCCCATCGCGACCATGCAGGCGAACCTGGGCCTGTCGGCCGATGGCACGACCACCGTCGGCGGACCGAATCAGTGGCTCATGCAGGGGGTCTGGAACACGCTCGACCGAAATCCGCATGGCGGATCGCTGCAGATGCTCCACAAGGATGATGACTTCGAGCAGCTTGGCGAGTTGACGGACGTCTTCCTGTGGGGACCGGCCTATCGCGTCTACAGCAACCCGGAGACGACCGCCACCAGCGCCGGCGCGGAGTGGAGTTCGTACATCGTCACGCCACCGACATCGACTTCGGCCAATGGACCCTTCGTGAGGTTCAACCGCGATGTGGCCAACAACTCGCGAGGCGGCTGGCTGCGACCCACGGACCTGCAGACCACGGTGAACTACTACGAGCAGGCGGCGCTCAACGGCGTTGCCGTGCCTCGCGGGGTGAACAACGATGGCCCGAGCCTTCTGATTCCGCCGCGACTGGTTTCGCAGTGCCGCGCCACCTTCGCCGAGATCATGACGGGTCGCGTGCCCGGATTCCCGGTAGGCGAGGGCCCCATGGTGAATCGTCTGCAGACCGATCCACCGAACATCGCCTTCCACCAGCCCGAGACGGGCAACCCGACCGACCCGGCGTGGGGTACCCCGATCCAGCTCGGAGGAACGAGCGCCCTGCGAACGCCCTACGCGCCGAACGTGCCCTGGGGCATGCGCGTGTTCGACGCCTTCACGCTTGACGGCCCTGGCGGCGTGCTTCGCTACGACTGGCGCGACCAGTTCGCGGGTCGGACCGTGGCGATGAATCCCTCGTCGTCGCCGGTTGAAGGCGTGCTGACGGCGAGCGGTGCGCCAAACGTGCTGCCCTTTGAGTCGGCCGCAGGCGAGGCCGGCAATCCGGCATTCGATCCTCGTGTGCAGGATGGCGCACCGGCGACAAGCCTTGGATTCTCGATCGGCTTCACGGCTGCTCGCCCGGCAGGCGCGCTGATTCCCGCCGACGTGTACCGCGACGAGACGCTCCGCCAGAGCACCGGAACCGTCACCGCGCGCAGCGAGCCCGTCGTCACGCGGGCCTCGATGGCGCAGTGGGAGCACGATCGCAGCCCGTCGCTGTCAGGCGGCTTCCAGGAGCGTCCGGTGCCTGGCATGATCAACCTGAACACCGCCTCGGTGGAGGTGCTTCGGGCGCTGCCGCACTTGACGCAGCTCGTCTACGACGACGCGGGACGAAGCCGCTTCGGCGGGTCGCTCGATTACGGCCTGACCACGTACGCGCAGGCTGAACCGTTCGGCTTCTCCAACGGCAAGGGTGGATTGGCCGGAAGTCTTCCCGCGGTGTCCGGGCGATCGGTGCTGAACACGGACAGTCAGTTCACGAACCTCTCGACCAATGGCAACCGTGGCGCCAATCCGGCCACCCGCCTGTCGGAGGCGCTCGTGATCTACCGCGACGGCCTGAACCCCAACGTGAACCTGGCCGCGGCGGCGGCAGGAACTGCGCCGTCGGACTGGTTCACGCACGACAGCAAGGATCCGATGCAGCCCGCGGAGGGCGGCAGGCGCCTGAGCCCCGTTACCGGAAACGAGGCCAGCGTGCCGGATTCGTTCCCGATCTATCCGACCTACGCCGATCGCGGCGAAGGCGCGGGCAGCGTTGATCCCACTGGCACGGCGGCAGCCGTGGTCGGCACGGGAACCGGGAACACCGTCACCGGTCCCCGGCGTGATCCATTCTGGTTCGTCTACTTCAACCGCGGCATGCAGAGCGGCACGGGTATCACCACGCCGGCAGAGATTCTGGGCATGGCCCGCACCACACGCACACGGCGCAACGGCACGGGCGCGCCCGCGGCGCTGCCGGTGGCGGCGGGGTTCACCGCCTTCCCGGATTGGCAGTACGACGTGGCCTGGTCATCGCGCCTGGCCGGACTGGATCCATATCGCACCGAGCGCGAGGATCCCACGAGTGGCCAGGGCTACCAGTCGTTCCTGCTGAGCGCGTCGCAGCAGCTCGGCAGCGATCCTCTGGACGCTCGCCTGAGCACGGATCGACAGGGCGTGCGCACCTTCGACTACTCGCTCGCGGATGCCTACAACAACGGCAGCGGGCTTCCCAACCCGGACAACATCCGCGATCTCACCGTCGCCGATGCCTTCCGAGTCGAGCCCGACGGCGTGGCCGGCGACAGCGAGGAACGGAACATGCTCTTCAAGGGAATCTCGAACCTCGTCTCCACCCGCAGTGACGTGTTCACCGCGTACTTCCGCGTGAAGACGGTGCGGCAGGGGCCGGACGGTCGCTGGAACGCCATGGATCCCGAGACGCTGCTGTCGGAAGCCCGCTACGTGATGTGCATCGACCGCTCCAACGTGAACAGGCCTACCGACAAGCCGCGCATCGTCTACTTCACGCAGGTGAAGGACTGACTGCCATGAACTTCGGCCGCGCCCCCAAGGAGCGCCGTCCGTGACCGCACTGGTCGATGCCGCCTACGCGGCGGGGCTTGTGGCGGCCAGCCCCTTCCTTGCGTGGAAGTTCCTCCGGGGGTCCAGGCGACGTGGCGACTGGCCGGCGCGGCTGGGGCGGGGGGGTGCGCTTCCGGCGCCCAAGGCAGGTGGCAGGCTGCTGATCCACGCAGTCAGCGTGGGCGAAGTCAACGCGGCCCGACATCTTGTCGAGATCCTCGCTCGCGACCACGACGTGGTGCTCTCGGCCACCACCGACACGGGCTTCGCGCGCGCGCAGCAGCTCTTCGGCAACCGCATCGCCGTGGTTCGGTACCCGCTCGACGCAGGGTTCGCCGTGGAGCGCTTCCTGGACAGGATCCAGCCCACGCTCGTCGCGCTGATGGAACTGGAGGCCTGGCCCAATTTCATCGGTCTCTGCAGCCGCCGCGGCATTCCCGTGGGCGTGATCAATGGCCGCCTGAGCGAGCGAAGCTTCTCACGCTACCGACTCGCGCGCCCCGTGCTGCGCTCCATGTTCGGATCGCTCGCGTTCGCCTGCGCGCAGACCGACGCCTATGCGGATCGCTTCGCCGCCATGGGCACGCCGCGCGAGAGGGTGCAGGTGACCGGCACGATGAAGTGGGACACGGCGCAGGTGGCCGAGCATGTCGAGGGGTCCGAGGAACTCGCTGCCGCGCTTGGCATCGATCGCTCGCGGCCGCTCGTGGTGGCGGGCAGCACGGCGCCAGACGAGGAATCCCTGCTGCATGCGAGCGTGCCCGCTGGCACACAGCTGCTCTGCGCACCCCGAAGGCCCGAGTGGTTCGACATGGCGGCCGCCGCGATGCCGGGATGCGTGCGCCGCAGCCGGCCGGGTGGATCGCCCGGTTCGGATCGCTTCCTGCTCGACACCATCGGGGAACTGCGAAAGGCCTATGCGCTGGCGACCGTGGTTGTGGTCGGCCGCAGTTTTGGCGATCTGCACGGCAGCGACATGATGGAGCCGGTGGCCCTGGGCAAGGCCACGCTCATCGGCCCACGCTACGGTGACTTCAAGGACACGGCCGAGAAGCTGATCGCGGCGGGGGGGCTGCGGGTTTCAAGCCGTCATGAGATCGTCCGCGACCTGTCGGCCCTGCTGGCCGACTCGCACGCGCGCGAGGAGATGGCGCGCGCGGGCAGGGCGGTCATCGCCCGGGAACAGGGGGCCACCGCTCGTCATGCGGCCCTTTTGACCCACATGCTCCTGCACGTCCACGCATCAGATGCGAAACTGCAGGCAGGTGCCATGCATGCCTGAACGCTTTCGCGAGGATGATCTGCTTGCCTACATACGCGACACCGCGCGCGCGCTTGGTCCGCACGTGAAGACCGGACCCGGCGACGATCTGGCCGTGCTGGATCTGCAGGGACGGACCCTGCTCGTGGGCGTTGATCAGGTCGTGGAGGGGATCCACTTCGTCGCGGGCACCGATCCAGAACTCGTGGGTCGAAAGGCCGTCACGCGCAACGTCAGCGACGTCGCCGCGATGGGCGCGCGACCGATGGCGTGCCTTGCCGCATGCACGCTTCCGGAAGACGTGGAACCAGCGCAGGCCCGCCGGCTGGTGGATGCGGTTCGTCGCACCGCCATGCAGTACAACGCACCGCTCGTCGGCGGCGACACCGGCATCCACCGTGGCCCCGGACCACTCACGCTCTCCGTCACGATCCTGGCCGAGCCGATCTCGCCGCTCCATCCACCCGTGCTGCGGTCGGGCGGCAAGTGCGACGATCGCCTGTACGTGACGGGATCTCTCGGCGGATCTCTCCGACCAGATGGCACGGGGCATCATCTGGACTTCGAGCCCCGACTGGACGAGGCGGAGTCGCTGGTCTCGACGCTTGGCGCGGACCTGCACGCCATGATGGACCTTTCCGACGGACTCGCGCAGGATGCCTGGCGAATGGCGCTGGCAAGCAACGTGCAGATCATCATCGATGTCGCCGCCTTGCCGTGCAGCGCCGGGTGCGGTTGGCGGGAGGCCGTCTCGGACGGCGAGGACTACGAACTGCTCTTTGCGGTTGCGGCCGGAACAGGGGTTCCCAAGACGCTGGGCCGTCAACGGACCAGCACCACGCAGGTCGGGATCATGCGCGCCATGCCCAATCCCGACGCGCCGCGGGTGATCGGCATGCTCGACGATGTGGAACTGGCGATGGATCGGGTTCGGCGGTTCCACGAGGCGCGCGGCAGCTGAGATGGGCGCGTTCTCCATCGAGACCCCATCGCCGGAAGCCACGGAGCGTGTCGGACGCGCGCTGGCCATGGAGCTTCAGCCGGGAGATTGCGTGCTTCTGCATGGCGATCTGGGAGCCGGAAAGACCTGTTTCGTTCGCGGACTGGCATCCGGCCTTGGCTGCGATGCGACGGCCGTTCACAGCCCGACATTCACGGTCATGAGCCGATACCCGGGGTCCCTCGCGAATCTGGTGCATGTCGATGCGTACCGGGTGCGCTCGGCCGAGGAGCTTCGCGATGCCGGCGTGGAGCCCGGAGCGATGGACACGGTCCTGGCCATCGAGTGGCCCGAGCGTGTCCCTGAAGCGTGGCCTCCACAGCCCGTCCAGGTGCGAATCACCCCTGTCGATGCCTCAGCCAGATCGATCGAGATCAATGTGGCGCAGGGGACCCTCGCCGAACGCATCGCCGCCAGCCTCTGCGCCAGGCCATGCCCGTCCTGTCAGGAGGCCGTCGGCCCCTTCGGGTCGGATTGGCCCTTCTGCAGCCCACGCTGCCGCGCCGCCGACCTTGGCCGCTGGTTCTCTGGCCAGTACCAGATCACACGCCCTCTGGAGAGCCGCGATCTTGAGGAGGGAACGGATTGACCACCCAAGGAGCCAGACCGATGCCGATCAGAATCGCCTGCCTGTTCCTTCTGTCGCTCGCCCAGACCGCCTGCAACCCGACCTGGACCAAGGACGGCCGGCCGAACGACGCCTCCATGCCGGTGCCACCGGACGCCACGCCGCCCAAGCAGGCAGAGCCACCGGCTGGTTCGCAAACCCCGGCGCCACAGCGCTGAACTCCCCTTTGCGCCCATAATGGGTGTTCTGTTAAATCGAGCCCCACACGCAGTCCGGGCTGAAATCTGCACAAGACCGCACTTCATTTGGGCATTGTTCACAAACGGGTCTATGTTGCGATGAACCGGCGCCCCTGTGGACGCCGGGTTTCGCATTCCAGTGACTGAAGGACCACGTCACATGAAGATCCGCTCGAACTCGTTGCGCGCGCTCCGCTCCTGCCTGACGGCCATCGCGCTCCTGTCTGGGGCGATGCCTGCCGGCGCCGCCGACACCCGCGTGCTCGAGAAGCCCGCCGCCACGCAGATGGACCTGCTGCCGGCCGCGTTGGTGGACGCTCGCTTCGCGCCCGAACTCGACTACGGCAAGATCGCCGCGGACGACGAGCTTGCCGCCGTCGCCGGCGAAGCGCCGCGCTACGCCATCCCGAACGAGGTGCACCTGACCCCGGACATGGACGGCACCTGGGAAACGGTCGCCGACAAGGATGGTTCCGAGCGCCGGGTGTGGCGACTGCGACTGGTTTGCGACAACGCCGTCAGCATGAACCTCGGTTTCACCCAGTTCTGGCTGCCCAAGACCGCGACGCTGTTCGTGCATGACGGCACGATGGCGTCGATCGTCCGTCCGTTCACCGCCGCCGACAACGCCGATCATGGCCAGCTCTGGACGCCGCCGGTGCCGGGCAACGAGATCGTGGTCGAACTGACCGTCGACAAGGCGTTCGAGAAGGATGTCCGGCTCGTCGTCGGCTCCGTCAACGCCGGATACCGCCGATTCATGGAGATCGCAAAGGAGGCGGCCGCCCTCGACAAGAGCGGCTCCTGCAACGTGGATGTCGTCTGCCCGCAGGGCGACGGCTGGCGCGACGAGATCCCCTCGGTCGGCGTGATGTCGACCGGCGGCTCCCGCTTCTGCACCGGCGCCATGATCAACAACGTGCGTCAGGACCTGTCGCCGTACTTCCTCACGGCCTACCACTGCGGCGTGCGCTCCAGCAACGCCGCCTCGCTCGTCGTCTTCTGGAACTACGAGAACAGCACCTGCCGAACGCCGGGAAGCACGGCAAGCGGCAGCGCCGGCAACGGCCAGCTGACGCAGTTCACGAGCGGCTCCACCCTGCGCGCGGAGTACTCCCCTTCGGACATGACGCTGGTGCAGCTGAGCAGTCAGCCCAATCAGGCCTGGAAGGTGTCGTACTCGGGCTTTGACGCGCGCAACGTGGAGACCACGAGCAACGTGGCGATCCACCACCCCAACACCGACGAGAAGCGCATCAGCTTCGACAACCAGGCGAGCACCACGACGAGCTACAACAGCAGCTCCTCGCCCGGCGACGGCACGCACATCCGCGTCGGCAACTGGGAACTCGGCACCACGGAGCCGGGCAGTTCCGGCAGCCCGCTGTACAACCAGAACCACCAGATCGTGGGCCAGCTCCACGGCGGCTCCGCCAGCTGCTCCAGCATCACGAACGACTTCTACGGCCGCCTGAGCGTGTCGTGGAACGGCGGTGGCACCGCATCCACCGGCGTGAAGACCTGGCTCGATCCGGACAACACCGGAACGCTGGTCGTGAACACCCGCACCACGGGTGGCTTGAGCGTCTCGCCGACCTCCGCGGTCACCGCGCTTGGAAACGTCGGCGGCCCCTTCACCGGCCTGCCCGTCACGCACAACCTGACGAACGGCTCGTCGAACGCCGTGAACTACACGGTGTCGCTCTCGGCGGACATCGGACTGCAGCTCAATGGCGGTGCGGGCCCGCTGGGCGGCACCCTCGCGTCCGGCGGCAATGCCTCCGTCGTGGTGAGCGCAGGTTCGGGCCTGCTCTCGAAGCCTGCCGGCATCTACACGGCCAACGTGGTGTTCACCGACACGACGAACAACATCACCACGAACGTGCCCTACACGGTTGAGGTGGGCCAGACCGGCATCGCGGTCACGCCATCCACCGCCATCACCGGCGGCGGCGCCGTGGGCGGGCCGTTCACCACCACCCAGCAGTACGTGATCACCAGCACCAAGACCGCGCCTGTCAACGTCACGGTCACGCCGAACGCTGGCTGGCTGACGGTGGATGGTTCCGCTGCCCCCCTGTCGTTCACGCTGAACACGCAGGGCGCCTCGCGCACCATCACCGTGGCCTTCGGAGGAACCGCCACGGGTCTTTCGGCGGGCGTCTACACGGGCCAAGTCGCCATCGCCAACGCCAGCGGTGGCAGCGGCAGCACGACCCGCGGCGCAACCCTCGAGGTTGGCCGGCAGGTCTATGCGGCGACGGACATCCCGAAGCCGATCGCCGACAACGCCACCGTCTACAGCTACATCACGGTGCCGGATGACGTGTGCATCGGCGACATCGACGTGGCCGTGAACATCACGCACACCTACATCGGCGATCTGATCGTCGAGCTCACCTCGCCTGCCGGCACGGTGATCGCGCTGCACAACCGCACCGGAAGCGGCGCCGACGACATCGTGACCACCTACGACGACGAGGGCGGCGGCACCGTGCCCGCCGCGTCACTCTCGGGGCTCGACGGCGAGCGGACCGCGGGACAATGGCGTCTTCGCGTGTCGGATGCGGCCAACACCGACACGGGCACGCTCAACGGCTGGAGCCTGCGCATCGCGCAGGCCGCTGGCGGGTGCCAGCCGCGGCAGGTGGTCTACAGCGAGCCGCTGGACACGAACCCAGGATGGACCACGACCGGCCAGTGGGGCTTCGGCGTGCCGACAGGTGGCGGCTCCAGCAACGGCGCCAAGGATCCGACCTCGGGTGCCACCGGCAGCAACGTGTACGGCTACAACCTAGCCGGCGACTACACGAACAGCATGCCGGCCTACACGCTGACCTCCACGGCCTTCGACTGCACTGGGCTGACGGGCTCAAGGGTCTCGTTCAAGCGCTGGCTGAACGTGGAGTCGAGCAGCTATGACAAGGCCAGTGTCGCCGTGAGCAACGACGGCACCACGTGGACCACGCTCTGGCAGAACGGCGCCACCCTCAAGGAGACGGCCTGGTCCACGGTGACCTACGACATCTCGGGCATCGCCGACAACCAGGCGACCGTCTATCTGCGATGGACGATCGGACCGACCGACACGAGCATCGTGTACGGCGGCTGGAACGTGGACGACATCGAGATCTCGGCGATCCCGGCGGCGAACCCCTGCCCAAGCGATCTCGACGGCGACGGCGAGACGACGGCGGGCGACATCTCGTTCCTGCTTCTTTCCGCAGGTCCGTGCGCAGGCTGCCCCGAGGATCTCGACGGCGACGGCGAGGTCGGTGCATCCGACGTGTCGTTCATGCTGCTGAGCTTCGGCCCCTGCCAGTGAGACACGGCCGACATTCCTGATGGATCAGCGCCCTGGCCAGAACGACCAGGGCGCTTTCTTTGGCTCATTCGAAGGGACTGGCGCGAGCGCCGCTCAGGCGGTGCCGAGCTGCTCAGCCAGCGTCACTCGCTCGCCACGCTCAAGGCCAAAGGCCTCGTGCACCAGGCGCAGCGCCAGCTCGCCGTGCTCCTGCGGCACGAGGCAGCTGATCCGGATCTCGCTGGTGGTGATGTTCCGGATCGGGATGCCAGCCCCGCCAAGCGCCTGGAACATGCGGGCGGCCACGCCGGCGTGGCTCCGCATGCCGGTTCCGACGGCGCTGACCTTGGCGAGTCCCACTTCCAGGTCGATCCGGCCCGCGCCCAGGCGCTCAAGCGCCTGACTGACGGCCATCTTGACCTCGGGCAGGTCGCCGTGCTCCACGGTGAAGGCGAGCTCCACGCCTGACGGACCCTCGGTCTGGATGATGTCGTCCACCAGGATGTTGCGCGCGCTGATGGCACTGAAGACCTGGCCCTGCACGCCAGCGGCACGCGGCAGGCCCTGAAGCTGCACGCGCCCAAGGTCGCTCTTCAGGGCGCATCCGATGACGGCGATCGATTCCATTCGCGGAGTCTCCCGTTGGATCATGGTGCCAGGCTCGGGGCGCTGGCTGTGACGAACGTGAATGGGCACATTGTGCCGCTGGCCAAAGACGACCGCACGCGCGTGCATCACGCCCGCACCCATCGCGGCCAGTTCGAGCATTTCGTCGTACGTGATGGCGCCAAGCTTGGGGGCCTCGGGCACCAGCCGCGGATCGGCGGTGTGCACCCCGTCCACGTCGGTGTAGATCTCGCAGCAGCCCCCCCGCTCCTGGACGCGCAGCGCCGCAGCCACCGCCACCGCCGTCGTGTCGCTGCCACCGCGCCCAAGCGTGGTGATCTGGTTGCCATCCGAGATCCCCTGGAAGCCGGTGATGACCGGTGTCACGCCGGAATCCAGCATGCCATCGAGCAGTCCAGCGTCGATCGCCTGAAGCTTGGCGCGGCCATGGGCACCATCGGTTCGCATGCCCGCCTGGAAGGCGTTCAGGCTTCGCGCGGCCAGCCCCTGATCCTCGAGCGCCATCGCCATAAGCGCGGCGCTGACGGCCTCGCCCGTGCTCATGAGGGCGTCCAGTTCACGTCGGCCGGGCGAGCGGCTCACCTGTCCCGCAAGATCGATCAATGCGTCGGTGGTGTGACCCATGGCGCTCACCACCACGGCCACCCGATGGCCATCCGCTCGAGTTTCCGCGACGCGACGCGCCGCCCTCCGGATGCGGTCCGGATCGGACACCGAGGTGCCGCCGAACTTCATCACCAGGGTGGCCATCAGGCTTCCCGCGCGAGCGCCTCGGCCTTGCTTCGCTCGCTGCGCTCGACGCGCCGGCGATCGGTCTCCTTCAGAAGCTTCTTGCGCATGCGAACGGCGGTCGGCGTGATCTCCACCAGCTCGTCCTCCTCGATGTACTCGAGGGCGGCCTCGAGCGACATGATTCGCGGCTGCTTCAGCACGACGGTGGCATCCTTCGCGGCGGCACGGACGTTGCTGAACGGCTTCACGCGCACCGCATTCACGACGAGATCGTTGTCGCGGCTGTTCTCGCCCACCAGCATGCCCTCGTAGCAGACGTCGCCCGGGCGCACGAACATCACCGCACGCTCGCTCAGCGTTTCCAGCGCGTAGGCGGTGGCGGGACCGCCCTCGTTGGCGATCATCACGCCGTTGGCGCGCGGCTTCACGGCATTGGGGCTCACGGGGCGCCATGCCGCGAAGGCGTGATGCATCACGGCCTCGCCGCCGGTGGCGTTCAGCAGTCTCGTTCGCAGGCCGATCAGGCCGCGCGCGGGAATGTCCGCCTCGATGTGCATGCGCGTGCCGCGCGGATCGACCTTCCCGATCTCGCCACCGCGCGAACCCAGCAGCTCGAGCGCCGCACCCATGCCGGAATTCTCGACGTCGAGGGTCAGGCGCTCCCACGGCTCGCACATGACGCCGTCGACCTCGCGCTCGATCACCTCGGGCTTGCCGACCGTCAACTCGAAGCCTTCGCGGCGCATCGTCTCCAGCAGCACACCCAGATGGAGAAGGCCACGGCCACTCACCTTGAACTCGTCAGCGCTTTCACCCTGCGCCACACGCAGCGCCACGTTCGAACGCAGCTCCCGATCCAGGCGCTCGCTGATCTGGCGGCTGGTGACGAACTTGCCTTCCTTGCCACCAAGGGGTCCGTCGTTGATGCGGAACACCATGTGCAGCGTCGGTTCATCCACGCTCACGCGCGGCAGCGGCTCGGGGCGCTCCAGATCCACGATCGTGTCGCCGATGGCGATGTCCGGCAGGCCCTCGACACAGCAGAGGTCGCCCGCGATCACCTCGGTCGCCTCGGTGCGGCCCAGACCGGAGAACTGGCTCAGCTTGGTGATGCGACCGCGATCCACGCGGCCATCGTCGCGGCACATCCCGACCGGCATGCCCGGCTTCATCACGCCGCGGATCACGCGACCGATGGCGATGCGTCCGACGTAGCCGCTGTAGTCGAGGTTCGTGACCAGGAACTGCAGCGGCCCGGTTGCATCGTTCACGGGCGCGTCGACGCGATCCATGATCGCCTCGAACAGGTCCTCCACACCCCGATCCCGCTGGTCGCGGTCGAAGCTGGCCCAGCCGTCGCGCCCGCTGGCCCACAGCACCGGGAAGTCCAGCGCCAGCTCGTCGGCACCCAGGTCGACCAGGAGGTCGAAGACCTCGTTCACCACGGCATCAGGCCGGGCATCGGGACGGTCGCACTTGTTCACCACGACGATCGGCTTCAACCCGATCTGCAGCGCCTTCTGGAGCACGAACCGCGTCTGCGGCATCGGTCCCTCCAGGCTGTCCACGAGCAGAACGCAGCCGTCGGCCATGCGCAGAACGCGCTCCACCTCGCCGCCGAAGTCCGCGTGGCCCGGCGTGTCGATGATGTTCACCCGCACCGCCGTGCCGGCCTTGGGGCCCTTGCGCACCTGGTACGTCACGGCGCAGTTCTTGGCCAGGATGGTGATTCCGCGCTCGCGCTCGAGCGGGTTCGAATCCATCACGCACTCGGCGACGGCTTCATTGGCGCGAAAGGTTCCCGCCTGACGGAGCATGGCATCCACGAGCGTGGTCTTGCCGTGGTCGACGTGGGCGATGATGGCGACGTTTCGGAGTTCCATGGAGAGCCCCGCAGTCTAGCGGAACCAGGCACGGATTCATCGGCCGAAACGCGATCTTTACGCCAATCCGTAGATTGGCAGGAGCTTGCCCTCGAGGTGTCGCATCAGCGGATCCGCCGAAAGCGGCTGCCCCGTGACCTTCCGACAGAGTCCGTCGAGCCGGTGGCGCCGACCCTCCGCGTGGACGTGCTTCCGCAGCCACGCCAGGAGCGGCGCGAAGTCGCCCCGGGCGATCCCCTCGTCAAGGCCCGGAAGGTCCGTGCGGGCCTTCTCGAAGAGCTGCGCGGCCAGCAGCGTTCCAAGGGTGTAGGTCGGGAAATAGCCGATCGCGCCCATGCTCCAGTGCACGTCCTGCAGGCAGCCGCGGCGGTCGTCCGGGACCGTCAGCCCCAGGTAGTCGCGGTACATGGCGTTCCAGACACCTGGCAGATCCTTCACGGCAAGGTCACCCCGGATCAGGACCCGCTCCAGCTCGAAGCGGATCATCACGTGCATGTTGTAGGTGCCCTCGTCGGCCTCGACCCGGATGAATCCCGGCTCGACCACGTTGGCCGCCTCGTACAGCTCGTCGGCCGAGAAGCGATCGCAGGCGTCAGCGAAGAACGCTGGCAGCTGCCCCTTGCACCACCTCCAGAAGCCGCGGCTGCGGCCGACCTGATTCTCCCAGAGCCGGCTCTGGCTCTCGTGCACGGAAAGGCCCGCCGCCTCGCCCATGGGAAGGCCGATGCGCGTGCCATCAAGCCCCTGTTCGTACATGCCGTGGCCCGCCTCGTGCATGGTGCTGCCGAGCGCGTCGAGCACGCACGTCTCCAGATACCGCGTGGTCATGCGCACGTCGTTGCAGTGACTGCCTCCGCAGAACGGGTGGGTGCTGCGATCCAGGCGGCCGCGCGAGAAGTCGAAGCCGATCCGCTTGGCCACGAAGCGAACGAAGCGCTCCTGGTCGGCGATGGCGAGCGCGTGTTCGTTGAAGGCGTTCGACGGCGAACGCGGCGCGCCCTTGAGTCGATCGAGCAACCCCTGCAGGCGCTGCCGCAACGGCGTGAAGACCGCCGAAACCGAGGCGGCCGTCAGGCCGGGCTCGTAGTGATCCGCCAGCGCGTCCCACGGCTCGCCCCCCTGCGCCCACCCCAGGCACTCCGCCTTCCTGCGGTTCAGCTCGACCGTTCGCTCGAGCAGCGGCCGGAACCGCGCGAAATCGTTCGCCTTTCGCGCCGCGGCCCACTCGTGCATGGCCCTGCTGGAGAGCTCAGCCAGTTCGGTGACCAGCGATTCCGGCAGCAGCGTGGCCTTCTTCCAATCGCGTTCGATCTCCCGGGCATCCACGCGATCCGCGTGGTCGTCGGGAAGGCTCGATGTCTCCGCAACCGCGCCCGCCACGAGATCCTTCATGTCCGGAGCGGTGAAGGACTGATGGGAGAGCCTTGCCAGAAGGGCCAGCTGCGAGGATCGATGCTCCACGCCGCCCTCCGGCATCATCGTCTCCTGATCCCAGCCCAGGACCGACGCGGTGCTTTCAAGCAGCTTGAGATCGCGCACACGCGCGACAAGCGCCGTGAGGGCCGACCCCGGCCTGGAAGCCGCGCCGCGAGAGGTCGCGGCGGCGCTCACTTGGCACCCTGTCCGGCGCCGGATGGCGCGAGCTTGAGCTCGGTGACCAGATAGGCCTCGACCTCACGGGCCGATCCATCCGCACGGTTGCGCGCGTGATCCACGGCATTCCAGCCACGGGCATCCGTGGCGTTCACGTTCGCGCCGGCCTCCTTGAGGGCCTGCAGCTTCTCCGCCTTTCCGCTCGCGGCGGCGATCAGCCAGGGCGTCATGCCCTGACGGTTCTTGGCCTCGATCTCCGCCTTCGCGGCCAGCAGCGCCTTCAGGCTCTCGATCTTTCCGTTGCGCGCGGCGCGCATGAGTGCCGTGTCGCCGGTCAGGTTGTCCTGCGCAGCCAGGTCGGCCTTGCTCTGCACGAGCAGTTCGACCGTGCGCGGATCTCCCGTGCTGGCGGCCCACAGCAGCGGCGTGAGCCCGTTCTTGTCCGCGATGTTCACGGTTGCGCCGGCCTCGATGAGGGCCTGCACGGTCTCGGGCGAGCCCAAAGCGGCTGCCCACATGAGTGGCGTGCCACCCATGCGATCCGTCGCGTTCACGTCGCTCTTGGCCGCGATCAGCAGCTTGACCGCCTCGACCTTGCCGTTCTCGCCCGCGATGCAGAGCGCGGTCTTGCCGGCGCGGTCACGCACATTCACGTCGGCACCCTTCTCGAGCAGCACCGGAATCACCTCGATGCGACCCTCCTTGGCGGCCCAGTGCAGCGCGCTGCGCCCGCCGGCGCTGTCTGGCGCGTTGACGTTCGCGCCGCCCTCGAGTTCCTTCCTGACCTTCTCCACGTCACCGCTGCGCGCAGCCGTCACCAGTGCGCTGGCGGCGCGGTCGGCTGCCGAGGGGCCCGCGGGAACGCGCGGGTCACCGGACGGATTCGCCGGACGGCGGATCAGGCAGCTGAGCGAAGGCACCTTCGGATGGTCGGTCGTGAACGTGAGCTTGATGGTCTTGCCCGTCTCGTCCCACTGCTTCCAGTCGACGTGCACCACGTGCTCGGTCTTGGCCTCGCCCGACACATCCGGCACGATCGGCGGCACCACGGAGGTGATCTTGAACGGGGTCGTTCCATCCACGCTCTTCAGCGTGATGGCGCCCTCCGCGGTCTTGCCCTCGCCCGGCGCCTCGAGCATGTCGGGCATCATGTTGATGTATGCAGGAACCTTGCCCTGCACCGTGACCATCATCGGCGCATGGCCATCGATCTGGAAGGTGACTCGCTTGCTCAGCGGCACGCCAGGCTTGGGACCGGGCTTCAGCGTGATCTCGACCTCGGCGGAGCCGCCGGGCGGGATCGGATCCTTCGGCGCACCCGCGGTGGTGCAACCACAGCTCGTGATGGCCTTGGCGATCGTGACCGGCTTGTCGCTGATGTTGGTGATCTTGACCTTGCCGCTCTTGGCGGTGTCAACGACCATCTCGCCGAGATCGAGCACTTCGGGCTCGATCTTCACGACCGGCGTGGTGTCCACCACGGCCTGAACAGCGCCGCCTGTCGGGTCGCCGCCACCAGCGGCGACGGGCGCCGAGGTCTGCGAGGCGGCATTCTTCATCCGCTCCTGCCGGGTCATGCCAGCGCCGACCTGCTCGGAACCAGATGCCCCGGTGGGCTTCTTCCTGGGCATTGGCGCCGACTCGGGAGCGGCGGCTGGCGCCGGAGTGCCCTGGGCGTCCTGCGCCAGCGAAACGGGCGCGAACAATTGGCTTGCGAGACAGGCAACGGTGAGCAGGTTTCGAAGCATGGGTCTAGGTCCTGTTCGGTCGGAGGCTGAACGGTCGATTCTACCCGGATGAACATCGATCATCGGCCAGCGAACGCCCGGATCTGATGAGGGTTCGGACGAATTCCCGGACCGGAACACCATCGACACTACACTGTGCCCCTTATGACCGACACGGAAGCCCCTCTGCCCGAGCATCTCCAGCGGCCCTGCATCCGGAATTTCCAGCCCCGGGGAATGCAGCAGGAAGGGAAGCCGCCGATCGTGCTCCTGTACGACCCCTCCAGGCTTTCCCCCCAGACGATGGCGGTCCAGCCGCAGGTGCTTCCACTGATCCTGCAGTTCCAGGGCCGCGAGTCGCTGGAGGAACTCGGCGCGCGCACGAAGGCTCCGATGAACGTGCTTCGGGAGATCGTGACCCGCATGGACGAACTGGGGCTGCTGTGGGGCCCACGGTTCGAGGAACTGGAACGACTGGCGAAGGCCCGCATCAACGAGGCCGGACACTTCCCAATCTCGTGCACGGCCCCTCTGGGCGAGAACGCCGAAGCCGCCAACGCCTGCATTGCCGGATGGATGGCCCAGGCCGAGGATCCCGAGATTCCCGGAGCCGTCACGGGCGTCGTCGCGCCCCACCTGGACTTCGCCTCGGGCTGGCACAACTACGCTGCCGCCTACAAGGCGCTGGACCCCAGCCGCAAGCCCGATC
Organism: Phycisphaerales bacterium; assembly: GCA_044337135.1. Classification (GTDB taxonomy): domain Bacteria; phylum Planctomycetota; class Phycisphaerae; order Phycisphaerales; family SM1A02; genus SYAC01. Next base: position 25,017 of record JBIIOC010000004.1, on the reverse strand, counting down.
GCGTGGTGGTGCTTGGAACGAACCATTTCGGAATCGGCGACGGCGTGGTGATGAGCGAGTTCGGCTTCCAGACGCCGATCGGCGTCGCGCCTGCCGATCGCGCTGTTCTGGCCTTCCTCGAGAAGTCGCTCGGCTCCAAGCGGATCTACGCGGACCAGATGGACCACCTTGGAGAGCACTCGGTCCAGCTGCAGCTTCCGTGGGTCCAGCACCTCTATGGCGACGTGCCGGTGGTCGCGGCCCTGATCCCCGATCCTCTGCGTCCGATGGTGGCGGACGATGGCGCACGCGCCACGACGGACGAGTTCGTGGCCTCGCTGTCAACCGCGCTCAACGAGCTCGGCGGAAAGACGCTGTTCATCGCGAGCAGCGACCTGAGCCATGTTGGCCCCCAGTTTGGGGATCCCGGACCCGTGACCGATCCGATCGCCGGGCAGGTCGAGCAACTCGACCGCGAGCGGCTCAGCCTGTTCTGCAGCGGGAATGTGGACGCCTTCGTGGCTCCCTTCGCGGCACAGAACAACGTGAGCCGCTGGTGCAGTGTCGGCAACATGAGCGCCCTGCTGCGCATCGCCAAGCCCGCTTCGGTCGAGCTGATCGACTACCGCCAGATGCGTGACACCACGGCTGGTTCGATGGTGACCTGCGCAGCGCTGGCGATCACCGCCTGAGGTGCTTGTGGCTCGCGATGGCGAGCAGGTCCGCCGGAGGTCCCCACGGGAGCCGGGGGGCTCCCGATTCGGCCGTCACACGGTGGTCCCGCATGCGCCAATTGAAAGAGCCTGCCGCGGCAAGGCCGCAGGCAGGCTCCTCGTGGGGGGCTTGGTTTGCGCCGGACAGAGTCCGCCGTGTCAGACGGTACGGGGTGCCCCCGCCCCCGGATGCGCCAGATGCGAGGATTTCGAAAACAATCGATGTGACCTAGGCGCGGGCCAACCCAAGGCGGCCCATCACGGCCTGAAGGTCCGCCCACATCTCGCCTCGGGTCTGGGGGGTGTAGTTCCGGAGCAGGTAGGCCGGGTGGTACGTCGGCATGACCGGAATGACCACCTCCCCAGCGGGCGCGCGCCACTCGCTCCAGATGCCCCGAAGGCGCGTGATGCCCACATCGGTCGCTAGGAGGAGCTTGGTCGCTGGGCCTCCGAGCGTCACGATCACCTCGGGCCGGATCGTCAGGATCTGCTCGATCAGGTAGGGCCCGCAGGCGTCGACCTCGTGCTGGAGAGGCGTGCGGTTGTCGGGTGGCCGGCTCTTGAGCACGTTGGCGATGTAGACCTGCTCACGCCGCAAGCCCATCGCGCGCACCATCTCGTCGAGCTTCTCCCCTGCACGACCAACGAAGGGTCGACCAATCCGGTCCTCCGTCTCGCCCGGCGCCTCGCCGATGAACATCAGCCGGGCTGCAGGATCGCCCTCGCCGAAGACCGTCTGCGTGTGCGCGGTCGCGGTGGTGCAGTGCGGACACTCGCGGTCGTGACGGAGCCGCAACGACTCAAGAGCGTCCGCCCCTCGTGAAGCCGGTCCACTGCGCTCCGCAGGCGCCGGAATGGCGCGAGGCCCGTCGGTGCGCGCTTGAATCTCCGTCGACTCAACCGAAGGCGACGGCAGGTCCGAACGCGCGGCCGGCGCCACCACAGGCCTTGGCTGCGGAGGCTCCGAAGCCGCCTCCGGAATCCTGACCGCGCGCCGAGGGGCATGCGAGAGGCCCATGGCACGGTCTGCCTGCAGCAGCGCGAACTGCGAAGAGCTCATTGGACCTCCTCGGGCGACGATGCGCCCATCGAGAGGATCGCGATGCCAGCCACCGCGATCAGGGCGCCGGTGATCGCGCGCACAGAGATCCTCTCGCCATCGATGATCCGCGTGGCAGGCAGGATCAGCACGGGCACAAGTCCGATCAGGGTCGCTGCCACGCCCACCGGAACCTTGGCGGTGGAGAGCATGCTGAAGTACACGCCGAGCAGCGGACCACTGATCACGCCAAGCGACAGGATCGCATAGGCCCGCGGCGAGGGTCGAGACGCGACGGTGAGCCCGGCCGAGCGCGCGAGCAGCGCCAAGGGGATGACGGTCGCGGCGCCGGCGTACATGCGGATCGTCTGCGCATCGAAGGCCTGAACCCCCTGATCCAGCCCACGCTTCGCCGCGACCATTCCAGCCGCCTGACACAGCGCGGCCGCCACGCCGAACATCAGGCCGGTGCGGCGCTCGCGAGGCGTGTGGGGACTGTCGGCACTGGCGCGTCCGAGCGCCGCCCAGGCCACTCCGGTGGTGGTGACCAGCATGCCAATGACTCCCACTCGGCTCATGGTCTCACCGAAGGTTGCCCATGCAAGCAGTGCCGACATGCTTGGGGCGAGCGTCATGAGGACGCTCACGAGCCGTGGACCCAGCATGACGTAGCCCGTGAACAGGAACTGGTCGCCGATCGTGAGCCCGAGGATTCCGCTTGCAGCGAGCCAGATCAGCGCCGAGTCGGGCATGCCCGGACACAACCTTCCGAGGGCGAACCACTGGATTCCGCAGAGCACCACCGCCGCCGCCACGGTGCGAAGCAGGTTCACGCGCGTGGCGCCAAGGGCCTGTCCCGACTTGGTGAAGGACAGGCCCGAGACCACCCACAGGCCGGCGGTCGCCAGACCCGCCAGCACGCCGATTCGCGCGTCGGTCACGCGAGGATCAGCCGCGAGCGGGCTTCTTCTTGGGGTCGCTCATCTCGAACATCGTCTGCGTGCGCAGCACCATTCCGCAGTCGCTGCGAAGGTGGTAGCCCTGCACGTGCACCGAGTTGAGGTAGCGCTGGAAGTCGAGCAGGGAGAGGTTTGGACGCCCCTGATCGTCGTTCCAGTTCGTCATGATGCAGTTTCGGTCGCGGCCGTGCGCGAGCATCTCGCGGTAGGTGCCCGTGTAGAGGTGCTCGCTGAGCGTCTCGGTCTGCAGCGTGGTCACGTACTTCAGCGTCTCGCCGAACTTCTCGTCGAACTCTCGCTCGCCGGCGCACGGCATGGTGGTGACCAGACCCTTCTCGGGAAGATTCTGGCCGCCCTCGACCACGACCTCGCACAGGCAGAGCTCGCCGAACTGGAAGCGGCCGGCGTGCCCACCCTTGAAGACCCAACCCTCGAACTCGTACTGGGGGTGCTCGATTCGCTTGCGCGCCTCGATCTGGAAGAATTCGGGATGGATCGCCTTGCGGTACACCAACAGGGTGTAGGCCTGCAGGCTGGTGGTCTTCGAACCGTTCATGTCGTCTCCTGGGTCCTTGCCGGGCTTCTGGCTTCCTGCCTTGGCCTCCCCTGCTGCCGGTACTTCCGGCTGTGGGGCGCTGCCGCCGCGGCGAAGCCCGATTGTCGCGGGGAAGGCCGCGAGTTCAAGGGCAAATCCGTGTTTTTCGACATTCAGAGGGTCAAAAGCGGCACGGCGGGCCCGAAGGCCCGCCGCCGCTGATCGTGGAAATAAGCCGGATCCTGTGCCGGCTTGCGCCGGTGGAGACCATTTCTCTCTGGACCGCCGTTGCCGACGGCCTCGAAGCACGCGACCCGTCCCGAGCCCGCGGGCCGCGGGTGCCGGTTTCCCGGCGAGGGACTGCTTGCGCTTGCACGCGGTGGGGTTTTCCGTGCCTCCAGCGTCGCCGCTGGAGCGGTGCGCTCTTACCGCACCTTTTCACCCTTGCCACGCACCCTTGCGGGCCGTTCGGCGGTTCGTTCTCTGTGGCACTGTCCCTGGCCTTCAGCTTGGCCGGTGGCCGTTCGCCATCACCGTTGCCCTGTCGTGTCCGGACTTTCCTCACTCCGGCGCAAGCGCCGAAGGGCGGACTCCTATCCACGTCGTCACTGTACGCGAAACGGCCCCGCCCTCGATGGGCAGGGCCGCGGGTTTCGCTTGATTTCCAAGGCTCAGGCGCTGATCGCCGTGACCTTGACGCGCAGCGTGGTCTGGCGATGGCCCAGCGTGCGGCGATAGCCCTTGCGGCGCGAGTACTTGCCGATGCGCAGCTTGGGACCGGTCTCCTCGGAGACGAGCTCCGCGGTCACCTTGGCGCCGCTGAGGTAAGGCAGACCGATCTTCGCGGGCTTGCCGTCGGCGGTGCCGACCGCGAGCACCTTGTCGAAGGTGAGGGTCTTCTGCCCCTCGGTGAGGGGTCGGAGGTCGATCTCGATCTCGTCGTCCTTGCGAACGAGGATCTGGGTTCCGCTGTCTTCGAAGATGGCGTACACGATGGGTTCTCCTGCAATCGGGCGAGCCAAACAGTTTAGCAGGAACCTCCCGCGGCCGCGAGGGGGTTCAGACGGGCTTTCAGACGCTCCCCGGCCTGGGCGATCGTCTCCAGGGTCTTGCAGAAGGCGAACCGGACCAGGCGGTCCGACCCCTCCTTGTTGGCGTAGAACGCGCTGCACGGGATGGCGGCAACCCCCACCTGCCGGATCAGGTGCTCGCAGAAGGTCTCATCGGAAGCGTGCCCGAAACGGGCATGTTCCGCCAGGACGAAATACGAGCCCTCCGGCACCATCGGATCGAGGCCGGCGCCACGAAGTACCCCAAGCAGCGCCTGTCGGCGCTCGTCGTACTCGCGCCGCAGTGATTCGAAGTACGACGGCGGCGCCGAGAGCGCCTCGACGCAGGCGCGCTGCAAGGGCGTGGCAGTGGCGAAGGTGAGGAACTGATGCGCGGCGCGGATGCCCGCCGAGAGATGCGGCGGTGCGATCGCCCAGCCGACCTTCCAGCCCGTGAGCGAGAAGCTCTTGCCGAGGCTCGACAGCACGATCGTCCGCTCGCGCATGCCCGGCAGCGTGGCGATGGACTTGTGAGGCCGCGCGTACCAGAGATGCTCGTAGACCTCGTCGCTGACGACCAGACAGTCCGCCGATCGCGCGATCTCCGCCACGGCGCGCAATTCGTCCTCGTCGAAGATCCGTCCCGTCGGGTTGTGCGGCGTGTTCAGGAGGATCAGGCGCGTGCGAGGCGTCACCGCCTGACGAAGCGCCTCGACAGGAAGCCGGAAGTCGGGCGCCTGCAGGCGCACGGGCTTCACCACGGCGCCGGCCATCGCGGCGGTCGCGGGATAGGAGTCGTAGAAGGGCTCGAAGAGGACCACCTCGTCGCCCGGCTCGACAAGGCCGAGCATGGTGGCCGCGATCGCCTCGGTGCAGCCACTCGTGACGGTGATCTCGCGCTCGGGATCCACCTCGACGTCCTGATCGGCCGTGAAGCGCGCGGCGATCGCCCGGTTCACCTCGGGCAGTCCGATGAACCGCGCGTACTGGCCAAATCCCGCATCGATCGCGGCCTTCCCTGCATCCTTCACGAATTGCGGACCGTCGAAGTTCGGGAACCCCTGCCCCAGGTTCACCGCGCCATGCTCGCTCGCCAGCCGGCTGATGCGTGCAAAGACGCTTTCGCCGAAGGGCGCGAGACGGGAAGCGGTGCCATGCGGCGAACGGGCCATCGGGGCAGCGTAGCCGCGCAAGCGGCGATGGGCGTACTTGGCGATACTGCCACCCATGCGAGACGCCCGATCCCGACAGGATGACGCCCTGGCACGGCGACGACCCGTGCCTCGCGCGGATCTTGCACCGGCGATCCTGCACGAATCCGACGAGGCCATCTGCGTGGCGAAGCCCGCCGGCATGGTGACCCAGCCCGGGCGGGGACACGCCGAGGACACGCTGCTGAACGGCGTGTTCGCGCTGCGTGGCGACGTGCTGGGGCAACTTGGCGCAGACCGTGACTGGGGCCTGCTGCATCGACTGGACCGGGAGGTGTCGGGCTGCGTGCTGCTCGCGAAGACTTCGAGCGCGTACGACCGCCTGCGCGGTGCCTTCGAGCAACGCGAGATCGGCAAGACCTACCTCGCTCTCGTCGCCGGCTCGCCTCCATCCCCGGAGGGCAGCTGCTCACGGGCGATCCGCGAGGAGATCCGTGGTGGCGTGAAGGTGGCGTTGCTGCCCGTGCGTGGAGGCGAGGCGGCCCTGACGCGATGGCGCACGCTCGAGCGCCGGGGCGGCCAGACCCTGCTTGAAGTCGAACCCGTCACGGGGCGTCTTCATCAGATTCGAGTTCACCTTGCGGCACTCGGATGCCCGATCCTCGGCGACCGCATGTATCGCGCCGATGCCCCTCCCAACACCTCGACGCTGCCGCCTGGACGAACGCCCGAACCGCTGCTGCTGCATGCCTGGAAACTGGCCTACCCCGAGGGCAACGGTCGGCGCGTGGCCGAGTGCCCGGCCCCCGAAGCCCTCCGCGTCCGGGGCTGAAGCGGCGAGCCGCTAACCTTCCGAACCCATGCGTCGTCTCCTGCCGATCCTGCTTGCCGCCGCGCTCGCGGCATGCTCGAACATCGAGGAGGCCGCGCCCCGCCCCAAGCCATCGAGCACGGTTCCCAAGCCGACCTTCGAGATCGAGGTGGATCCGATCCTTCGCGGGACGATCGCGAGCGAGGCGATCCTTCTGGGCTTCAACGACGTGGTGGTTCGTGGCTACGGAATCGTGGTGGGGCTGAAGGGAACCGGAAGCCGCACCATGCCCGCCGAGGTTCGTGCGTTCCTGCTGCAGGAACTCAGTCGCCGCGAGATCAGCGACACGGTGAAGGGAATGGGCGTCTCGCCCGAGCGATTCCTGAACAGCGACGACATCGCCGCGGTGGTCGTGGAGGGCGTGATTCCGGCGGGATCCACGCGCGACACGAAATTCGACGTGCGCGTGATCGCGGTGCCGGGCTCCGGCACGACCAGCCTGGAGGGCGGCCGGCTCTGGACGGCGGAGCTGCGACCGGGGCCACTTCTCGCGGGAAGCCGGCAGGCGGCGATCGCCGCAGAGGCAAAGGGGCCGGTGCTGATCAATCCCTTCACGCCGACGGCGAATCCATCGATGGGCGACGTCGATCGATTGAGTGGCCGAATCCTGAACGGTGGACGCGTGCTGAAGGATCTGCCCCTGCGCCTGCGCCTGGCCACGCCGAGCCACAGCCGCGCGGGCACCATCGTTTCGGCGCTGAACACGCGCTTTCCGCGCGAGCCCGGACAGAAGGACGAGACGGCGCGCGGCAAGAACGGCGAACTGATCGACCTGACCGTGCCGCCGAGCTTCGAGGGAAAGACGACCGAGTTCGCGCAGCTCGTTCGCCACATGAGCCTGGACGTGCAGAACCCCGACGCGCTGGCGATGGCCGTGCGCAGAAGCCTGCTCGCGAACCCTGGCGGCGCCTCGGCGGCGGCCTGGCGCTGGCAGGCGATCGGCAGGAAGAGCATTCCGCACCTGCATGACCTGTACGCGCATCCCGAGGACCAGCCGCGGATGGCCGCCCTCGAGGCGGGCGCCAAGCTGGACGATCCGCTGGCGGTGAAGCCGCTGCTGGAGATGGCACGCAAGGGCAAGCCCACGCTCCGGATCGCGGCGGTCAAGCTTCTCGGCGGGATGGGCACGAATCCCGCCATCGACGTCGGACTGCGCCCGCTGGTCGATGACGACGACATGGACGTTCGACTGATCGCCTACGAGATGCTGCGCAAGCGACGCGACCCCTCGGTGGAGACGATCGCGATCAACAACCGATTCTCGCTGGACCTGATCCGCTCGAGCAAGCCGCTCATCTACGCGGCCCAGACCGGCCCACCACGCCTGGCGGTCTTCGGCGAGGACGTCCGGCTGCGCCAGCCCATGCTGCAGCGCATCTGGGATGGCCGCATGATCGTGAAGTTCGATCCGGGTGACACCAAGGCGCTGGTCTCGTACCGGCCGCTCGGCACCGAGCGGCAGCGCATCGAGCAGACCAAGCCCGAGGTGCATGAGTTCATCGCGTTCCTTGCTCGGACGCCCTCCCCCACGATCGGTTCCGCCGGTCTGGACCTGACTTACGGCGAGACGCTCGGCGTGCTCTACGAGCTGGCCCGGGACCAGAACCTGGGATCCGAATTCCGCGGCGAACAGGACAGGATCCTGGCCGAGATCATGCGCAAGGAGGAGGAGACCGAGGTGGACGAGCGCCCGGACTTCCCCGACGAGGCCAAGGCCGCGTTGCCCACGCCGGCCACGACGCCGCGCCCCACGCAGCCCGCGCCACTTGATGCCCGGCCCAAGGCCGCGGATACTGTGCCGCGTTGAGCGTGAGGTCCGTTCGGACCGATCCGTCCAGGAGGGACGGTCACGCAGCGACAGGAGGTCCGATGCGTCTCAGCCGTCTCACGCTTGCAGGTTTCAAGAGCTTCGCCGATCCGACCGAGTTCCGGTTCGACGCGCCCATCACGGGCATCGTCGGCCCCAACGGCTGCGGCAAGAGCAACGTGGTCGACGCCATCAAGTGGGTGCTCGGCGAGCGCAGCGCGAAGAGCCTTCGTGGCGGCGCGATGCTTGACGTGATCTTCGCGGGCAGCGCCAGCCGCAAGCCTGGTGGACACGCGAGCGTGATGCTGACCTTCGACAATCCGCGACTCGCCGCGCCGATCGAGCGTGACGTGCCTGAGATCTCGGCGGAGGCGGAGACGACGGAACCGGTGGATCCCGAGGCCGGCCCGATCGACGGGCCCGTGCAGCGCGAGGCGGTCCGCGATCGACTGCTGCCCGTGGACGCCGACGAGGTGCAGGTGGAGCGCCGACTCTGGGCGGACGGACGAAGCGAGTACCTGGTCAACGGACGCAAGGTGCGCCTGCGCGACGTGCGCGAACTCTTCCTGGACACCGGCATCGGCAACGACGCGTACTGCATCATCGAGCAGGGCAAGGTCGACGCGATGCTGCGCGCGCATCCTGTCGAGCGACGATCGATCCTGGAGGAAGCCGCCGGCGTGGCGCGCTTCCGCACGCGCAAGCACGAGGCGGCGCGAAAGCTCGATCATGCCGAGCGGCATCTGGTGGCGATCCGCGAGCAGCTCTCCGGCGTGGAGCGCCGGCTTCGCATCGTGCGTGGCCAGGCGGAGAAGGCGCGCAAGTTCCAGGCGCTCGACGCGCGTCGGCGCGAGCTGCGCACCGCGCTCGCGTTCGAGCAGTACCACGAGCTGCGGGAGCGACTCGCCGGCCTGACGAGCCAGGTGACGACTCTGGAGGATCGCAGGCGCGAGATCGCGGCCGCGCTCGAGGCGGCGGAAAGCGCGCGTCACGAGTCCGACGCGCGTCGCGCGGCGACGCTCGATCGTCGTCATCAGCTGGAGCAGGCGCAGCTCGAGGCCGCGGGCGTGCAGCGTCAGGCCGAGCAGCGCATCGAGTTCATCGAGCGGGCGCGCAGCGAGAACCGCACCGCGGTCGAGGCCGAGGCGGCTCGCCTGGAGTCGCTTCGCGTGCAGCGCGACGAGCATGCGGCCCGCCTGGAGGACGCCGCGCGCGACGCCGAGCAGGCCGAGCAGGCGCTGGCTGGCGTGGAACGCGAACTCTCCGAGTGCGCGCGTCATCGCAACGACCTGTCGGAACAGTCGGACGCGGCGGAGCTCGGCATTCGACGCCGCCAGGAGACGGTCGCGGGGATCGAGCGCGACCGGGCTCGCGCCACCGGCCGCCTTGCCGCGGTGCAGGAGCGCGGACCCGCGCTGGAGGCGGAGATCGCCCGCGCCGACGCCCGTCGCGAGCGACTGCGTCTGGAGCTTGACCAGATCCTCGCCGCACGCAACGCGGCGCAGGTGCAGCGACAGGTCGCCGAGGACGAACTGGAGCGCGTGCACCGCGAACTGGCGGCGCAGGCGGAGCAGGTCTCGTCGCTTGGCGATCAGCAGGCCGACGCGCTTCGGCGTCTCTCCGCGCTGCGCGAGGATCGAAGCAGCCTGGAGAGCCGGCTGCGACTGCTGGACGAGATGGCACAGCTGGGCGAGGGTCTTGACGAGGCCGTGAAGCGGGTGCTCGCCGAGCGCGACCGCCACCCATGGCTCGCGGGCATGCTTGGCGACCTGCTGGAGACTGATGCAACCACCGCAGCGCTGGTCGAGGCGGCACTGGGCGATGGACTCCAGACGCTGATCGTGCGACGCAGCGAGGATCTCGCCACGGCGACCGAGGCCGTTCGCGGTCTGGAGGGCCGCGTGCGTCTGGCGGCTCCCGTCGCCGGATCCTGGATGTCCCAAGGCTCCGCCGAAGCGACGCCGCTGCTGGATGGAATCCGCTGCCCCTCCGACGTGCGCGCGGTCGCCGAAGCGCTGCTGGGTCGCTGCTTCCGCGTGGCGGACCTTCCGACGGCCCTGCGACTCGCTTCGAGCGAGGCCTTCCATGGCTGCACGCTTGTGAGCGCCTGCGGCGCGGTGGTCGAGGGCCCCGGCCGCGTTCGGGTGACGGGTTCACGGACCGCCCGCAGCGGCGTGCTGACCCGTCGCGTGGAACGCGGCGAACTCGAGGCGACCGTGAGCGCCCTCTCCGTCGAGATCTCCATGGTGGAGGGCGAGGTGAGCGGCCTGAACGACGCGACCGCCAGCGCGGCACGCCTGCAGCAGGAACTCGACGGCCGAATGCAGCTGGCCATGCGCCGGCGCATGGAGGGCCAGTACCAGACCGAGCGCCAGGACCAGCTTGCCGCCCGCGTGCGGCATGACCTTGACGCCGCCGCCGCCGAGCGCGGCGAGAGCGAACGCCGCATGCGCGAGCTTGACACCGAGCGTGACGGGTGCGAGCAGCGTGTCCGAAGTCTCGACAAGCTTCTCGCGGAGGAACGGGGCACGCTCGCCGAGGCCGAACGGCAGGCGCAGGGGCTGCGCCAGTCCGTGCAGGGCGCGGTCGACCGACTTGCCGCCGTGCGCACGCAGTCCAGCGAGGCCAACGCGATCCTGGATGGACGTCGCCGCGAGCGTCGGCTGATCGAGGTGGCGATCGAGGGCATCGATCGCCAGCGAAACGAGCTTGGCTCGGAACACGAGCGGCGCGCCGCCCGCAGCGAGGAGCTCGCCCGGCAGGCCGCCGAGGCCACGCACCAGCGCGAGGCAGCGGCCGCCGCGGAGGCAGACGCCGCCGCCCAGGCGCAGGCGATCGCCGGCGCGCTTGAGGAGGCGATCCAGGCCGCGACGGCCGCGTCGGACCGCGTCCGGTCCATCCGCGACGAGGCCACGCGCATCGAGCGCGACCATTCCGCGATCGAGATCAGTCGCCGCGAGGCCGAGGTGCGCCGCGAAGGACTCGAGGAGAGCACGTTCGAGGAGCTCGGTCTGGACCTCTCCGCGGGCTATGAGTCGCACCGGGCGGCGCGCGTCGAACACGGCGATGCGTCGATGGACCGCGAGGCCGCCGGCGTCGAGGCGGAACGCCTGCGCGAGGAGATCCGCTCGCTCGGCAACGTGAACATGGAGGCGATCGACGAGCTCTCGCAGCTCGAGGGCCGCAACGAGACGCTTGCCCGCGAGGTCGCCGACATCGATGCCGCGCGCGCCAGCCTGAAGGAACTCGTGGAGCGCCTCGACGACGTGAGCCAGCGACGCTTCAAGGCGACCTTCGAGGCCGTGCGCGACCAGTTCGGCGGCCAGGAAGGCATGTTCCGGCGGCTCTTCGGCGGCGGCAGCGCCGACCTGTTCCTGGTGCCGATGGAGAACGGCGAGATCGACTGGCTCGAGAGTGGCGTGGAGATCCGCGCCAAGCCGCCGGGCAAGGAGCCGCGCGTGATCAGCCAGCTCAGCGGCGGCGAGAAGACCATGACCGCGGTGGCGCTGCTGATGGCGATCTTCCGCAGCAAGCCGAGCCCCTTCTGCATCCTGGACGAGGTCGACGCGGCACTCGACGAGGCCAACGTGGAACGCTTCACGAAGGCGCTCGGCCCCTTCCTTGACCGCAGCCACTTCATCGTGATCACCCACCACAAGCGCACGATGCAGGCCTGCCACGAGCTTCATGGCGTGACGATGGCCGAGCGCGGCGTGAGTCGTCGGGTCACCGTGCGAGTCGATCAGGTCGGCTCGGATGGGCGCATCCGCGAGGACGCCCTCGAGCGAACCGGCCAAGCGTGAAGATCCGGCAAGTCAGGCTGAAAATGCCGGGTTTGGGCTTGTCCATCCTCGCCCCGGAGCTATGTTGCCGTGCCGCCCGGCGGGCGGAGCTCCCCATGGGTCTCGGGGATGCGCGGCGGGCCATCGTGGGGGTCGCCGCGCCCTGTTCCGCGCCGGGCGGTTTTTCTTTGAACCCCTGTTCCCGACCCGGGAACTAGGATCGGCCCACGAATGGCCGACGCGATCCAGGTTGATGCACTCGTGGTGGGAGGCGGCGTGGCCGGCCTGTTCACGCTGCATGCGCTCCGGCAGGCCGGGTGCCGCGCCCTGCTGGTGGAGTCCCGGGCGCTCGGTTTCGGCCAGACCACGAGCAGCCAGGGCATCCTGCACGCCGGCGTGAAGTACGCGCTGGGTGGCGTGGCTGGGGATGACGCGGCGGAGGCGTCGGAAGCCGCGGCCCTCTGGGGCGATTTTCTCCAGGGGCGGTCAGGGCCGGACCTGAGGGGCCTGCGCGTGCTGGCCACGCACGAGTACCTCTGGCGCACCGCAAGCCTGATGGGGGCCGCCGGCATGCTGGGGGCGCGTCTGGCGCTTCGAACGCGTCCGGCCATCGTGGAACCCTCCCAGCGGCCCGGTTGGCTGACGGGAGTCCGAGGCGATGTCCTGAGCCTTCCCGAGACCGTGATCGATCCAGCCGACCTTCTGCGCCGGCTTGCGGCAGGAGCCCCGGGCGCAGTGGCGCTGGGCCAGGTGCGCGCGATCCGCATCGAGGGCCGCGGTGCGAAGGTCGAGATCGAGGGCGATCGCCGCACGGCCGAGGTGCAGGCGCGGAAGGTCTTCCTGTGCGCAGGGGTGGGCAACGAGGCGCTGCTGGCCCTCGCGGGGCTTGCGACCACCGAGCCGATGCAGCGCCGACCGCTTCGTCAGGCGATGGTTCGCGGGAACCTGCCCATGGTCTTCGGACATTGCATCGATGGCGCACGCACGCGGATCACCGTGACGAGCGACTCCGACGCCGGCCGGACGATCTGGCACATCGGTGGCGAATTGGCGGAGAAGGGACCTGCCCTGGAACCCGACGTCTTCGTGCGACAGGCTCGCACGGAAGTGGCCGCATGCATGCCCGGCGTCTCGCTGCATGACGCCGAGTGGTCGAGCTATCCCGTGGATCGGGCGGAGCCGCGCACGGCGGATTCCCGCAGGCCGAGCGCGGCTCACGTGGAGGCGCACGGACCGGTGGTCGTGACATGGCCGGTCAAGCTGGTGCTGGCGCCGCGCGCGGCGCAGGCAGCATCGATCCACGCCGATGCGTCAGGTGCCGGCACCGACCGCTGGCCCGACGGGTGGACACCCCCGCCGCTCGCACCGCGCCCCTGGCATGAGGCGACGTGGACCCGCCTTCCATGAACGACGCGCTGCCGCTGCCCATGCGAAGCGCCCAGCGCCTGCACGCTCCCGTGACCGCGATCGGCTGGGGCGCCTTCAAGATCGGACGCAACGAGGGAATCAAGTATCCGACGCCCTATGAGCTGCCGACCGAGGCTGAATCGGTCCGCCTGATCCATGCGGTGATCGACATGGGCATTGGCGTGGTGGACACCGCGCCGGCCTACGGGCTCAGCGAGGCGCGGCTCGGTGCTGCGCTCGGCGCGCGGCGTGAACGGATCTTCCTGTCAACGAAGGCGGGCGAGCGATTCGAGCACGGCCTGAGCACCCACGACTTCTCGGAGCGCGCGGTGGAGACGAGCCTTGCCTTGAGCCTGGATCGCCTGCGGACCGACCACGTGGACTGCGTCTGGGTTCATTCGGATGGCACCGACCTCGCGATCCTGCGCGACGGCGGCGCGCTGCGGGCACTGGCGAGCGCCCGTGAGCGCGGACAGGTTCGCTCCATCGGTTTCTCGCCCAAGACACTCGAGGGCGCCATGACGGCGCTGGATGACGCACGGGTGGACGCGCTGATGCTCGAACTGCATCCGCGCGAGACCTCGATGCTGCCGGCCGTGCGGAGGGCTGGCGCCGAGGGACGCGCGGTGTTCGTGAAGAAGCCCCTGGCCAGCGGCCACCTGTCCCCCGCCGAGGCGATCCCATGGATCCTGCGCCACCCCGAGGTCACCTGCGTGGTGGTCGGGGGCCTGAACGTCGAACGCCTCAGGGCGACTGCGGCTTTGGCGCTGCGGTAGGAGCCGGGGATGCGTTGGAACCCGTCGGAGCTGACGCTGGAGCCGGCTTCGCTGCGGCGTCACCCGCCTTCGGCGGAATGCGCAGCGACTGACCAACCTTCAGGGCGCCAGGATCGGCGCCGATGGCGTCCTTGTTCGCGTCGTAGATGCGCTTCCAGAGCTTGCTGTCTCCGTAGACCTTCGTCGCGATCGAGCTGAGCGTGTCGCCGCCCTGCACGGTGTAACTGCCCGGCGTCGCCGCAGGCGCGGCTGTCGGCGTGGTCGACTTTCCTGCGGGCGCGGCACTCGACTTCCAATCGGGCACCTTGAGCACCTGACCGATCTTCAGGCGCGACGGATCAAGGCCGGGGTTCGCCTGCTGAAGCTGCTCCCAGCCGCGCTCAGTGCCGGTGAGATCACGCCAGATGCTGGCAAGGCTGTCGCCCTCCTTGACCGTGTAGCTCTGGACGCGCGGCGCCGGCGTCGCGACGGGCGCGGGAGTTGCGGCAGGCGCAGGCGCTGCGGAAGGTGCGGGCTTCACAGCGGGAGCCGCAGTGCCGGACGCTGCACCAGAGGGCGCCGGCAACGGAGGCAATGCCGGGGCGCCGGATGCGGACTTCGCTGGAGGCGTGGATGCTGGCGTCGCGGACGCGGCGCTGGAGGGGGCGCCTTGCGCGCCCGCGGTCGGAGCCGCAGGCGTCACCGCGGTCGCCGCGCTCGTGGTTGACGGTTCGAAACCGGGAAGCGACGACGGCAGAGGCTTCATCGGTTCCGCCGCGGGCGAGAAGCCCGGGACCGTCGAGCCACCGTTGGCGGTTGCGCTGGGCGCGTTGGACGCCGCGGCCGTGGGAGCCGACGGAGCGTTCAGCGCCGGCGAGGGTGCGGAGCCCGCCGGCACGCTGCCCGGCAGCTCGCCACCAACCTTGGCACCCGGAACGATCAACCGCTCGCTCGGTGCAGGCTGCGGCTTGCCGCTCCTGGTGGACGTTGCCGCGCTGGGCTTCGCTGGCGCGAGCAGCGCGTAGTACATGCCGGCCGCGGTGAAAGCCAGCACTCCGACGGCGAGCAGCATCTTCAAGGGCTTGTTCATGGAGCGTCTCCCCTCAGGGTCAGGCGGGCAGCGCGGCCGCGACGGCCTCGCTGGGTCGATCGGATGCGGTCGGATCTGCGCGACGGGTGTACACCAGGGTCGCGGCGACCGCCACGCTGGAGAAGGTGCCCGCGATCAGTCCGATCAGGAAGGTGAAGGCGAACGGACGGATGCCCGTGCCGCCAAGCACGTACAGGATCACCGCGGTGGCGATCGAGCTGCCACCGGTCAGCACGGTGCGGCTGAACGTCTGGTTGATGCTCGCGTTGACCACGGCGCGCGTGATGAAGGGCGACTTGCCGCGGTTCTCGCGGATGCGGTCCATGATCACCACGGTGTCGTTGAGCGAGTAGCCGACGATCGTCAGCAGGCCCGCCACGACGTTCAGGTCGATGCGGAAGTCCGAGACGAGCATCGCGGAGCCCCAGCCCGTTCGGGCGATCCCGCCGCTGAAGGCGAGCAGGCCGATGCACACGATCAGGTTGAAGAGCAGCGCGACCACCGTGCTCGTGGAGAAGCGCAGCGATCCGAACCGCAGCCAGATGTACCCCAGCATGAGCACCAGGCTCAGCACGACGGCGACGATCGCGTTCGCCACCAGGCTGCGGGCGACCGCCGGGCTGAAGCTGCTCACCTGATCCAGCGAGCTTCCCTGCGCCAGCGCAGTCTGCACCAGCTTCCACTCGGGCGCGGCCAGCGTGGACTCCCACACCGACATGTCGACCTTCATCGAATTCACGGCAGGATCACTCACCAGGACCACCATGCTGCGGAACGCTTCGGACCCGTCGGCGGCCTTCACCGCGTCCAGCCCCACCACCTCCACGTCGCGGCCGGCCTGCGCGGCGAAGTCCGGCTGGTTGCGCAGGCGGATCATGCGCCGCATCAGCGCCTCGCCCGAGATCGGCGGCTCGATGCCATCGAGCAGCACCGCCACGCCTCCGCGGAACGAGCCCACCGGCCGGGTGACCGCGGGGCGGCCGATGTTGTCGCCCAGACGGTCGCGCTCGAGCGCGAACGTGTAGTTGGCATGCGACGCATCCTTCGAGCCAGCGAACACCGACGGCAGCTGCGCCTCGAGCTCGTTGGCGAACTCCCGGACGATCGCGTTGGTCACCGTGCCGGTGATGCGACTCTCGTCCACGTCGCCACCGGCCGGATTGGCCAGCTTGATCTGGAAGCTGCTCGCGCGGAAGTCCTCGGTCTGCGAGCCGACCGTGAGCACCGAGGCGCTGCGCAGTTCGGCAAGCACCGGATCCGAGACGTTCGCCTCGCCCACGGCCTGGACTCGCTTCTCGACGTCCGAGCGCGTCAGCAGCACGCGACCATCAGGGCCCGCGGTCTCGCCATTCTTCGCCGGACGGGTCGTCATGGTGAGAGCGACGCCGCCGCGGAATTCCGTGTCGAAGATCTCGCCACCCTTGCCCACGATGCCCAGCAGGCAGACCACCGAGACCGCCGCCGTGAACAGCAGCAGTGCCGGCTTGAGCCGCAGCCAGTCGACCTTCGGGTGCAGCGCACGCGCCACCCCGGGAGCCACGACCGGAAGCATCGGCAGTGAACGCCGGTTCATCGGGCCGGTCCACACGCCGAGCAGCACGCGCGTGACCCAGAGACCCGAGATGAACGTCGCGAACACGCCGATCGCCATCGTCACGCCGAAGCCCTTCACTTCGGTGCCCGCGAACAGGACGAGCACCAGGCAGACGATCAGGTTGGTGATGTTGCCGTCGAAGATGGCGCTGAAGGCGCGCGCAAAACCGATCCGGACCGCGTTGCGCAGGCTCTCGCCGTTGTTCACGAGCTCCTCGCGAATGCGCTCGTAGATCAGCACGTTCGCGTCGACCGCCATGGCCACGCTGAGCGCGATGCCCGCAAGGCCCGGCAGCGTGAAGGTCGCGTCCATGAACGCCATCACGCCGAAGATCACGAGCGCGTTGACGATCAGCGAGATGTCCGCGATCACGCCCGCGACCAGGTAGTAGATAAACACCATCAGCATGGTCACGCCGATGGACAACAGCACCGCCTCGAGTCCGCGCGCGAGGTTGTCCGAACCGAGCGAAGGCCCAAGCACGCTCACGCTCACCGGCTCGGGGCTCAGCTGGCCCTCCAGGGCGCCGGCCGACAGCACCCGTATCAGGTAGCGGATCTCGTCCTCGTCGAAGCTGCCGGTGATCTGGCCCGAGCCGCCGATGCGGCTCTGCAGGGTCGGCGCCGTGTAGACCTGGCCGTCGAGCACGATGGCCATGGGCTTGCCGACGTTCGGTCCCGTCAGGCGCGCCATCTCCTGGCCTCCGGCCTGGTCCAGCGAGAAGGTCACGCTGGTTCGTCCAAGATCGTCGATGCCGCGCGAGGCGCGCTGGATCGACCAGGCCCGACCCGTCGAGTGGGTCAGGCTGCGTTCCGGCGTGGTGTACAGCAGCACGAACACGCGACCGTCGGCCAGTCCGCCCACCATGTCGCGGGCCGCGAAGAAGCTGGCCGGATCCTGCTCCAGCGCCGTGCGCTGCGCGGGCGTGTC
Source organism: Phycisphaerales bacterium (assembly GCA_044337135.1). Taxonomy (GTDB): domain Bacteria; phylum Planctomycetota; class Phycisphaerae; order Phycisphaerales; family SM1A02; genus SYAC01. The sequence continues at coordinate 7,356 of JBIIOC010000004.1, read as the reverse complement.
GGCCCACTGCTTCAGGTCGTTGATCGGAAACCACGCCGCGACCGGGCTCTGTCCGGGCACCGCGCCACGCTTGGAGAGCTCCTCGCGCATCTGCTGCGGGTTCACCCCCTCGGGCGCGCGCTCGCTCACCGCGATGCGGAACTCCAGCACGCCCGCGCCGCGGAAGAGCCGCTTCAGATCCTCCGGGTCATCCAGGCTCGTGCGCATCTTCTCGTAGTCGTTCCACGACTCGACCACCTTGTCGAGCTCGGCCGCGGCCGACGGATGCTCCGCCCGCAGCGAATCGAGCGCGCGCTGGCGCTGGCTCGCGCCCTTCACCGTCGTGCCGTCAGCGCCCTTGCGGGGCTTGCCGGTCGCGGCGTCGCGCTCCACCTGCGGCGTCGCGTCAAGCCCCAGGATGGCGGTCACGCGAGACTCGCTCACGCCGCGCGAGGCGACACCGTCACGGATGCGCTCGTACTCGATCTCCGCCTTCGCGACCGCATCCTCGGCGGCGGCGAGATCCGCGCCGGTGGCGGAGGCCAGACGCGTCCTGGCCTCGGCCAGGTTTCGGAACGCGTCCTGAAGCTCGCCCATGCGCGCCTGGAACGCCGCGTCCGAACCACCGAACCGCGTGACGGCCTCGCCGCCCGTGAGCGCACGCTCCAGTTCCGCCACGTCGATGCGCGTTCGCTTGACCAGCGCGGCCAGCGTCTGGCGGAAGGTCGCCTGCTTGGCCTGCACCTCGGGGCTCGGGAGCGGCATCACGACCTCGATGCGGTCACGGCCCTGCGGCGCGAAGCTGATGTCCAGCACGCCCGATGGGTTCACGCGCTGCTTCAGCACCTCGATCACCTGCTTCAGGACCTGCTCGCTGTTGGCATCGGGCGGAAGCTTGACCGAATAGGTCAGGCTCACGCCGCCGCGCAGGTCCTTGCCCAGGCGAAGCGTGTCCTTGGGTGGCCACACCATCCAGAACAGCAGGCCGACGAGGGCGAGGACGAACAGTGCATGCAGGCCGGGGCGCTTCATGATCGTGGGATTCCGTGGTTTCGACAGTGGATGTTCTGCGCGCTCACTCGGCGCTTGCGGCGGAGTCGGAAGCGGCTGCGGGGTCCGCGGACTTCACGACGGCGGCGATCGCGTCGCGCGTGAAGGTCAGGCGCACGTCACGGCCCTCCTCGACCTTCAGCACCACCACGTCAGGCTTCACCTCCGCGACGTAGCCGATCATGCCGCCCGTGGTGACGACGCGATCGTGCTTCTTCAGGCCACCGAGCAGCTTCTCCTTCTGCTTGCGCTGCTTGCGCGCGCTGAAGGCGCTCAACGCCACCATGCCCACCAGCACCGGAATGAACACCCAGAACATCTCTGCGCCGGGCGCCGCCTGCGGCGAGGCCTTGCCCGCGGGAGCGGCCTGCGTGGCGCCGGTCGGCGCGGGGGTTGCGGGAGTGCCAGCGAGCGAGGGTCCATCCTGGGGGGCGATCATTCCGAATCTCCAGAGGTGTCGCCGGGCGTCGCCGAAAGGCAGGGCCAGGCTTGTGCGAGCGAAGACCACGTATTGCAACCGATCGCCCGCCGAATGTCCAGCATGAGCCTTTGGTACAGCCGGACGTTGTGGATGCTCACCAGCGTGGGCCCCAGCATTTCCCCGGCCTGAAAGAGGTGCCGCAGGTAGGCCCTACTGAAGCCGCCGGCACAGGCCTCGCAATCGCAACCGGCCTCGATGGGCGCGGGGTCGTCGGCAAATCGGGCGTTCCGCAGCCGAAGCGTGCCCTCCCGGGTGAAGGCGAGCGCGTTGCGGCCATTGCGCGTCGGCAGCACGCAGTCGAACATGTCCACGCCGGCAGCCACGGCCATCGCGATGTCACGCGGGTAGCCCACGCCCATCAGGTAGCGCGGCCGGTCGTCGGGCAGGAGAGGCGCGGTGTGCTGGACGGTCTGGGCGATGCGCTCGGGGGTCTCCCCCACCGCGACCCCGCCGATCGCGTACCCGGGAAGCTCGATCGCGCAGGTTCGCTCCGCACTCTCGCTCCGCAGCGCCAGGTCGGTTCCTCCCTGCACGATGCCGAAGAGCGCCTGCACATCCGGCCGCGCATGGGCCCGCCTGCAGCGCTCCAGCCAATCGACGCTTCGCAGCATCGCCTCGCGCACCCGAGCGGCCGGCACGTCGGGGCCGGCCGGCGGACAGTCGTCGAACGCCATGATGATGTCCGCGCCGATCTGGTTCTGCGCGCGGATGCTGACCTCGGGCGTGAGTCGCACGCGCGAACCGTCGACGAAGGACTGGAAGGTCACGCCGTCATCGTCGAGCGTCCGAAGATCCGCGAGACTGAACGCCTGAAAACCTCCGGAATCGGTGAGGATCGGGCCCTCCCATCGCATGAAGGCGTGGGAGGAGCCGAATCGCGCGATGCGTTCCGCGCCCGGCCGGAGCATGCAGTGCAGCGTGTTGTTCAGGATGCACTGGCTGCCGGTGGCCCGCACCTGCGAGGGGGTGAGCCCCTTCATCGCGGCCGCCGTGGCGACCGGCATGAACGCCGGCGTGTCGAAGGCCCCGTGTGGCGTGTGGATCCGGCCGAGACGCGAGCGATTCTCGGTGGCGCGTGCAAGGATCTCCAGGCGCACGGCCATGGTCAGCGTCGGCTCGCCTCGCGCAGCGCCTGCCGCTCCGATGGGCTCAGGCTGTGGAGACCCTCGCGCTGGATCTTGTCCAGGATCCGGTCGATCTCGGCCGTGTCCTGGCCGCGTCGGCGCGCGCCTCGCACCCGTCGCGAGCGGCTGGTCGGATCGAACGTGCCCATCCAGTCGAAGAGTGCGTGCAACGCGTGCGGACGCCGGATCAGCCAGAAGCCCGCGATCGCGCCGCCCAGATGTGCCGCTTCGCCACCGGCGTTGTCGCCGCCGACGAACAGCGTGAGCAGCGCCACCGCCACCAGCGTGTAGGCCAGGTTCCGCAATGGCATCGGAATGATCATGAACACCAGGACCTCGGCCGTCGGCGCCAGGAACGCGGCCGCCATGATGACGCCGAAGACGCCCGCGCTCGCTCCGACGAGAGGCGTGGTCGGCGCGTTGGGAAGCAGGAACGGCAGCGACTGGCCCGGCAGCACCACCTTGGAGCCGAGGAAGTTCAGCAACAGGTACATGGCTGCGCCGCAGATGCCGCACAGCAGGTAGAAGGCGGCGTAACGCTTGCCGCCGAGATAGCGCTCGACCACGGGCCCGAAGAACCAGAGGCCCATCATGTTGAAGATCAGGTGAGCCAGGTTGGCGTGGAGAAACTGGAAGCCGATGAACCGCCACAGCTGCGGAAAGACGGTGCCCTGACCGCTGTCACCCAGGAGTGCCGTGCTGGTGCTGAAGTGCAGCCATGTCTTGAGCGGAGAACTCGGGATGAAGAAGGCGAAACCGGCCGGCTTTCCATCACGGGCGAGCACCTGCACGCGGGCGCTGCCGCCTCGGTCGAGCGCGCCATTGACGCTCGCGGCGCGGATCACGGCCTCCGCGAATGCCGGTGGGTATTCACGCTCCGCCTGCGCCAGCGACAGGGGCTGGCCGAGAGACTCGTAGAGGCGCACCTCCGCAGGCGGGATGACCTCCCCGTCCAGTCCGCATCGCGCGATCAGGATGCCGGTGCGGGACAGGCCAAGGAACCCGTCGAGCACGAAGACCGCGACGCAGATCGCGATGATCCAGCCGTTCACGGACCAGTTCGGGCGTGCGCGCGCGGCCGGCGTCCGGTTCCAGTCTCGGTCTGAAAAACCCATGCGTCGAGCCTAGCGGATCGGGCCGTCGCGTCGGCGACGCGTGGCCGCCTTCAACCGGCGACGCTCCATGAAGCTCAGGCTCCGCATGCCCGTGCGGTTGATCTTCTCGAGGATCCGGTCCAGTTCGGCCTGATCCGCCGGATCCGCGGCCTTGCGTGGCGCAGCGGATTCGTGCAATGCCACGAATCCGTCGGAGTCGCAGACGCGCACGAGCGTCTCGCGTGCCGCGCACCAGAGCAGGATCGACGCGAAGGTGAGCGTCCATGCGCCGAAGGCCAGGCCCGAGATCAGCATCGCGACCGAGCATGCGGTGCCCACGCGCGAGGCTCGACCCAGGCCGGCCGACCAGCCGACCGAGGCGATCCACCGAGCCGCGAGCGCCCGCCCGGCCGCGAGCGGAAAGGCGGGAATCAGGTTCATCAGGAGAACCACGACCAGCGTCCACTGGAAGAGGAAGAGGAACTCCGCGACGATTCCCGCCTCCGCGAGCGACAGCCGCGCGAAGCCGTACCACGTCCATGGCGCCGGAATCGCGGTGCCGAAAAGGTCCCCGCGGATCATGTAGAGCGCGCCCCCCGTGAACACGCCAAGGCACGCGAGCGCCATCACGCCAGCGAGTTCTGCCCGAGCGGGTGCCGGACCGGCATCCGATGCAGCGGGCCCCGCAAGCCCACCCAGCGGCCACAGCAACCACTCATCCAGATCCCAGCCACCGCGGCGCATCGCCAACCATCGGGCGCCCTCGTGAACAAGCGCCAGCAGGAGGAAGGACGCCAGCACGACGAGCGTCGGAACGAATCCCAGCACCCGCCCGGTGCCAGGCAGGCTTGCGCGGAGGCACTCCACGGCGATCAGCAGCAGGAAAGCGCCGTGCACGCGGATGGAGATCGACCCCAGCCGCACCAGCGGCAGCGACCAGCTGAGCGGCGACTCGAACCGGGGTCGTTGCGAACGAAAGTCGCCGGCGAACCCTGGCGACTCCGGAGGCTCGGAATCCCAGCTCATCTCCGCACCGCCTGCCACAGGGCGAAGGCCGCGATGCTCTTTCCATCCTCGATGGTTCCGTCGGCGATCATCCGGGAGATCGCCTCCGGCGTGTGCGACTCGACCTCGATGCGCTCGCCCGGCTGCAGGTTGCGCGGCACCGGCGAGAGATCGCGCGCCACGAACGCATGCATGCGCTCGTCGGCGAAACCCGGGCTGGTGAGGTACTGACCGAGGGGCGACAGGTGGCCTGCTCGGAACCCGGTCTCCTCCTGGAGTTCCCGTGCCGCGGCGGCCAGTGGCGCCTCACCCGGCTCGAGCTTGCCAGCGCAGAACTCCAGCAGCCATCGTTCCACGCTCACGCGCCAGTTGCGGATCATCACCAGTCGGCCATCCGGCAGTTCGGGAACCACGGTCACGGCGCCGGGGTGACGGACGATGTGTCGACAGAGCGCGCTGCCCGCGGCGTCGGTCCACTCGACGCGGTCCACGCTGAACACCTCGCCCTGCAGAATCCGGGTCGCTTGCATGGTTCGCCTCGTCGGGGATGATACGGCGATGAGCGATCAGCCCCCGCCCGCCATCCGCGTGCGCGACCTTCACAAGTCCTTCGGTGCCCTGAAGGTGCTGCGCGGCGTGACGCTCTCGTTCCCGCGTGGCCGGACCACGGTCGTGCTGGGCCCCAGCGGCTGCGGAAAGAGCGTGCTGCTGAAGCACCTCGTGGCGCTCGAGAGGCCGCGCAAGGGCGAGGTGTGGTTCGGCGACCAGCGCATCGACCAGCTTCGCGAGCGCGACCTGGGCCCGGTCCGGCGACGGATCGGATTCCTGTTCCAGCAAGGCGCGCTGTTCGACTCGCTCACCGTGGGCGAGAACGTCGGCTTTCCGCTCGTCGAGCACGGAATCGGCTCGGCGGACGAGCAGGAACAGCGCGTTCGACGCGTGCTCCGAATGGTCGGCCTGGAGGAGAAGTTCGGCCAGATGCCCGCGGATCTCTCCGGCGGACAGCGCAAGCGCATCGCGCTGGCGCGTGCCATCGTGCTGGATCCGGAGGTGGTGCTGTACGACGAGCCAACGACGGGCCTCGACCCGATCACGAGCGACGTGATCAACGAGCTCATCCTGAAGCTCGCCGACGAGCTGGGCATCACGAGCATCGTGGTCACGCACGATCTGGCGAGCGCCTTCAAGGTCGCCGACCACATGGTGATGATGCACGAGGGCCGGGTGAAGCTCGAGGGGGCACCGGAGAATTTCCGCGCCTCCGACGACCCGATCGTGAGCCGCTTCCTGAAGGGCGAAGCCAACCCCGAGGAACTCGCGGAGATCTCGCGCGTTCAGGCCCATGCCCGCGTGTCGCCTTCCGCGTAGATTCAAGGACCATGCGACACTCGACCCAGGACCTGATGGTCGGCCTCTGCTCGATCGGCGCCCTCGCCGGCCTCTCGGCGCTGCTGCTGCGGTTCGGTGAACTCACCCCCCTGCTCGAGGACAACTACACGCTCACCCTGCGGGCGAACGCGGCCATGGGCCTTCGAGGCGGAAGCCAGGTGCTGCTCGAGGGCGTGCCGGTCGGCGAGGTCAAGAGCATCTCGCTCGACCTCGACGCCCCCATGCCGGTCGTGATCGCGCTGTCGCTGCAGCGCAAGACGCCCGTGCCCGCGTCGGTGCGGCCCACGATCAACAGCGGCCTGCTCGGCGGCGGCGCCAAGATCGACTTCCGGATTCCCGAGGGTGCGCCGACCACGCCGATCGATCCCAGGAATCCTCCCAAGCTCGAGGCCCGCTTCACCACGATGGGCGAACAGCTGGAGACGATCATCGCCAAGGTCAGCAAGGGCGACGGAACGATCGGCAAGCTCATGAACGATCCTCGGCTCTACGAGGAACTCAGCGAGGCCGCCCAGCGCCTGACCATCACGCTCCGGGACCTTCAGGCCATGGTGCGCAAGGTCAAAGAAGAAGGCCTGGAACTTAAGTTCTAGGCCTTCTCGGGATACCCGAATTGTGGCGGCGTTCGCCGCGGATCACTCGACGACGAGCAACTCGACGCGGCGGCTCTGCGCCTTGCTCTTCTCCGGTCGATCCGGACCGTAGCTCGAGAGGCTGATGGTCTTTCCATCAACGCCCTTGGAGATGAGGAACTCGCGGACCTCGAAGGCGCGGTCGAAGCCCAGGTGGTAGTTGCTCTTGTAGTTCGACTTCTTGATCGGGTCGGTGTCGGTGAAGCCGGCCACGCGGATCGCCTTGCCCGCATACTTCTCCTTGAGCACGGACGCGACCTTCGCGAGCGTCTTCTTGGCGCTGTCCTTCAGCGTGGCCTTGCCGCTGTCGAACAGCACGTCGCCCTCGAGGGTCACGCGCACGCCCTCGCTGTCGCGCTTCACGGTCGCGCCCTCGCCGGCGTCCTCGAAACCCGTCTCGCCCTTCGCGCCGGCCTTGCTGGGATCGGTCGCACGCGCCTCGGCAGCCGCGCGCTCGCGCTCCGAAGCCTCGAGAGCCGCGTTCTTCTGCGCCAGCTCGGCGCGCAGCGACTCGTTCTCCGACTGGAGCGATGCCGCGTCAGGCTGGCTCTTGCAGCCGGTGAGCGCGATGGCGAGACCGATGGATGCGATGGCAAGCAGGC
>JBIIOC010000185.1:0-4713 GCA_044337135.1 Phycisphaerales bacterium | reverse complement strand
AACGGGCGCATCCTCGTCCGGTCCCAGGAACCCCAGCGTGTGCTCACCGTTCAGGATGAGCGCCTCCGTCATGACCTGCGTGTAGTCCAGCGTCTCCAGGCGCTGCCATGGCGCCGCGTTCGGGGCCAACAGGTTTCCCGCATCGAGCGGGTCGTTGACGTTGTAGTTCGGGAAGAAGAACGACTTGCCGCGCGTGTCCTCCAGAAGCACCGCCTGGCTCTCGGACAGCTTGGTGTAGATGAACTTGGTGCCGACCTTGTGCTCGGACGTCTCAAGGCCCAGGGAGCCCATGCCGCCCCACTGGATGGACTGCGTGCCCTGCGTCACGTCGAAGAGTTGCGTGTCGAAGGACTGGCCCGAGTAGTCGCCGGTGGGATCGGGCTGGTCGCCGGTGGTCTGGGGGGTCAGTGCCCGGCCCGGACCCTCCTGCTGCAGGGAGTCCAGCTGACCGTTCTCGAAGTACGAGGCTCCGGCGTCGTAGAAGAAGTTGCCGAAGGCGCCGATGCGCACGTCATCGGCGACTTCCCAGCTGTCGCCAGCCGTGGTGGACCACTTGTAGATCGGCGGCGCATTGCCTGTGGTCGTGCCGGTGGGATTGTTGGGCCACGACTGGCCGTTCAGCTCGGGGTAGGTCTGCAGGACGTCGTTGTTGCCCCAGAAGTCAAGCTGACCGCCGTTGTAGGTCAGGAAGTCGCCGTTCTTGACCTGGGAGTTCATCCCGTACTGCGCGCGGAACTGGAGGATCGGCTCGTCGGGAATGTCGCGCAGCACGACGTTGACGCCGCCGCCCGAGGCCTCGCCCTGCATGTCTGGCGTGAAGCTCTTGCTGACCTGGATGCTCTCGATGACGGCGGCTGGAAACTGGTCGAGCTGCACCGCGCGCTTGCCTGGCGTCGAGACTGGCAGGCGCACGCCGTCGAGAAGCACGCTGACATAGCGGTCGGGAAGGCCTCGGACCACCGCATACTTGCCCTCCTGCAGGGTCGCGCCCGGGACGAGCAGAAGCGCCGCCGCCGCGTCGCCGGCGCCGGAGCGGGAGATCGTCTCCACGCCAAGGATGTCGAGCAGTTGCGGGCTCTCGAGCCGCAGCGTGAAGTCCCCCGGCTGCAGGATGACCGGCGGGGCGATCTCGGGTGGCGTCAGCACCTGGATCGGCTCCGAGTCCTGCTGCTCCAGGTTCACGTCCGTCGCGACAACCTCGTCCATCTCCTCGAACTCGCCCGCGAGCGCAGCTTCGACGTCGGTGAGTTGTCCCCCGGTCACCACGATGTTGGCGCGCACTTCGCGCGTGTAGCCATCCTTGGTGACCACGACCGTGTAGGTGCCCGGCGCGACGTTCGGAATGGTGAAGGCGCCCGACTCGCTGGTCTGCACCCGCGCGCGCGTGCCCAGGATGCTGACCGTCGCCCCGGAGACCGGCACGCCGAACTCCTTGTCGGTGACGGAGCCGCGAATCGTGCCGCCGTCGCTCGCCTGGCCGAACGCCGGAACGCTCGCCAGCAGCATGAGCGTGATGGCGGAACCTGTCCTGAAGCGCCTGCTCACCATGGGGCCTTCAGTCCCGACCGGATCGACTGCATGGTCCGGTTCATCTCATCCGATGGGCGCACGCCGGCGCGAGCCATCGAGAGGCAGGTCAGGCAGAGATCCTCGGCTCTGGGTCGGGCGTTCGGATTCACGGCGCCAGCTTCCAGCGCAAGCGTCCAGACGGCGCGGGCCTCGTCCGGGTCTCCAAGGTTGGCCAGAGCCTCCGCCAGCGGACGCAGGTAGTCGGCGCGATCGATGTCGACCATCTGGGTGGGTGCGTCCTTGTACGCCTTGACCGCCGTCACGATGAGGGGGCGGGCGCGTGACGGCTCGCGCTGGCGCAGCCACGCGGACGCGAGGTTGCGCACGATCGCTCCACGGACGTCATTGGTGAACTGGAACTGGCTGAGCAGCTTCTCCGCGGCCTCGAGTTCCGCCAGCGCCGCGGTGCGGTCGCCCGTCGCCGCCAGCGAGTCGGCGAGGTGAATGCGCGTCTGGATCTGCAGGTCGAGCGGAAGCCCGGCCAGCGCGGCGCGGATCGCTCGCTCGGCGCGGCCGCGTCGCTCGGGATCGGCGCGCACGCGCTCCCACACGGCGAAATAGCCCTCGATGCCCGAGCGCACGACGTCGAAACTGCCGGTCGCGATCGCCCGGTCATAGGCGTCGCACTGTCGGTCGAGTTCCTCGAGCGAAACCTGGCTGGAAAGCCCGGCCTCGACGCGGCCGGTCAACTCCTGAGGCAACTGCCCGCCGAATCGGCGCGCCGCGTCGACATCGCCAAGCAAAGCCAGCGCAAGTCCGATCTCCGCCTGTGTGCGCTCCTTTCGCCATCCGTCACTTCGGCTTGCGATGTCCGCCGCTCGAGCGATGCACAGCTTCGCCCGCTCACGATCTCCCGACCGTGCCATCCGCTGCGCGGCCAAGGCAAGAACCTCGCCCTCTCGCCAGTCCGGAATGGCGGCGGCAATGGCGAGTGCCCGTTCCGTCATGCCGAGATCGAGCGCGCACTCTGCGACGTCGCGCTGAAGCCTGGACTTGATCTTCGCGTGCGACTTGCCCTCCGGACTCGACGCGACAAGCATGGCCTGGTCGAGCAACGGACCGCGCCAATCCATTTCCGGAGCGGGCTCTGCGGCCGCGAGGGGCGCAGCGGTGGGGGGCGGCACTGGTTCCTGGGTGCGCGCGCAGGCTTGCAGCGCCACGAGGGCCAGCAACGTGCGGAGGCCGCTGGATGAGATCGAGGGGAGGGCTGGATGCATGCGCAAGCCGCCGTCGAGCGGTGGCGCAGTCTGCTCGCAGATCTTTCAGGTCCTCCAATGCGGAGGTCAGGGCGGCGTTCAGAAAATGTTTGGATCCGGTTCAGGTGCAGACGCGCTGTTCCGGCCCTGTGTGAACGCAATCTGAACGGTCCCTTCATGCTGCCCTTGCTCGTGCGATCTAGTGTGCGCGCCCTCTTCCAGACCTCCTGCAACGGCTCCACACTTGAACCCCACACGAATCCTTCCGCGCATCCAGACCCGCGCCTGCGCTCGACTGCTCGCGCGAGCCACGATCGTCGTCTGCCTTGGCTGGCTCGGGACGCTCGGCGCATTCGCACAGGCCACGCCTGGAGCAAGGCCGGCGCCGCAGCCGCGTCCCTCTCCAGCACCGGCGCCGGTGTCGCAACCTGAGGCCGCGAAGTCCGCGGCCCCGACCCCGCCGAGTCCAGCGCCTGCCGTCGTGGAGTCCTCGAAAGCTGTTGCGCCTGCGGAGAAGCCGGAGGCCGCGAGTGCTCCCAAGACGCCGACGCTTGAGGAGACTCGCCTGACGCTCTCCAAGTGGATCGAGACCCAGCAGATCATCTCGAAGGAGCGCAACGACTGGCAGCAGGGCAAGGAGATCCTGCAGGGCCGTGTTGAGCTCGTCGGCAAGGAAGTGACCCAGCTGAAGGATCGAATCGCGCAGTCCGAGGTGGCTGTGCAGGAGTCGAACCGCAAGCGTGACGAGCTGACGAAGCAGAACGCGCAGCTGAAGGAAACCAGCGCGCAACTCGCCGCCGCGGTCACCCAGATGGAGGCGCGCGTTCGCAAGCTCTCCAGGATGGCCCCCGAGGGCGTCGCGAAGCGACTCGAGCCGCTGCTGCAGCGCATCCCCGCCGATCCGGCCTCGACCCGGGTGTCGGTGGCGGAGCGCTTCCAGAACGTGCTGGGCATCCTGAACGAGCTCAACAAGGCCAACAGCGAGATCACCATCGCGTACGAGATCCGGCAGCTCGCCGATGGCACCTCGAGCGAGGTGCAGGTGATCTATGTTGGGCTTGCACAGGCCTATTACCTGAGCCCCCGCGGCGAGGCCGGCATCGGTCGGCCCACCGACGAAGGCTGGACCTGGGCCCCCGCGGGCGATCAGGCCGACGAGATCTTCACGGCGCTCGAGATCATCCAGGGCAAGCATCCGCCCGCCTTCGTGGCCCTTCCGGTGTCCATCCAATGAACAAGATTCGATCCATCCTCCTGCTGGCAGTCGTGGGTTCCGCATCGTTGGCGGGAGCGCAGGCGCCCGCGCCCGGCGCCGAGGCAGGTCAGGCGCTCTCCAAGGCCGGCTCGTCCGCCGAGGCGGAGTTGTCCCGCAGCATTGCCGACCTGAACGCGATGCGCGAGCGCATCGCCACCGAGAAGCTCCCGATGGCGCAGGAACTCACCGGTCTGGAGGAGAAGGTCATCGCCCTGCGGCGCGAGTCCGACCGCGTCCAGCGCCTGGTCGACGCCGGCGCGCTCGAGATCGGCACGCTGCAGGCCGAGATGAAGTCGCGTCAGGACGAGCTGTCTTACATCGGAAGTCTGCTCGACGAGTACGCGCGGACCTTCGAGACGAAGATCAACGTCGGTGAGGTGCAGCTCTTTGCCCAGCCGATCGAGGCGACCAAGAGCGCGCTGGAGAACAAGACGCTGGCGCCGACCGAGCGCTTCGCGACGCAGACGGGCTTCGTGGACCTGACCCTGCAGCGCCTGGCCGACGTGGTCGGTGGGCATCGTTTCGCCGGCACCGCGGTCGACATGCTGGGCACGGTGCTCACCGGGCAGTTCGCGATGATCGGTCCGATCTCGCTCTTCAGCGCGGACTCCGGAGACGCCGGCATTCCAGTGCCGCAGGCCGGATCGCCCAATCCCGTGGTGCGAACGCTCGACGGCGGTCTGGCGAACGCGG
>JBIIOC010000138.1:0-4724 GCA_044337135.1 Phycisphaerales bacterium | reverse complement strand
CGCCGCGTCGCTGGCTCAGCGCGAGCAGTTCAGCCAATTCGCGGTCCTGCACGGTCCGACTCGAGGGCCTTCCACCAAGCCGTGCCAGCGGCACGAGAATGAAGCGATCCAGCGCGTCGCGCACGGGTCCGAGCGCGCGATGCAGCATGAGCAGCGGACCCGCGACCCACGGCACGATCGCCCGCCGAGCGGCGTTGCCGGCGAGCTTCGGCAGCGTCTCGCCGAGCAGCACCAGCGTGACCAGCGTGCCCGCGCCCACCAGCAGCTCCGTCAGGATCCCCTCCTCCAGCGACATCGCGATGGCCGTCGAGACCGCGAAGTAGATGGTGTTCACGATGTTGTTGCCAAGCAGCACACTGACGAGCAGCGCGCGAGGCTCGCGCAGCAGCTCATCGACGCGGTCGGCGGTGGCCGGGCGGTGCTTGCGCAGCCAGTCGCGATCCGCCCCCGTGAGCCCGAACACCGTGGTCTCGGCGCAACTGCAGAACGCGCTGGCCACCAGCAGTGGCGGCACCAACGGCAGCAGCGACCAGCCGACGACCTCGCTCATGCGCGGCCCTCTCCGCGGGCTCGCAGCACCGCACGAAGCCTTCCGGTGGCCTCGGCGGCAGCGCTCCAGGCACCCGCTTCTCCCGCGACGAGTCGGGCGAATCCCGATTCCGCATCCGCCTGCGCGGCTTGCTCCAGCGCTGCCAGATCCGAAGCGACCGCGGTCGCCTCGCCCGCATCCAGGCGTTCGCGAAGCTCGATCATCGCCGCAAGAAACGTCGGGTCCGGACGCGGATCCGCTGGCCTGGGCTGCGGCGAAAGAACCGAAAGCAGCGCCTCGGCGCAACCCAGCGGTTCCAGCAACGCCGCGGCGGCCTGGTTGGCGCGTGACACGCGCGCCTGGGCCTCGTCGCGCTGTGCCGGATCCTGGAAACGGTCGGGATGCGACATCGCGCACACGCGCCGCTGCGACGCGCGGATCTGCTCCGCCGGCAGCCGCCAGGAGCGTGGCAGCCCAAGCGCCTCGAAGGGGTCCATGGATCAGTCTCCCGCAGCCACGCGGTCGACTTCCTCCAGGCTGGTGGCGCCCTGCGCGACCAGTTGGAAGCCGAACTGCTGCAGGGTGACGAAGTGGCCCTGATTGAGCACCGTTCGGATGTCACCGATGGTCGGGCGCTTCAGGATCACGTCGCGCAGCGGCTCGGTGCATTCCAGCAGCTCCAGCAGCGCCCGGCGACCGAAGTAGCCGGTCTGCAGGCACGCCGGGCAGCCCGCCGGCACATGCACGGCGCCAAGGCCCTCGCCGATCTTGCCCATGCGCATGATCTGCGCCGACGTGGGTCGCGCCACGCGCCGGCAGCGCTCGCACAGCGATCGGCAGAGCCGCTGCGCAATGATCAGGTTCAGCGCGTTCGCCACCAGATAGGGCTCCACGCCAAGGTCGAGCAGCCGGAAGATCGCGCCGATCGTGTCCTTGGAGTGCACCGTGCTGTAGACCAGGTGGCCGGTCATCGCGGCCTGCATGGCGACCTGCGCGGTCTCGATGTCGCGGATCTCGCCCACGAAGATCACGTCAGGATCCTGCCGCAGCACGCTGCGCAGGATCGTGGCGAAGGTGTTGCCCTGCTTGTGGTCGATCGGGATCTGCGTGCAGCCCTCGAGGTAGTACTCGACCGGATCCTCGATCGTGATCGCGTTGCGCGTGTTCACGTCGATCTCGCGCAGACATGCGTAGAGCGTGGTGGTCTTGCCGCTTCCCGTCGGGCCGCAGGCGAGCACCATCCCGCTGTCGCGGCCCGCCATCACGCGCAGCTTCTCGTACATCCACGGCAGCACCCCGAGTTCATGGAGTCGCGTGGGAGCGTTCGCCGTGTCCAGCACGCGGAGCACCAGCTTCTGGCCGTGCATGACCGGGGTCAGGCTCACGCGGAAGTCCACGCGGCGCCCCTTCATCGTGGCGCTGAAGTGGCCATCCTGCACCTGCGCCTTCAGGCTGGTGTCGATCTGGCACAGCACCTTGATCATGCCCAGCAGACGACGCAGCAGGTCCGCCGGGATCTCGGCCGCCAGCACCATGAGGCCATCCACGCGCAGCCGGATCGCGCCACCATCGACGCGGGGCTCCACGTGCACGTCGCTCGCGCGCGTGCGCAGCGCGGTCAGCAGCAGCAGCCTGAAGATGCGCACGCTTTCGCGCGCGTCATCCGTCCGCTCGCCACCCATCGACGCGGCCTGGTGCAGGACCTGCCCGCGCATGTCGACAAGCGAGATGTCCTTGGCCTCGAACGCACGCACGGGCGAGTCGTCGCAGATGCGCTGGAGCCGGTCTTCGGCGTCCTCGGCACTGCCGCCAGCGACCACCGCGTTCAGGTCCACGTCGACGGTGTTCATGCCCGATCGGAAATTGCCTCGCTCCTTGCGATCCTGTCCGGGCAGCGCAACGCGCGGAGCCTTGGCGGCCTGCGGCTTCACGGGATCCCGTCCCACCGGAATGGGGTCCAGGATGTCATCCGAAAGCGGCACCGTTCCGGGCGACTCCGTCGTTCGGGGGCCCGGTTGGGCCACCGCCTGCTGGGGATCGATGAACCGGATCTCCACCCTGCCCACCCGGACACTGTCGCCGTTCTGCAGCGCGTGCTCGGTGATCTTGCTTCCGTTCACCCGGGTGCCGTTGCGGCTGCCGAGGTCCCGCACCTTCCAGCCCCCGTCGGCCGATGGCTCCACCACGCAATGGCGTCTGGAGACGCCATCTTCGTCGATGAACAGGGCGCTCTCGGGCAGCCGTCCGATGTCGACCGGCCGACCGGCCAGTTCGATTCGCTGCTCCTTGGCGCCGCCTCTGGCCTCGAGGAAAGGCATGCTTCAGATCCTATCGGGCAAGGTCGCGTCCACGCGGGAAAACGCATGAACCCCCCCGCGTGATGCGGAGGGGTTCATGGAAAGTCCTGCGTGATAGCGCGTGGCTCAGTCGCCGTAGCCGCCA
Source organism: Phycisphaerales bacterium (assembly GCA_044337135.1). Taxonomy (GTDB): domain Bacteria; phylum Planctomycetota; class Phycisphaerae; order Phycisphaerales; family SM1A02; genus SYAC01. The sequence goes on along the minus strand of JBIIOC010000138.1, from coordinate 1,753 downwards.
CCGCCGCCACGGCCGCCGCGGAATCCACCGCCGCCACCGCCACGACCGCCGCGGAATCCACCGCCACCGCCGCCGCCGCCACCGAAACCACCGGTCTTGGGCGGACGGGGCTGCGCCTCGTTCACCACGATGGCGCGACCATCGAGCTGGCTGCCGTTGAGGGCAGCGATTGCCGCTTCGCCGTGGGGCTTCTCGCCCATGGTGACGAAGCCGAAGCCGCGCGAGCGGCCGGTTTCACGGTCCGTACCGATGTAGACCTCGGTGACAGGGCCGAACGCCTCGAACGCGGCGCGCAGGCCGTCGTCCGTGGTGCGGAAGTTCAAGTTGCCGACGTAGATCCGAAATGACATGTGCCGATCCGTCCTTCAGTAACAGTGCAGGCCATCGTGGCCGCGTACGTGACGCAAGAACGGATCTGAACGCCAGTCCCGAACCTGAGCCGACCCGGATGATAGCAGAAACCCGGCCCCCGGTCCGAGACCCTTCCAAAGGGCGCAAAATGCCTCAATCCTCGTCGGGACGCGGCCTTGGAGGTTGCGGCGGACCACCCATGGGAGGACGCCCGGGCGCGCCGGAGCCTCCAGGACCTGCCGGCGGCCGTCCACCCGAACCGGGCGCCCCACCGGAACCACCTGGTCGCGGTCCACCCAGACCTCGACGCGGATTGCGGCTGAAGCCACCGCCGCTGCCTCCGGCTCCTGCAGCGCCTCGGCGCTCGCCGGGAGCACCCGCGCGACCGCCACGAGACAAGCCAGAGCCTCCAGCGCGACCGCCAAAACCGACTCGCGGACCCGCCCCACCCGGACCGGCGCGGAACTTCGGACCGAATGGGCCACGCGGCTTGCTCGCGTCCTCACCGACAGGCTTCTTCTTGCCCTTCTTCAGCGCCTCGTTGATCACGATCTCGCGACCCAGGATCTTGCGTCCGGTCAGCGTCTCGATCGCGAGTTGCCCCTTCATTGCGTCCTTGTAGAGGACGATCGCGAAGCCGCGGCTCTTGCCATCCTCGTCCTTGGCCAGGATGACCTCGTCAAGCTCGCCGAAAGCCTCGAACATCGGCTTGAGCATCTCGACCGTGACCTTGGCGTCGAGGTTTCCCACGAAGATCTTGAACATCGGCATCGGACAGGCTCCTTCACGCGGCTACGCCACATGCGGATGCACGCGCACCCGCACAATGGACCCGGAAAGGTCGCAAGCACTACGAACTCACGATGCATGATAACGAGTGATGCAAGCCAGGTTGCATGAGTCGCGCGCCCCTCGCCCGTCGCGACCAGCCCGGCAACAGAACCCAAAAAAGAGCCGGGCCCCGAAGGTTTTGGCCTTCGGGGCCCGTCAAAGTCGGCGATCACCTACTTTCCCGCAGAGCAGTATCATCGGCCGCAGGGTCTTGACTTCTGAGTTCGGGATGGGATCAGGTATTTCCCCCTGCGTAAATTCACCGACAAATCCGCCCGGGCGCTTTCACGCACGGGCGGGATTTGCTGAGACTGGATGGTTGCCGGACGAATCCGGGGGCAAGCACCGCCGCGCTTGCGCGCGTCGAGATGCTTGTGATGCGTGTGGGCGGCGCCGGAGTCTTGCGACAACCGGCACCACCCGTTTTTTGGGGGTCATGTTCGAGGATCCGGTCACCGGCCAGGAACCCTGGTCGGGTGACGGAATCCGGTCGACATGGCCAAGCGATCGACCGTTCGTACCGCTTCGCTGAACGGATTTCTCCGCTTACACGTGCGGCCGATCAACCTCG
>JBIIOC010000003.1:0-59616 GCA_044337135.1 Phycisphaerales bacterium | reverse complement strand
TGCCATATGTAAACCCACCGTTCAGCGTGGCGGTGCCGCCCGGCGTGGTCACCTGCACATTGGCCGCGCCCACCGAGCCGGGTGGCGTGACGGCGGTCACTGTGGTGTCGTTCACCACCACCACGCTGGTGGCGGTGTTGCCGCGCACGGTCACGCTGCTGGTGTCCGTGAGCGCGGTGCCCGTGATGGTGATCGTGGTGCCGCCAGCGGTGGGGCCGAAGGCGGGGCTGACGGCCGAGATGCTGGGTGGGTCGACGGAGCAGGCACCGAAGTCGAGCAACACCAGACTGATGTCGGCACCGGTCACCATGCCGTCTCCATCCAAATCACTCGGGCACGGCGGATTCGCCACCGCCAGCGTGCACAGAAGGCCCGCGGCGGCGGTGATGGCCAGGCCACGCAGGCGCGCAGCAAGGCTGGCGGACAGGGTGCGGACGCGGTTGTACAGGTGCGACAGGTTCGGTTGCTTCAGCATGGCCCGGATCTCCGGAAAGGGTTGCCCGTCATTCTGACGCGGATCCCGGGCAGCACCAAGCGCGAAGCGTGAATTGATTGGCGAAATTCGGCCTTGCAGGCGGATTGGGCGAGAATTCCATGGATGATGGGCTGGTGGACCGCAAAACCGCCAGCCTCACCCCACCCACCTTGACACAGGACGGGCCATACATAAACATTCAACTTTATTGAAGGTTCTTGATGCCCCGCCGAAGCCCCCGGAACTCGCTCCGCGCCCTCACCGCCCTGGCCGCCACGCAGGGTGGCTACTTCACCGCGAAACAGGCGGGGCGATTCGGATACCGCCCCCCACACCTCAGCTATCACGCCGCTCACGGCAACATCGAGCGCGCCGGGCATGGCCTGTACCGCATGCCCACGCTGCCCACAAGCGCGCATGACGACCTGACGCGCCTGTGGCTGTGGAGCCGCGCGCGCAATGACCGCCCACAGGCGGTGGTGTCACACCAGACAGCGCTGGCGCTGCATGAGCTGGCCGAGGCGGTGCCCGACATCATTCACCTGACGGTGCCACTGGGATTCCGCAAGCGCACACCAAGGGGTTGCCGGCTGCACCAGGCGCCCGTGGCTCGCCAGCACACGCAGGCCTTCGACGCCGTGCCCGTCACCACGCCGCTTCGCACGCTGCAGGATCTTGCCACCGACCCAACGCTGCCCGCAGAGCAGTTCGTGCGCGCGGCACATGCTGCAAGCCGCCGAGGCATGATCATCAGGCGGGAACTTCACGCCCTGCTTGCGCAGCGCCGTGCCGTGCGAGCCGCGCGAACCCGGCGTCGGCGCAGCGCATGACGCCCATCTACGCCACCGCCGAGGCGTTTCGGCAGGCGCTTGAAGCCCGACTCCGCACGGTCGCCGCGCAGCGTGGCACGCAGATCCAGGGTCTTCGCCTGAAGGTGGCCATCGAGCGCCTGCTCGCCCGACTGTTCCATGAGGCCTCGCCACCGTGGCTGCTGAAGGGTGGTTACTCCATGGAACTGCGATTCCGCCCGCAGGCGCGGTTCACGCGCGATCTTGATCTGACCCTGCGTGAAGCCATGTGGCCCGATGGTCGCCCTGATCGTCTCTCGGCCGCTTCCGAGGCACTGATCATGGCCGCCCGACGCGACCTTGGCGATCACTTTGTGCTCACGATCGCGCCAGCTCGAAAGCAGCTGGCCGGTGCCCCGGCGGGCGGTGGCGTGTTCGGCGTCACGACAAGCGTGGCCGGGCGCGTGTTCGCGCAGTTCCATGTGGATGTCGGCTTCGGCGATGTGGAGTGGGGCACTCCCGAACAGCTTGCGGGCGATGATCTTCTCTCGTTCGCCGAAGTTGCCCCGGCACGCGCGCTGGCCATACCGCGCGCCCAGCAGTTCGCCGAGAAGCTGCATGCGTACACCCATCCGTGGACCGATCGCGTGAACACGCGTTCGCGCGATCTGGTTGACATGGTGCTGCTGATCGAGCGGGGCGACCTGCTTGCGGATGAGGTTCGGCACGCCGTGCGCGAGACCTTTGGTCAGCGCGGCAGACGCGGCCTTCCCGCGGAACTTCATGCGCCGCCACCATCGTGGCAGGCCGAGTACCCAGCGATGGCGCAGCAGGCCGGACTCAGGGCCGGTGAACTTGCGGCGGCGTTTGATGTGCTGCAGGCGTTCTGGGGGCGGGTGCGGTCAGTGAGTGACGAATTAGACGAGGGTGCGTAGACAAAGTCACGGAGTCCTCGCGACTCGAAACCTGAAGCCGACGCGGTTGACGGGCGTGCAGCTGGCACGATAGGACACGCGGCAGAGGCTGAAATCACTGAGCCAGCTGCCACTGCACCTGCACGCGTGTCCGTCTTGCGAGAGTGAATCAGGAGCGCAACTGACATCCCTCGCCACAACCCACCCTCTCCCTCACTTGTTTCGCTGCAGGATCATGGAAGCGTGACGCCGGGGCCTGCAAGGGCAAAGCGGCATCCAGCGACGCGCAGGCGAGCCGCCAAACACGTTTCGCAAGATTGCCCCATCGAGCCGAAGCGTCGCTGCATAGCCGCTGCGGATGCGAAGCGGAGCAGCGGCGGGCCGCGTGCCCTTGCAGGCCCCGGTGTCACGCGTCATCGAGGCAACGCACCTCGGCAGCCGGCCCGAGCAGCAAGGTGCGGATAACGACCTCCGACCCTCATCACACACGGATCATCCACCGCGACTCCACCGTGCGATGCGGGTTGCATGCGCGCGTTCCGGTGGACGCCCGGTGGACAACACGCAACGCGCGCCGCTTTCTGATCAATCACCCGGATTTTCAGCCTCATCTGCATGACTCGCACGTGCGCCGCGCCACAGTGTCACGCGTGTGGGCGCGGTTTCGCTGCCAGCCGCTTTGGCAGCGGAAGGTTTGGTGCTTCGATGCGGACGGCAGACGACCGGCGCGGCAGGCTTGCGCGCCTCATCGATCTCGCTCGGGCCTATCGCGGATGGTCTCGTCTGGAGATCGCCCGCAAGCTCGATCGTGATCCTGGCAAGCTTCTTCCGGACAGTGGCAATCCCAAGCTGGATCTCGTGGTCGGCCTGGCCGACGCGCTGGACTGGAGCATTGGTGATGTCGCCGAGGACCTCGGCGTCGATCCCGTCGACGCGCCACCCGACATCGACTTTCCGGCGCTGGACCGCCTCGCGCTCGAGCGGCATCGTGCCGGGGACTGGCGCGGCATGGCCGCCGTCGCGCGGCAGATGCTGGTGATCGCCGGCACGCCCATCGAGCGCGCGCTGGCCTGCAACCGCATGGCTGGCGCGCATGATGGTCTCGGCCTGTACACGCGCTCGCTTCCCTTCCTGCAGAACGGACTGGCGGAGCCGGGTCTTCCGGATGGCCTGCGTCTCATGCTCTCGGTGAACCTGGCCAACGCGCACTACGCGCTGTGGCATCTGGTGGAAAGCCGCGCGGCAAGCCGCGACGTGCTGGACTTTCTCGCCGACCGCGACGTGACCGAGCGACGCGATCGCGTCTGTCGCGCGTTCGCGCGATACGTGCGTGGCTCGAGCGCACGCAGGCTTGCGCAGCTCGATCCCGAGCGCGCGGCGATCCATGCCGCGTCGGCCCGCCCGGACCTGCACGAGTCGATGGCCGAGTACGAGGATCTTGCGGACACATTCGGGGACGACCGCTACGCGGCGCTCGCGAACACCTGCCGCGGCGCGCTGATCGAGATCGACGCGCTGCTCGGGCACCTGCCTGGCGACACCGCCATCGATCACCTGCAGGTCGCGCTCGATCGCGTGATCGACGTGGCGCAGCACCCGCCGGGCGACTGGCTCGAGAGCTGGGGATGGTGGTGCATCCATGGATGCAATGTCACGCTGCGTCACGCGGATGGGATGCATCGTGATCGTGCCATGGCCATCTTCACGAACAAGGCCATGGAGATCGCGGACCGCCTCGACAACTGGAGCCTTCGTGAACGCGCCTTCTCGATGGAGGTGAGACGTCGCGAAGGCCTCGACGAGTCGCCGTGGGTGCTGGACCAGGAGGAAGTGCGCCAGCTCGTCGGCACCATGGGCCGCTTCCCCGCATTCCGCGACCGTGGGTATCGCATCCTGCAGAACGCGCGTCTGCTGCTCGGTGAAGGAGGCACGCGATGGCAGGCCTTCTGAAGCGCACGACAGCGCTTGGCGCCATGATGGTTCTCTCGTGCGCCGCCGCGGTCGCGGCCACGCGCTCGGCATCACCATCCTCGCCATCGAACGCGACCGACGGTGCGGCACCCCCCTCGCTTCCGTGGTGGAAGCGATCGCTGTCCCACACGGTCCAGGAGGAATGGGTGTTCGCGCAGCACATGGACATGCAGTACGGGCCCCGATGGCGCACCGCCCTGCCGGACAAGGTCGTGGCCAACCTGTTCGCGGCGTGGCTGCAGGAGGGTGGCGCACCACCCAGGTGACCTTCGGGCAGCGCGACGCTGCGTAGACTCGCCCGCCTCGAGCGCGCATGCCACCCACCGTCGACATCCTTGGTGCCGGTGGCATCGGCATCGCCGCCGCGGCGGGCCTTGCGCGCTCCGGTTGGAACGTGACCATGGTGGAAGCGAACGCCACCAAGGTGGCGTCGGGCCAGCGCGACGGCATGCGCATCAATGGGGGGCCCGCGATGCGCGTGCCGTTCGTCGCATTCGATGCGTGGCGACCCGCGGCGAACACGGTGGTGCTGCTGTGCACCAAGACCTTCGACAACGCGGCGGTGCTGGCGCGCCTTCCCGCCACGCCCCTGCTCGTACCGATCCAGAACGGGTACGACCCGCAACTGGACGCGCTGGATCATCCATGCGAGGCGATCGCGTCGTTCGTGTCGGCGTGCCCGGCCGATCGACCCGAGGCTCGCATCACCCGCGCAGGCTCCCTGCACATCGGCGCGCGCCGCGAGGCAAATGCCGTGCAGCGGGAACGCATGGCGGCGTTGGCTGCGGCGATCGGTGCCTCGGGGCTGTTCCCGGTGCATCATGTGGATGACGTCCGCCCGTTCAAGGCCGCCAAGCTCATGTACAACGCGGCGATCTCGCCGCTGGCCGCCGGTGCCGGCGTGGACAACGCGGCGCTGCTCACCGATCCACTGGCCAACCGGCTGTTCTTCGCGCTGCTGCTCGAGAACCACGCCATCCTTCGCCATGCGCGCGTGCCGCTTGCGCGCATCGGGCCCTTCCATCCGGACGTGGTGGCCCGCATCCTGCGCACGCCGCTGCTGCCGCGGCTCATGAGTCATTTCTTCCGTCCTTCGCTGCGCGGCACCTACTGCAGCATGGCCCCCGACATGGGCAGCGGACGCACCGAGATGGACGCCTACAACGGGCACCTGGTGCGCATCGCTGGCGACCTGCCCTGCCCGATCAATCGCGCCGTGATCGACATGGTGGACCGCATCAGCAGCCAGCGACTCGCGCCAGCGCATGGTCACCTGAAGGTTCTCGCCGACGCGCTGCCGCCCGGGACACTCGCGTGAATCTCGTCACCGGAGGTGCCGGTTTCATCGGCTCGCACCTGGTGCGGCAGCTCGTGGAACGCGGCGAGACTGTCCGCGTGCTGGAGCGACCGGGCGCGTCGGTGGATCATCTGCCGCTCGACCGGATCGAGGTGGTCCGCGCCGACATCCGTGACCACGCCCTGGTCCGATCCCTCGTGCGTGGGTGCGCGCGCGTCTACCACCTCGCCGCCGATCCAAACCTGTGGCGACGCGACCGCGACGGCTTCGACGCCATCAATCACGTGGGTGCCGTTCACCTGATGCGCGCCGCACTCGACGCGGGGGCCTCACGCGTCCTGTTCGTGAGCACCGAGAGCATCCTGACCTCCAGGCACTTCGCCGGTGGCGCGGTGGAGACCGTCCGATTCCGTGAACAGGACATGCTGGGGCCCTACTGCCTGAGCAAGTTCCGTGGCGAGCGCGCGGCGTTCGAGCTGGCCGAAGCGGGAGCGCCCGTGATCGTCTGCAGTCCCACGCTGCCTATCGGTCCCGGTGATCGTGGCCAGACTCCGCCCACGCGGCTTGCGGTGGCGTTCTGTCAGGGCCGCATTCCCGCGTACGTGGACTGCCGCCTCAACCTGATCGACGTGCGCGATGCCGCCGACGGACTGGTGCGCGCGATGGAGCGCGGTCGCCCCGGCATTCGCTACCTGCTGGGTGCCCACAACACGCGACTGGTGGACTGGCTCTCGCTGCTGGCGCGCATGATCGGTCGTCCCGCGCCGCGTTGGCACGTGCCCTATCCGATCGCGCTCGCGACCGGGTGGATCAGCGAGCGCTGGGCCGATCACGTTTCCCATCGCATGCCCATGGCGACGGTCACGGGCGTGCGCCTCACGCGTCGGTCGATGCACTTCGATGCATCCATCAGCGTGCGCGAACTGGGCCTGCAGCCGCGATCCGTCGAGGCGAGCACCGCCGACGCGGTGGCGTGGTATCGCTCGCAGGGCTGGATCTCCGGCGCCAAGGCCTGAAATCCGCGGTCTTGCCCACGCCCGCGCACCCCGTACGATCGGCTCATGCCTCGCGGACTCCTGCTTGTGCTCAGCGGTCCATCCGGTGTCGGCAAGACGACGATCGCGCACGAACTGCTGCGTCGCTTCGGTGGCCACTTCAGCGTGAGCTGCACCACGCGTCAGCCCTCCTCGGGCGAACGCGAGGGGGTGGACTATCGCTTCGTGAGCGAGGACACGTTCCAGCGCATGGTGCGCGAGGACGCCTTCCTCGAGCATGCGATGGTCTTCGGCCGCAGCTCCTACGGCACGCCGCGTGCGCCCGTGGACGAGGCGCTCGCCCGTGGCGAACTTGTCGTGCTCGACATCGACGTGCAGGGGGCGGAGGTGGTGCATGCGAAGGTGCCCGACATGCTCGGCATCTTCATCCTGCCCCCGAGCGAGGCCGTGCTGCTCGAGCGGCTCCGCCGCCGCGGGCGGGAGGACGAGTCAGCGATCCAGCGCCGTTTCGCGGAGGCGGTCCGGGAGATGGATCGCGCGCGCGCAAACGGCGTCTATGACGCCTTCGTGGTGAACGATGACCTGCCGGGTGCCATCGAGCAGGTGGCAGAGCTGGTCGGTACCCGCCTCGGCCGACTTCAGGCCGCTCCCTGAGCGCGGCCGCGCCATAATCCCGGCATGACGCTGTCGGTCTCGATCGCGGATCTCGGGTTTGCCGCCATTCCGGTCTCCATCGCGCTGGTCGGCGTGATCACGCTCGCCGGGCTCTACAACGGATTGGCCGTCGCACGCGTGCGGATGCGGAACGCGCTGTCGCAGATCGACGTGCAGCTGCGGCGTCGCCACGACCTCGTTCCATCGCTGGTCGAGACCGTCCGCGGCTACATGCGGCACGAGCAGGAGACGCTGCAGGCCATCACGCGCGCGCGTGCCGACGCCATGCGTGCCATGGAGGGTGTCGCCGCGAGCGATCGCGGGGCGATCCGCGCGCTCGCAGTGGCGAGTGCCTCGCTCGATGGTGCGCTGCATGGGCTGCTGGCACGCGTCGAGGCCTATCCCGAACTGAAGGCGAGCGCCGTGATGCAGAACCTGCAGGAGGAACTGGTGAGCACCGAGAACCGCGTGGCGTTCGCCCGCCAGGCGTTCAACGATGCGGTCATGCGCCTGAACGAGCGCATCGCGACCTTCCCGGGCAACCTGGTCGCGCGGCTGTTCGGCTTCGTGGCCGCCGAGCCGTGGCAGACCGAGGCCGACACGCGCGCCGTACCCGACGTGCGGACCGGAAGCGCGCGATGAACTTCTTCGACCATCAGGACGCCGCACGCCGCGCCACGCGCCGGCTTGTCGTGCTGTTCCTGCTGTCGATCGCCGGAACGATCGCGCTGCTCTACGCGCCGGTGGGATTCATGCTCGCGTCGGAGCAGGCAAACAAGCCCTCAAGGCCGAGTGTCGAGGGGCTCCCGGCGTGGCTCGATCCCGCCGCGCTGCTCGTCGTGGCCGCGATCGCGAGCGGCCTGATCCTGCTGGGAGCGCTCGTGCGCAGGGTGCAGCTCTCGGGAGGCGGCAAGTCCGTCGCCGAATCGCTCGGTGGTCGCTGGCTCGATCCCGCGTCCGCATCGCCATCCGAGCGTCGCCTGCTCGACGTGGTGGAGGAGATGTCGATCGCGAGCGGCATGCCGGTGCCACCCGTCGCGGTGATCGAGGACAGCTCGATCAACGCGTTCGCGGCGGGCACCAGCCCCGCCAACGCGGTGCTTGGATTCACGCGTGGCGCGATCAACCGGCTCTCGCGCGACGAGTTGCAGGGTGTTGTCGCGCACGAGTTCAGCCACGTCGCGCATGGCGACATGCGCCTGAACATCCGGCTGGCCTGCGCGATCGCCGGCGTGATGGTGATCGCGCTCATCGGGCGCGTGCTGCTGCAGGTGGCCGCGCGCGCGCCCAGGAGCCGCTCGAAGAAGGGTGACGCGACCGTGGCCCTGCTGCTGTTCGGGCTCGTGCTCATGATCGCCGGTGCGGTGGGCGCGTTCTTCGGCAGGATCCTGCAGGCCGCGGTGAGTCGTCAACGCGAGTTCCTGGCCGACGCGAGCGCCGCGCAGTACACGCGCAACCCTCGCGCGCTCGCCGACGCCCTTCGCACGATCGCGAACAGCGGGACCAACCGGCTGGACGCCGAGGCCGCGAGCGGCCTGAACCACTTCTTCTTCACCAGCGCCGCGGACGCCTGGCTCGCCTCGCATCCGCCCATCCAGGAGCGCATCCGCCGGCTCGAGGGTTCCGAGGCCGTCATGCAGGCCACGATGCCGCAGTCGACGGGTCCGCGTGTCGAGACGGCGTCAGGCTTCGCCCCCGCTGGTGCACCCGCCTCGGCTGTCGGCGCACGACCCGATCCCAAGGCGACGCGCAATGTGGTGCCCCTGTTGTCTCGGCGGATCCCGATCAAGCTCATCGAGGCCTGTCGCGAGCCTTTCGACGCGCAGGCGGTCCTGCTGCTCTCGACATGGTCCACCGACGACCAGATCCGCGAGCGCCAGCGGGATGTGGTCCGATCGATGCTCGGTCCGGCGATCGCCTCGACGGTCTCAAGACTGAAGCCCTCGATGGAGCGAGTGCCCGAGGCCCTTCGCCTCATGCTGCTGGATCTCTGCATGCCCGCGCTGCAGCAGCTCTCGCAACCGCAGTACCAGTCGTTCCGAACCGCCCTGACTGAAGTCATGCGCGCCGATGGCCGCGTGTCGCTGTACGAGTGGGCCATGCGGTCGGTGCTTGCCCGGCGCGTGGAGGCTCGGTTCGGCGCGCTTCAGGATCCGCACGGTCGCGCAGCGCTGGATTCGCGGCGCAACGAGACCTTCGTGATCCTGTCCACGCTCGCGTGGGCCTCGGACCGCTCGCGTGCCACGCAGGCCTTCCGCCGTGCGCACGAGTGGATCCGCTGGCTGCCGAACGAGCCCATGGATGCTGCCCGCTGCTCGCTCGATGCGCTCGACGCGGCGCTGGAGCGTCTCGCGCATGTCGATGAACGGGGCCGTCACCAGCTCGTGGAGGCCGTCGCCTCGGTGGTCTCCGAGGATGGCAGGCTGCATCCGCGGGAACTGCTGCTGCTGCGCGGCATCTCGGATCGGCTGGACGTGTTCGTCCCGAGCTCCATCGACATGCTGGAATCCGAAGCCCCGGGTGCCGCGCTCGATGCCTAGCATGCGCGCCATGCGAACGCTCGTGGTGATGCCCATGGTCGCCGCGCTGGCTGCGTGCGCGACCGTGCGCAAGCCTGCGCCCCAGGCCGTGCCGAAGGTTCCTGCCGAAAGCGCCGCCTCCGAAGCGCAGGCGCTCCGTTCATCCGATCTTGTGGGCCGTTGGGTCTTCTCGCCCGGCGATTCCACCGTTCCCGAGCCAACGCGGGAGCCGGAACCGAAGAAGGAAGGCGAGTCGGAGACGCCAGCCACGGAGGCGCTCCCGCCAGGCGTGGTGAGCCCGGCCGGTGCGGTGCTGACGCTTGGTGATGGTGGCGTGATGCTCGCACGCGAGGGTGAATTCGTGCGTCGCGGCATCTGGAAGTTCGATGGTCGGTCGTTGCGCATCATCGTGGAACCTCCTCCACGCCGCATCGAGATGGGCCTGATCCCGGAACTCGCGGGCGATCGCCTCACGCTCACCGGTGTCGAGGACCTCGTCCTCGTCTACCACCGTGATCACTTCATCGCGCCGAGGTCCGCACCGTGACGAACGATGCGGCCTTCGCGGTCGCGCGCGGTGGTGATGCGCGACAGGTCTGGATCATCCGGCATGCGCAGACCGAGTGGAGCGTGAACGGTCGGCACACCGGTCGCACCGACATCCCGCTCACGCCCACGGGCATCTCCGCCGCCGAGGCGCTGCGCCCATGGATGCGCACCGTCCGCTTCGATCGCGTCTTCAGCAGTCCGCTCTCGCGCGCCATCGACACGGCGCGACTGTGTGGACTGGAGGCGCAGGTGCAACCCGATCCTGAGCTCGTGGAGTGGGACTACGGCCAGTGGGAGGGTCTGACCACGCCACAGATCCGCGAGCGCGTGCCGGGATGGGATCTCTGGCGCGACGGCTGCCCGGGCGGCGAGACGCTGGAGCAGGTCGGTCGCCGCGCGCGTCGCGTGCTGGCGCGCACCGCCGACACGGCCGGTTCCGTCGCGCTGTTCTCGCACGGACACTTCTCGAGGCTGCTCATCGCGTCGTGGCTCGGACTGCCGGACTCGCGTGGCCGCAGCTTCGCGATCCGCGCGGGAAGCGTCACGGTGCTTGGTTTCGAGCACGGGACACCCGTCATCTGGGCCGCCGGCGACGTGCCGGGCACGCCGGGAGCCGGTCGTTGAAGGCCGAGCGCCACGCCCTTGGGCCCGTCACGCTGGAGGTGCACGACGGTGCGCTTGCCGGCCTCGCCACCATCACTCTCGCGGATCCCGATCGCCGCAACACGATGGGTCCGCCGATGTTCGACGGGCTCGAGGCGGCCATCCTGCATCTCGAGGCGCGCACGGGTGCGTCACGATTCAATCCGCTGCAGGAAGCGCCGCCATCCGACGTGGTCCGTGTGGTGCGACTGCGTGGCCTTGGCTCCGCGTTCTGCGCGGGCTTCGACCTTGGGCTTCTCGCCGATGATCCGGATCCCGCGCAGCCCCTGCTCAACTCCTTCCTCAGGCGGCTCGCGGGATGCATGAGGCGGCTTCGCGCGCTTCCCGCGGTGAGCGTCGCGGTCGTGCAGGGACCCGCGCTCGCCGGCGGCTGCGGTCTTGTCGTGGCCTGCGACGTCGCGATCGGGTGTCCCGCGTCGCGGCTCGGCTACCCCGTTCATGCGATCGGGCTCTCGCCCGCGGTGAGTGGCGTGATGCTGGCCGCACGCGTTGGCGCTGGTGCCGCGCGGCGCATGTTCGAGTCGGGCGAGATCCTGGATGGCGAGACGGCGCGGCAGATCGGCCTGCTGCAGCGCTTCGCCCCGACCATGGACGCGCTGGACACGCATGCCGAAACGCTCGTCAGGGAGCTCCTGACGAAGGGACCGCGCGCGCTGGCCGCCACCAAGCGCTGGTTGCAGCAACTGGATCAATCGATCGACCCCGGGCCTGGCGCCGATGCGCTCGCCGCCAGCCTGGGCGGCGTCGGCTCGCCGGAGTCACGCACCATGCTGCGGCAGGCCTGGGAATCGCGCCGAAAGTCCTGACCCACCGATAGGCTGCCCGCATGTCCGACCTGGTCACCCTCCGGAACGATGACGGCATCCTGACGCTCTCGCTGCAGCGGCCCGAGGCGCGCAACGCGCTCTCGCTCGACCTCATCGAGGCGCTGGAGCGCTCCATCACCACCATCGCCTCGGACACGACCGCTCGCGTGCTGATCCTGCGCGGCGAGGGCAAGGCGTTCTGCGCGGGCATGGATCTTCGTGGCGTCCTGCACGACGCCACGCGCATGGGACAGATGCTGCATGGGCTCGCGCGCACCTCGCTGGCCATCCGCCGCCTCGCGATTCCCGCGATCGCCTGCGTGCATGGTGCCGCGATCGGTGGCGGGTGCGGGCTGATGGTCACCTGCGATCTGGCGATCACGCACCCCGAGAGCAAGTGCGGCTATCCGGAAGTCGACCTTGGCATCTGTCCGGCGGTCGTGGCCCCCCTGCTGATCCGCCGAATCGGCGCCGGACACGCCCGAGCCATGCTCCTGACGGGTGGCGTGGTGAGCGGCACCGAGGCGCATCGGCTCGGACTCGCCACGCATCTGGCGAGCGAGAGCGATCTGGAGGCCACGGCCATGGAACTTGCCCGAAAGCTGCGGAGCGGCGGCGCGAGCGCCCTCGCGACAACCAAGCGCTGGCTCGGTGAACTCGAGCCGGAGCTCAACGAGGAGATCATGCGTCGGGCCGCGGATCTCTCGGCCCGAATCATCCAGGGCGAAGAGGCGCAGTCGCGCCTGAAGGCCCGTTTCGAGGCCGCCAGGCCCGCGAACTGAGATCAGCGCGTACCCTGTTCGCATGAGCACGGGTGGCACACTTCCCATCCAGCGTCGCGACGACGGCATCGTCGTGCTGCACCTCACGCCGAATCCGGGCAAGCCGCGTGGTGGCGTGGTCGTGCTCGACGCATGGCTGATCGCCGCGATCGACGCGTCGCTGCAGTCGATCGACGCGATGCAGCCGAAGGGGTTCCTGCTCGTCTCCGACAGTGAACGCGTGTTCGTGGCCGGTGCCGATCTTGCCGAGATCGACGCACTCGACGACTCCGCGCTGCATGCCTATCTGCGCGCCGGATCCACGGCCTTCCGCCGGATCAGCTCGCTGCCCTGCCCAAGCGCATGCGTGATCCACAGGGCTGCGCTTGGTGGCGGACTCGAACTCGCCATGCACTGCGATGCGCTGTTCGGTGTCACGCCGCCGCCCGGCGACAAGGGTTGGAAGATCGGATTGCCCGAATGCGGCCTGAACATCTGCCCGGGTTGGGGGGGCACCGTCCTGCTTCCGGCGCGCATCGAACCCGCCGCCGCGATCGGGGCCACGATGCACGGCGCACCATTCGACGCAGCGCAGCCACCACGTGGCCTCCTGGAATCGCTCTCGCCTGACGCGACTTCGGCGCAGGCTGCGGCAATCGCCTGGCTTCTCTCGCACCCCAGAACGTCGCGCCGGAGCGAACCGCACAACGCCTGCGAACCCTCGCGAATCGCGGCGACCAGGCAGGCGATTCCATTCGTGCGACCACAGGCCGCCAATGCGGCATCGATCGCGGTCATCGATGCGGTGCAGGCGGGCTGCGCGGGCGGATTCGACGCGGCCGTCGAGCGCGAGCAGCTCCATCTCGTCGACCTCCGGCACACCCCGGAAGCGCGCCGAAAGCTCGACACGTTCCTGAAGCGTTGACGCGCCCCTGCATGCCGGTGCTTCATGCATCGGGAATGCAGCGCATCCACCCCAAAGTGGCTCCAGATCCAATCGTCTAGCGCCTCCCTTGGATGAGTTGTTGCATATGCAATATGCATATTCATCGCTTCTTTCGCGGGCATCGTTGTGTGACTCCGCCCCTTCGTCTTGAATGCGGCACGGCATTTCGCCGCACCAGGAGCACACCCATGAGCACCACCAATCTCGCCAGCGAACTCAAGAACATCTCCGAGAAGGACCGCAAGCAGATCGAGCAGGCGCAGGAAATGCTCGGCCCCGATCCAAGCACCATGGGTGTGGTGAAGAACTACTTCTGGGGCAACTTCCGCGAGGAGCTGCTCTTCCCCTACCCGACCGGAGCCAGTGCCGACGAGACCGCCCGCTGCGACAAGCTGCTGGCGACGCTCGACCACTACCTGCGCACCGAGCACCCGACCTTCGAGATCGACCAGAAGCAGGAGATCCCGCAGTGGGTCATCCAGAAGCTGTTCAACATGGGTGTGCTCGGCATGACCATCCCGCAGGAGTTCGGTGGTGGCGGCTTCGGCATCACCAGCTACAACCGCGCCCTCGAGCGCATCGGCCGTGCCTGCGGCAGCACCGCGGTGCTCGTGAGCGCGCACCAGTCGATCGGCTGCAAGGCCGTCATGCTCTTCGGCACCGAGGATCAGAAGAAGCGCTTCCTGCCCCGCATGGCCAAGGACACCCTGAGCGCGTTCTGCCTGAGCGAGCCGAACGTCGGCTGCGATGCCGGTGGCCAGGAGACGCGCTGCGAGGTGAGCCCCTGCGGCAACTTCTACATCCTCAACGGCGAGAAGAAGTGGGCCACCAGCGGCGCGCTCAGCGGCCTCTTCACGGTGATGTGCAAGCAGAAGATCACCGACCCGAAGACCGGCAAGCAGAAGGACGTGGTCACCGCGCTCATCTGCACACCCGACATGGAGGGTGTGGAGATCTTCAGCCGCAACCGCTCGAAGTGCGGCATCCGCGGCACCTGGCAGGCGCGCATCCGACTGACCAACGTGAAGGTTCCGAAGGCGAACCTGCTGCACAAGGAGGGCCGTGGCCTGAACGTGGCGCTCACCTGCCTGAACTACGGCCGCTGCACGCTCAGCGCCGGCATGCTCGGCGGCGCGACCTACGCCTACGAGCAGGCCTGCAAGTGGGCGAAGTACCGCCACCAGTTCGACCGCGCGATCGCCGAATTCGACCAGATGCAGGAGAAGATCGCGCGCATGGGCGCCTACGTCTACGCCATGGACGCGATGCTCTACGCGACCACCGGCTTCCTGGACCGCCATGACGAGGACATCATGCTCGAGACCGCGCTGTGCAAGGTCTTCTGCAGCGAGATGGGCTACCGCACGGTGAACGACGCGGTGCAGATCATGGGCGGCGAGAGCTACATGACCGAGAACAACGTGGAGCGCATCTGGCGCGACAGCCGCATCAACATCATCGTCGAGGGTGCCAATGAGGTCATGCACAGCTTCGTGTTCGCCTACGGCAGCAAGCAGCTCGGCGAGTGGATGCTCGGCATCAAGAAGAACCCGTTCAAGTCGATCGGCAGCGCGGTGAAGATCGGCAGCCAGCTCTTCCTGGGCGTGCGTGGCGCGATGCCGGTGGCCGGCAGGATGCACCCGCGCCTGGAATCCATGGCCGCCAACTGCATGATGCGCATCCGCGAGCACAGCCATCAGGTGAAGATGGCCTTCAAGGAGCACGAGGAAAGCCTGGTCACCAACCAGACCGTGCAGGCGCGACTCTCGCTCTGCGCGCTCTGGATCCACGCCATGCTCTGCTCGATGGCCAAGCTGGACCGCAACCTGCGCAACGGCCTTGCGGGCGACCAGCTCGATTACGAGATGGCCACCGTGCAGCACTTCCACGCGATGGCGAGCCTCGAGATCGACGCCGAGATCCGCGCGCTGCACGACAACGCCGACGTCACCATGAAGCGGGCCGCGGCCGCCGCGCTCAAGCGCATCGACACGCTGCCCAACGCGCACTACGCGATTCCCGAGCGCACGCCCGACGCCGCGCGCGGCACGGGCCTGCGCGTGGACCAGACGCACATCCCGCAGTTCGGCACGGGCAGCATCTTCGCCGGCGAGAAGGTCTCGGGCTGACCGAGACGCGCATCAAAACGAGAAAGGACACGAACCCATGAAGCTCTTCGAACTCCTCGCCGGCCACGGTCACGAGCGCCTCGCCTTCCATCACGACGAGGCGACCGGCCTGCGCGCGATCATCGCCATCCACAACACGGTGCTCGGCAACGCCCTCGGCGGCACGCGCCGCTGGGCCTACACCGACGAGGCCGAGGCGATCCGTGACGTGCTTCGCCTCTCCGAGGGCATGACCTACAAGGCTGCGGCCGCCGACCTGCCCATGGGCGGAGCCAAGAGCGTGATCCTTGCCAAGCCGGGCCAGGCTTCCACCGAGGCCGAGGCGCGCGCCATGGGTCGCTTCGTCGACACCTTCGGCGGCACCTACATCGCCGCCGAGGACGTGGGCGTGACCCCGCAGTTCGTGGACTGGATGGCCACGGAGACGCAGCATGTGATGGGTGGCGACTCCGTCAGCCATGGCGGCGACCCGAGCCCGTTCACCGCGCAGGGCTGCTTCAACGCCATGAAGGCGTGCCTGAAGCACCTGGGCAAGAAGGTGGATTTCGCCGGCCTGACCGTGGCCGTGCAGGGCGTGGGTGCCACCGGCTACCGCGTGGCCAAGCTCTGCCGCGATGCGGGCGCCACGGTGCTCGCGACCGACACGAACGCCGCGAACCTCCAGCGCGCCGTGAAGGAACTCGGCGTGCAGGCCACCGACAGCAACCTGCTCACCACCAAGTGCGACATCCTGGCGCCATGCGCGCTGGGCGCGATCCTGGACGAGCGCACCATCACGAACCTGAAGTGCTCGATCGTCTGCGGCACCGCCAACAACCAGCTGGCGAACCCGATCGATGACGGTGCGCGCATCAAGAAGGCGGGCGTGCTGTATGGCCCCGACTTCATCGTGAACGCGGGCGGCCTGATCCGCCTGGCCGGCCTGTACATCGGTCTCACCGAGAAGCAGATCGACCAGAAGATCGAGCACATCGAGCAGACCACCACCGCCGTTCTGAAGGAGGCCAATGGCCTGCCCAGCGCCTACGAGGCGGCGGTGAGCTACGCCAAGCGCCGCATCGAGCACGGCCGAACCAACCGCAAGGCCGCGACGGCCGCGCACTGAGCCGATCACGCCCGCAAGTAGACTGCGAACCCGGCCACGGGGCCGACTTTCCACGGAGCCACGCATGCCCATCAAGACGGTGCTGACGGCGGAAATCGAGAACGTGTCGATCCTCGACGCGGAAGGCCGCTTCGACGAGAAGCTCGGCAAGGGCCTGATCCCCGACGCCGACCTCGTGAAGCTCTACGGCCACATGTGCACCTGCCGTCACCTCGACGAGGTGGCGTTCAAGCTGCAGCGCTCGGGCCGCATGGGCACCTACCCGCAGAACATGGGTCAGGAGGCGGCGAGCCTTGGTGCGGCCTACGCGCTGAACAACGACGACTGGCTCGTGACCTGCTACCGCGAGAACTGCGGCCTGTTCTGGCGCGGCGTTCCCATGGAGAGCATCCTGCTGCACTGGATGGGCGACGAGCGCGGCAACGCGATGCCCCGCCCGCATCACGCCACGCCGATCGCCGTTCCCATCGGCACGCAGATGCTGCACGCAACCGGCCTGGCATGGGCGGCCAAGTACCGTGGCGAGAAGCGCATCGCGTGCACCTTCTTCGGCGACGGTGCCACCAGCGAGGGTGACTTCCACGAGGCGATGAACTTCGCGGCGAACCTGGACATCCCGGTGGTGTTCTGCTGCCAGAACAACGGCTGGGCGATCAGCGTGCCCGGCCGCATCCAGTGCAGCGCCCCCACCGTGGCCCAGCGCGCGCTGGCCTACGGCATGGACACCATCCAGTGCGACGGCAACGACCTGTTCGCCGTGGTGCACTGCTTCCGCAAGGCGATCAAGCAGGCGCGCAGCACGGGCCGCCCGTTCTTCATCGAGGCGGTCACCTACCGCCTGGGCGATCACACCACCGCCGACGATGCCCGCCGCTACCGCGACCAGGGCGAGGTCGACGCGTGGAAGGCGCGTGACCCGATCCTGCGCCTGCGCAAGTACATGGCCAAGAAGGGCCTGTGGAACGACGCGAAGGAGAAGGAGCTGCAGGCGAGGGTCGAGATCGATGTCTCCGCCGCCGTCGAGCGCGCCGAGGGCATCACCCCGCCGAATCGCGCCGACTTCTTCGACCACATGTACGCCGAGATTCCCGCCGATCTTGCCCTGCAGCGCGACACCATGCAGACGCACGGCATCGGACAGGACCCCAGCCAGATCGAGGGCGCCATCATCGAGCTGCCCGCGAAGGAAGGACACTGAGCCATGGCGAACCTCACACTTGTCCAGGCGATCAATCTTGCGCTTATCCAGGAGATGGAGCGCGATGAGCGCGTGCTCCTGCTCGGCGAGGACGTCGGCGCCAACGGCGGCGTCTTCCGCGTGACCGAGGGGCTGCACAAGCGCTTTGGTGGCAAGCGCGTGGTCGACACGCCGCTGGCCGAAAGCGGCATCATCGGCACCGCGATCGGCCTGGCCATGGCCGGCCTGCGACCGATCCCGGAGATCCAGTTCGAGGGCTTCCTCGGACCCGCCTACGACCAGATCTGCAGCCACGCGGCGCGCATGCGCACCCGCACCCGCGGCGCTTTCACGGTGCCCCTCACCATCCGCGTGCCGGTGGGTGGTGGCATCCACGCGCCCGAGTTGCACAGCGACAGCCCCGAGTCGATCTACATCCACACGCCGGGCCTGAAGGTCGTCATGCCCAGCAGCCCCTACGACGCCAAGGGTCTGCTCATCAGCGCGATCCGCGATCCGGATCCCGTGATCTTCTTCGAGCCCAAGCGCATCTACCGCGCCTTCCGCGAGGAGGTGCCCGAGGATGAGTACACCCTGCCGCTCGGCAAGGCCCGCACCGTCTGCGAGGGCGAGGAGATGACCGTGGTCAGCTGGGGCGCCAGCGTGGTGCAGTGCATGCAGGCCATCGAGCGCAGTGGTCGCAGCATCGAGTTGATCGACCTGCGCACGCTCTACCCGTTCGACATGGACGCGGTCGAGGCCAGCGTGAAGAAGACGGGTCGCTGCGTGATCGTGCACGAGGCACCCAAGACCTGCGGCT
This sequence comes from Phycisphaerales bacterium, assembly GCA_044337135.1. Classification (GTDB taxonomy): domain Bacteria; phylum Planctomycetota; class Phycisphaerae; order Phycisphaerales; family SM1A02; genus SYAC01. Next base: position 41,047 of record JBIIOC010000003.1, on the reverse strand, counting down.
TCGGGGCCGAGATCGCCGCGCGCATCATGGAGCGGTGCTTCCTGCACCTCGAGGCTCCCGTGCAGCGCGTGGCGGGTTTCGACACCATCATGCCGTACTACAAGCTCGAGCTCGACTACATGCCCGACGCCGATCGCATCGCGCGGGCCATCGAGGAAATCGCCGCCTATTGAGGCGACGGAGGCAACCATGGCAGGCGTGAAGCAGCCCGACGACCGCAGTCACTTCATCCTTCCCGACCTGGGCGAGGGTGTGCACGAGGCCGAGCTCATCAAGTGGCGCGTCAACGAGGGCGATGCCGTCAAGGAGCACCAGACCATCGCCGAGATGGAGACGGACAAGGCTGTCGTGGAAGTGCCGAGTCCATGGACCGGCGTGATCAGCCAGCTCTGCGGCAAGGCCGGCGACATCATCAATGTCGGCAGCGTGCTCGTGCGCTACAAGGTGGGTGGTGCGGCGCCTGCGCCATCTCCTGTCGCGAAGGCTGCCGCCCCCGCACCTGCAGCCAAGGCACCCACGCCAAAGGCTGAGTCGAACGAGGATGCCGGCACCGTGGTGGGTAGCGTGAGCGGAACGCTCGGCGTGCCGAGCCGCTTCGCCCGCAAGCCCGAGCACGAGGCTGCCTCGCAGTCATCGTCCAAGAGTCTTGCCACGCCGGCCGTTCGCCGCATCGCGCGCGACCTTGGCGTGGACATCCAGCGCGTGAACGGCACCGGTCGTGGAGGCCGCGTGACCGCTGGTGACGTCGAGAGCGCAAGCCGCGGTGGCCGCGAGGTCGCCGCGGAGACCGCCGCAAGCCGAGTGCAGCTCGCGCAGCCGGTCGCACATGCGCCGGTCGTCGAGACACCTGCCACCATCACCGCTCCCGTCACCGCACCGCTGGCGCCCATGCCGAACGTCTCGCAGGAAGGCATCAAGGAGCGCATCCCCTTCCGTGGTGTGCGTCGCAAGATCGCGCAGGCGCTCGACCTGTCCGTGAAGACCGCCGTGCACTTCACGGTGGTCGATCAGGCCGACGTGACTGCCCTCGACCGCAAGCGCAAGGAGTACGCCGCCATCCTGGGCACCAAGCTCAGCATGCTGCCCTTCATCATGCTGGCCGTCACCAAGGCGCTGAAGAAGCATCCGGCGCTCAACGCCAATGTCGACGACTCGAAGGACGAGATCCTTCTCAAGGAACCGGTGCATCTCGGTTGCGCGGTCGACACCGATCATGGCCTCATGGTCCCGGTCATCCGGAACGCCGAGCGCGCCAGTGTGGGCGAACTCGCCGCGGCCATCCGAAACCTTGCCAAGGCCTGCAAGGAGCGCACCGTCGCCCGCGAGGATCTGGTCGGCGGAACCTTCACGATCAGCAATGTCGGCAGCTATGGCGGCATGTTCGCCACGCCGATCATCAACTATCCGGAAGTCGCGATCCTGGCTGCAGGCAAGGCCAAGGAACAGGTCCTGACACGGAATGGTGCCTTCTACGCGGGGCTCGTCCTTCCACTCTCTCTCAGCTGTGACCACCGTGTCGTGGATGGAGCCGAGGGGGCCAGGTTCCTGAACACGGTCGTGGAACTGCTCGAGTCACCCGAGCGGCTCCTCGGCTGATTCGGAAGTCTGCAGGGCTGTAGACTGCCTGCATGCGGCTTCGTTTCGCCACCATCATCGCGGGCCTTCTGCCAGCGGCATCAGCGTTCGCGCTGCAGCAGGGCAATCCCCCCTCACCCAAGATCACGCCCCCCACGGGCTGGCCGGTGATCGGCTACCTGATCGCGGCCGTGCTGTTCGCCGCGGCGATCACCCTCAGCCTGAAGACAACCACACGATCCGAAGTCGAAGAGTCCGGAGCCTGAACCATGAAGAACAAGTCGTTCATCTCGCTTGTCGCCCTCAATCTGGTGCTGCTTGGCGTCCTTGCCTACGGCAGCCTGGCGCCCAGCGCCAACGCGCAACAGCAGCAACCGGCGGCAGCGGGCCGCGCGGGTGGCCGCTACGGCATGGTCAGTGGCGTGGTGCAGAACGTCTACCCGGGTGTGGTCTACATCGTGGATGAGGCCAATCAGGAAGTCGTCGCCGTCATGTGGAACGAGACGATCCGTCAGTTCTCGGGCGTGGGCTACCGCGACCTGAAGAGCGACGCCGCAACCTTCCAGCAGAATCGTTGAGGAGCAAGCCATGAAGCGCACCAACGCCATCCAGCGACTTCTCATCGCACCACTCTGGGCCAGCGCCTTCGTGCTGGCGAGCCTGATCGTCCTGCAGTTCGCCAAGCGACCATCCGCGTTCGCCGACGAGGCGATCCAGGGCCGCGACGGCTTCTCGTTCGCGACCGTCCGCAACGGACTCATCGCGGCGGTGCCCGCCATGCCCGACTGCCTCTGGGTGCTCGATAACCGCACCGAGATGCTCTACATCTACAACATCGAGGATGCCGGCAGCATGCGCCTGCAGATCCGGTATCGCGAGAACATCGCCACGCTGTTCCGGCAGGCCCGCGGCCGCTGAACATGTCGGTCGCGACCGTTCAAGGGGTGGGTGTGGCGTCTCCACCGGTCGACGCCGTGATGGTGAAGCGCCGTGTGGCGCAATTCACCAGCCGCAGCATCAAGTCATCGATGAAGGCCGATGGCCTCCGTCTTGCGATGTCGATGGTCGACCTGACCACGCTCGAGGGCAAGGACAGCCCCGAGAAGGTTCGCGCCCTTTGCGCCAAGGCCATGAATCCGGGAGGTGGAAGCGGTGATCTCAAGCGCGAGGTGCCGGCTGTTGCCGCGGTGTGCGTCTATCCGACGCTCGTCCGGACCGCGCGCGAGGCGCTTGGCGACTCTGGCGTGAAGGTCGCAGCGGTCGCGACGGGATTTCCAAGTGGCCAGTATCCGCTTGACCTGCGTCTTCGCGACGTCGCCGACGCCGTCGACGCCGGAGCCGACGAGATCGACATGGTGATCAGTCGTGGCCTCTTCCTGGCGGGCCAACTTGACGAGATCCGTCGCGAGATCCGCGAGACCAAGGCCGCCTGCCGGCATGCCCACCTGAAGATCATTCTGGAGACGGGCGAACTCGAGACGCTCGACAACGCCCGCCGCGCGAGCGATCTCGCCATCGAGGCCGCGATGAGCGTGCCTGGTGCCAGGCCTCTCGAGGATGGCGAGGTCTTCATCAAGACCAGCACCGGCAAGGTGCAGCCCGCGGCGACCATGCCGGTCACGCTGGTCATGCTGCAGGCGATCGCGGACACGCACATGCGTGGTGGTCCCCGCATCGGCATGAAGCCGGCCGGCGGCATCCGGACGGCCAAGAGCGCGCTGCACTACCTGATCATGGTGAAGGAGACGCTGGGCGACGCCTGGCTTGCGCCGCACCTGTTCCGTTTCGGAGCCAGCGCGCTCGCCAACGACCTGCTTCGGCAGATCCTCAAGCTCGAGCGCGGCACCTACGCCGCCACCTGGGACCTGGCCGAGTGACGGCCTAGGGCCGGATGTGCATCACGAATCCGGACCGGCGGCACTCCAGCGGCCGCATGCGTCGCATGGTGTTGCGAAGAGCCACCATGCCCCGCCGTGTCGCCGGGTGCTTCTGCATCTCCAGCATCAGGCTGGTCTCGAACAGCGTGCTCTCGGTCCAGTCCACCTCGGTCAGGAATCCGGAGACGCTCAAGGCCTTCGTGACGCGCAGGAACCTGTCGATGCGACCCTGGGGAAGCAGCAGCGTCCGACATCCGCCGAAGTGGATGATCCGACCCGAGCACCTGCCCGCGAGCGCCTCCTCCAGCTGGTCGAAGTCCATCTTCTCGTCATGCCGGCGCACGTCGCCTGGCAGCAGAAGACCCTTGCGCGTGTGCATGGCGAGCCACAGCACCTCGAAGCCGCTGTGCTTCTCCATCAGCCACTTTCGAAGGTAGTGCTCCAGCTCGGCGCGCGTAGCCACGTCGCGATGAATGAAAGACACTCGGTAGTCGCTGTCATGCAGCAGCTTGAGCGCGGGCAGCACGCTGACGGATGAGCGAAGGCCGAACCACTCGTTCTCGAGGCAGAAGATGCCCTTCGAGTAGACGAGTGTCGACGGCTTGGGCTTGCTTCGATTCATCTGGATCCGATCCCCGCGGCCCATTCGATGCCGCCGCGAAGGTGGTCAAGCAGCAGTGGTTCGCTGAAACTCTCGATCGTGTGACCCATGCCGGTGTACCACGACCGGCCCCTCGAGATCTCGCGTTTCCAGGCGATCGGGTGGTCGCCCCCCATGCCGCTGGTTCCCATCTGCGCGTCATCCATGTGCGCGAGCACCTCCACGTCGGGCCGTGGGTTGCTCCGGAACGCGTACCACTCGTCGATCCGACGCCATGGTCTGGGCAGCATTCGCGTGCTCGTGTCCTCCATCGACTCTGGATGAACATCCGCCTCGATCACGGGGGTGTGGTCGCGGAACCACGCACCGACAAGTGTTCCGTACCAGGGCCACTCGTACTCCGTGTCGGAAGCGGCATGCACACCGACAAAGCCTCCGCCCGACTCGATGTATGCCTGGAAAGCCTCCTGCTGCGCCGGATCAAGCACGTTGCCCGTGGTGCTCAGGAAAACGACCGCCTTGTACGAGCCGAGCCGCTCACGCGTGAACCATGTCGGGTCCTCGGTGTGCTCGGTGATCCATCGACCCTGTCCCATCTCGTGCACAGCCTGTACACCAGCCGGAATGCTCCTGTGCCGGTACTTCATGGTCCGGGTGAAGACCATGATTCTTGGCAACTCCCCGATCGCGACGGCCGTGGGCAATGGTGGCACGATCACCCATGGCCGTCGAAGACGCTGCCATGCCCAACCAGAGCCCAGGGCGATCGCCAGGATCAGCAGTGTGGGCCGCCAGATGGGTCGCGTCGACGACATTCACGCAGTATGCGGCTTGGACCGCGGTTCTGACAGGGCTACCCTTGGGTTTCCGTGACCACGCCAGACCCAGCCATTGCCCGAACCCTCGCGCGCCACCCCCGGCCGCTTGGTGGTGACACGGCTCGAAACCTTCCCGTTCCAGCCGTGAGCCTGACCGGCATGGTGCTGAACAACGCCGACGAGGCCAGACAGTCCATGCGAATCGGTCGCAAGCCGGACTGGCTGCGCGCTCGCGTGCCGGGTGGTGAGGGTTATCTGCGCCTGAGGGGAATCATCGACGAGCACCGGCTGCACACGGTCTGCCAGGAGGCGAGTTGCCCCAACATGGGCGAGTGCTGGAGTCGTGGAAGCGCGACGATCATGATCCTTGGCGACACCTGCACCCGCAGCTGCGGATTCTGCAACGTCAAGACGGGCCGCCCGGCGACGCTGGATGTCGATGAACCACGCCGCGTCGCCGCGAGCCTTGCGCTGATGGGGCTCAAGCATGTCGTGATCACCAGCGTGAACCGGGACGAACTGCCGGATGGTGGTGCCGAGATCTGGGCCGAGACCGTGCGCCGCGTCCATGAGGCCTGCCCTGGCATGAGCGTGGAGATCCTGGTTGGCGACTTCTGTGGTGACGAGAAGGCGATCCAGGTCGTATGTGATTCGCGCCCCGAGATCATCAGCCACAACATGGAGACGGTCGAGCGCATGCATCCGGCTGTGCGCCCACAGGCCCGCTATGACCGGTCTCTCGCTGTCCTTGGACAGTTCAAGGCGGCGGGCCTGGTGACCAAGACCGGCATCATGGTCGGCATCGGTGAACATGATGACGAGGTGCTTCGCCTGATGGATGACGTGCAGGCGGCCAGCCGCGCCGATGTGCTGACGGTCGGGCAGTACCTGCAGCCGACGCGCAACCACCTTCCAATCGATCGTTGGGTGCATCCGGACCAGTTCGCGATGTACAAGCGCGAGGCGCTTGCACGAGGCTTCAGGGTGTGCGAAAGCGGTCCGCTGGTTCGAAGCAGCTATCACGCGGACGAGCAGGCGGACACGCTGGCGCGCGTCGATCGGAAAGCCTGATCAGGCCTTCAGCAGGCCCGTCACCACTGGCTGCAACGGGAATTCGCGCAGGTTCTGCCGCAGGTCGTCCAGCGTGACCGCCTCGATCCGCTGCATCTCCTCGGCCAGTGTCGCGTAGGGAATGCCGTACGCCCACAGTGATCCGAGTCGTGTCATTCGGCCTGCGGGTCGCTCGCCCGCAAGCGCGACCGCCGTCGCGATCCTCGCCTTGGCGCGATCCAGCTCGGCCTGATCGAGCGAATCGACCAGCTTCGTCATCTCGGAAAGGAGTCTTTCACGCACATCCGGCACCGCTTCGGATGTGCACGCGGCAAGCACCAGGTACTCGCCAAGACCATCTCGACCCTCGTAGTTGCATGTCGCCTCCTCGGCAAGGCCCGTCTCGACCAGGCTCCAGTAGAAGCGGCTTCCCTCCGAGTCTCCGACGATCTGCGCGACCAGGCTGCTGGCGTAGCGCCTTGGATCCGACAACGGGGGCGCGGGCATCATCATGCCCATGTAGGCGCGGGTCAGGTTCGGAAGGCGCATCTCGAACCGATCCTCGTTCGGTCGGAACCTCGTGTGGGTACGGCCCGGTGTTCCGCGTGGCCATGCTCCACAGACGCGCGCGGCCTGCTCGACGAGCGCATCGAAGTCCACCCTGCCCGCCACGGCGAGTGCCGTGGTGTCGCTCGCGTAACGCTCATTGAAGTAGCCGGCCAACGCGTCTCGCTGCAAAGCCGAGATGCTCTCCTTGGTGCCGAGCACGCGATGGCCCATCGGATGGCCGTCGTAGTAGCGCTCCATCATGCGCTCATAGAGGGCCATGAATGGATTGTCCTCGTACATCGCGATCTCCTCGAGGATCACCCCCTTCTCCTCGTCAAAATCCGCCTGTCGAAGAGCGGGACGAAGGATGTCGGCCAGCATGTCGATGGCCGCAGGCAGGTGCTCTGGAAGCACGTGCGCGTGGAAACAGGTCATCTCCCCGCTGGTGAAGGCGTTGTGACTCGCGCCAATGCGGTCGAAATCCTCGTTCACCTGGAAGGCCGTGCGTCGTTCGGAGCCCTTGAACATCATGTGCTCCAGGAAATGGCTCACGCCCATCAGCGGGGTCGGCTCGTCCCGGGCTCCGGTGCGGACAAAGAAACCCGCTGCCGCGGTATGGGCCGAGGAATCGACCTCCCCGAGGATCACGAGACCGTTGGAAAGTGTGGCGGATCGCAAGGCCATCGGACGCTGGAGTCTACGAACCGTCCTTTATCGGAGCATCCAAAACTGGTGGTGAGGGTCGAATTTGCGTCTCTTTCAGACCTCACAGAACGATTCCGGGATCCATATCAAAGGGTGTGAGTGTCATGGATTTCATCACCCGCAACGATCCTTCCGTCGGTTCCGCTGCCACTCGGTCCATGGATTCCAGGTCGACCCTGGATCGCCGTGACAACGCCCGCATGGTGGCGGCCGGTTCGGTCGCCATCGCTTGGCACCACGATCATGAGTGTCCTCAGGTATATCCGGCGCTCGACGTGAGCGAAAACGGGGCTCGCATCGAGGTGAGTTGCCTCATGCCGGAAGGCCTCACTGGGCGCGCCATCGGTCACGAACCTTCGGGAATCCGGATCGACCGTCCAGCCATGGTGGTCTGGTGCCGGGCCGTTCGTGATGACCGCGGCATCCTGCGTCACTACGAGGCTGGCATCCGCTTCTTCTGAGGCATCAGTGTCGGCCGCCACTCCTTGCCCGTCGTGGGGCGCCGCCCACCGGAAGTCGCCCAAACGTCCATGTCATGCTTGGTGGTTCCTCGCCAAGCACGTTCCGGATGTGCGCCGCCAGCAGCTTGTTCGCGCGCTGAACCGAAACGACATCCTGTTGTTCCAGCAACCCCAATGCCGCAGCCTGCAGGGTCAGGAGCGTTTCCCTGCGCACGCGCCAGGTTCCGGGCACGCCCGCATCGGGTCTCCAGTGGCCCTCCTGTGGATCGAATGCCAGTGTTCCTGCGCCAGGATCCGGATCCTGAAGGTCGGGCTGCCATCCCGTCTCCTCCAGAAGGATCCACTGGAACCGCAGCATCACCGCCTCGGTCGTGGCTGAATGGCCCAGTGTCCGAAGCAGTTCGATCGTCACGTCGAAGAGACGCGGGTGTGGATCCAGTGGCGGAAGCATGCGGCCCAGGACATCCGCCACATACCACGCGGCACGGTTGGCTTGAAGATCGTCACGAAGTCGCGGGAAGGTCTCCTGCACATCCCACTCGGTCAGCGTGGCCAGATCCGGATCGCGCTTCAGGAGGACCCCGATCTCCCCCGCGGTCAGGAGATCGATGCCTCCGGAAAAACTCCCTCGTTCACGTCGTGATCCCTTGGCGAGCGCCCGCAGACCACCCAACCGACGCGCGAAGAGACTCACGGTCTGGCTGGTCTCGGAATAGTCCCATTGCCTGATGCAGATCGCCTGGTCGTGCTGGACTGACACGGCGTGATCCTAATTCAGATGGTGCGCGCTGCAGTGAAACCGGGTTCGTGCCTAGGCGATCTCGATCCGGTTCCGACCCTGCTGCTTCGCCCGATACAGGGCCGAATCGGCGGCGCAGATCATTTCCTCCATCGACGCATCCGGAGACATGCGCTGCAGATCCGCGATGCCGAAGCTTGCCGTCACGACCAGGTCTGGATGGCCTGGCCAGGGTTGGGATTCGATCATCACGCGCTTGCGCTCGGCGACCTCCAGTGCATGCTCCGCCGATGTGCTCGGCAGGATCATGCTGAATTCCTCGCCGCCATAGCGGCACGCGATGTCGCTGCCACGCCCCCCAGCGAGCATCTGGGCCACGCGCTCGATGACCAGATCCCCGAACGGATGCCCGAACTGGTCGTTCAGTCTCTTGAACCTGTCGACATCGCACATGATCAACGACAGGGGTCGTTTGTGGCGTCTGGCCTCGCTGAACTCCTGTGACAGGCGCTGGTCGAAGTAGCGCCGGTTCCAGAGGCCGCTCAAGCCGTCGATCTGCGCCCGATGTTCGAGCATCTTCACGAGGTGTCGCATGCGAAGCGCAAGGCGAACCCGTGCCTTCAGTTCGACCACCTCGAACGGTTTCGCGATGAAGTCCACCGCACCAAGATCAAGCCCACGAACACGGTCCATGGTGTCGCTCGCGGCACTGATGAAGATGACGGCGATGTCGTGTGTGCGGGGATCCTGCTTCAGTTGGGAGAGAACCTCGAACCCATCCATCTCGTCCAGCTCGATGTCGAGCAGGATGACCTCCGGGAGCATTTCCCTCGCCATTCGAAGTCCGTCGTTCGCGCTCAATGCGCTGTGGAGTTCCAGTCGCTCTCCCTGCAGTCGAACCTGCAGCAGTCGATGAATCAGTTCTGAATCATCGATCGCCAGGAGGCGGGGCACCGGAGTCTCTTCGGGCATCGGGATCGTGTCAGTGTCCCACACGGGGGCCGCCACGTCACGCACATTCTCCGTGCCAGACACCTACTTGAGCTCCTGAAGGCCGTTGTGGGCCCGCTGAAGAAGGGTCCGAAATGTCGAAAAGTGCGTCACGCAGTCCCTGCACCACTGCTCTCCACTCAGGTTCATGCACTTTTCAAGCTGTGCGGCGGCGTTCGATATTTCCTGAAACCCATAACCGCCGCCCGCTCCCTTCATCTGGTGCACGACACGACGGAATTCGGCGCGGTTACCCGCCTGAAGCAGGGCATCCATGAGTGCCAGCCTCCGTGGGATCTCCTCAAGAAACGCCCGAACGATGTCCTTCATGTCGGGATCGTCATGAAAGTCGCTCCGCAATGGGGCGTTCTCGGCCGACTCCCTTGGATGGATGGGGTCCTGAACCATGTGCGAGATGAATCGTTAACCGTCGTATCCGCCCGTTGAATCCGGAAAATGAAATCCGTGAAATCACAAAAAGACCCTTTCTTCCGTCTGGGTACTCGCTGAAGTCTGGTTAGAATCGCGGCTTTCCAGCACGCCTCGCCGCGCGAAAGCGCCGCCGAAGGAGATTTCAAATGGTTCCAAAGCCGCCGCCCCGTGAGGGGCAGATGGGCTTCCTCTTCATCCCGCCGTACCGCATCCAGGGAGTCAGTGTCGCCGGTGAGGAGGCGACGGTGCATGTTCCTGAGCTGGATGTCGCCTTTGACGTGGGTCTTTGCCCAAGACCAGTACTGACGGCGGGAACGATCTGCCTGAGCCACGCTCATATGGACCATGTGGCGGCGCTTCCCTACTGGTTCAGTCAGCGAAACTTCCAGAAATTGGGCACTGGCAGGGTCTTGTGTCATCCAAGGCTTGTTCGACCCCTCGAGGTCATGATGTCAACCTGGATCGATCTGGAGCGCCAGAAGACCCCTCACGAGATCGTCGGGCTGGAACCGGGTGTCGATTTCCAGCTTCGTCCCAACGTCTTTGTGCGTGGCATCGAGGTGAGCCATTCGGCGCCAAGCCTTGCCTTCGTGGTCCTGGAGCGTCGCAGCAAGCTGCGGGAGGAGTTCCATGGCCTTCCACAGGACAAGTTGCGTGAACTGAAGGCTCAGGGAACCGAGATCACCAGAACCATGGAGATTCCGCTCGTCGCGTACACGGGCGACACGGAAATGGGACCTTTCCTGCTGCGTGACGAGTTCGTGAACGCGCAGGTGGTCATCACGGAGTGCACCTTCTTCGATCCCGAGCACCGGGATCGGGCGAAGGTCGGCAAGCATCTGCATATCGAGGATCTTCGTGGATTGATTCAGGCGTGGTCCCGCCCCGAGATCGTTGTGGTGCATGTCAGTCGGCGCACCCATATGCAGTATGCGAGGGAGCGCTTGCTCGAAGCCGCGGGCGACCAGGCTCACCGAGTCCACCTGCTGATGGATCATCGAATGAACCGCCAGCGCTACGAGCGCCAGGTCGCCGCCGATCCGGCCCAGGCCGAGTCACGCGAGCGTGCCGAGACGGGCTCGGAACCGACACCTTGAAAGACTGAAAAGCGGCTTGGCTTTCTTGCCTTTTTGCATTTCCCTATCCATTGAATCGGGTGGTTGACGCTGCTCTCGCGTCTTCCTATTTTCTCGACCCCACCCATGCGCCGGTGATCGCCTGGGTGGTTCACTGATCGTCGCTTCCAAGCTTCCGTCGGTCGTGGGTGCAGAGCCCTCGATCGAGCATGTCACGCTCTCGAAAGGTCCCTGATCCATGTCGAACGAAGAACTGCAGAGGGGTATCCACGCGTACCTGCGTCGGAACCATCCGGAGATCTGCAGGCACTGGTTCGAGGAGATCTCGGTCATGGGAATCGAGGGCGGCGTCCTGCGCCTGCTCATCGACGAACCGGTCCGGCTGAAGTACCTCCAGCGTTCCTGTGTCGCGCCGTTCACCGAGGCGGTGCAGTCCATCACCGGCCGACTCCTCGCTGTTCGGTTCATGGGTTCCGAAACGGCGCTGACCGAACCGATGATGAACATCCCGGCACAGGAGGGGTCACCACTCCTGGATGAACAGGTCATCCTGAGCCCCGACTACTGCTTCGATTCGTTCGTGGTCGGGCCGGGCAATCGCCTGGCGCACGCGGCGGCGATGGCGGTCGGTGGAAAGCTGGGTCGGGCATACAACCCCTTCTTCGTCCATGGTGGCGTGGGTCTTGGCAAGACGCATCTGCTCCAGTCCATCTGCCAGATGGTGCTTCGACAGCAGCCCACCGCGCGAATCTCGTACATCAGCTGCAACACCTTCATGGACGGGTTCCATGAGTGCGTGAAGGCTGGTCGCATGAACGAGTTCCGGCATCGCTTCCGGAACGTGGATTTGCTCGTGATCGACGACATCCACTTCCTGTCCAAGCACGAGCAGACGCAGGAGGAATTCTTCCACACCTTCAACGCGCTCCATCAGGCCGGTCGCCAGATCGTGCTGAGCTCGGACGCGGCGCCATCGGAGATTCCGGATCTCGAGGAGCGCCTTGTGAGCCGCTTCAACAGCGGCCTGGTGGCCCGCATCGACCGTCCGTGCTACGAGACGCGCGTGAACATCCTGAAGACGAAGGCCCGTCTCCACGACATGCAGATGCCGGACGATGTGCCGGCCTACATCGCGGCACGCATCGATTCGAACATCCGCGAACTCGAGGGTGCGCTCGCGAAGATCCGCGGCGTCGCTCTTGCCACGGGACGAAGCATCGACCTGGACCTCGCGAAGGAGGCCATCGGCGCAGACCCGCTCCAGAGCGGTCGTGGCAGCCAGCAGCCCAACATCCAGGCGATCCTGGACGCGGTGGCCCGCTTCTACGACATCAAGCTCACCGACCTGCTCGGCAAGCGACGACACAAGAGTGTCGCGCTGCCACGCCAGGTCTGCATGTGGTTGGCTCGCCGGCACACACGACACAGCCTCGAGGAAATCGGTGGCTATCTCGGAGGCCGAGATCACACGACCGTGATGCACGCCATTCGGACGGTTGATTCAAAGCAGCGTGCCAACGACCGGCTTCGGGCCGATGTCGAGCGACTGCAGGGCCTGCTTCAATCCGATACGGATTGAAGCTGTTATCCACAAGGCACCAACACGACTCGAAAGCTCGCCCTTGTGGGTGAGCTTTCTGTTTCGTTGCGCTTGCTGAGCACCTGGGCCGGCTCTTCCTTTCGTGATTCGGGATCTGGATCGTGTCGCAACCCAAGAAGCCCTCGGTTTCGTTGCTTGTTGAACGCGAATCGACAGGCGCTCCACACGGGTGGTTTGTTGTAAGTGCCTGCCCGCTCTTGGTTTGTTCCTGTGTTGGTGTGTTGTCCACATCCAAACAGGGCCCTTTTCTATGGTGAATAGAGAATCTATTGGGTCATCGTTCAGGAACCAGAACGTCCGGCACAGACCTCACGATTCACCTCAGCGATAGGCCTCCTTCTGGTTGTGTCCTCTCCAACCGCGACAGCGTGCCCTGTGCGCGATTTCCACAGTTGGGGAAGCTCCAGGACCCCCTCCGCCCTGATCGTCGCCTGGACGGGCTGGATGGCCCTCCTAGGGCTTTCGGGATTGGCATCGCTTGCAGAACACCGTTGTTCGCTGGGCCACCTGTTTGGTGCTCAACGCCAGACCGCAAGCTCGACAAGGCATGCCAGCCCGACCGTAGACGTGATGTTCCTTCTGGAACGATCCCCATGAACCCTCGGCGGTGCGATGGTCCCGAATCGTGCTCCCACCCATTTCGACCGCTTTCGCAAGCACTTCATGGATCGAAAGCACGAGCCGCTCCACCGCTCCTGCTCCCACACGATTTGATCGACATTCCGGATGCAGGTTCGCTCGAAACAGGACCTCGTCCACATAGATGTTTCCCAGACCTGCGACACACGTCTGGTCGAGCAGGAGGGATTTCAGTGGCCGCCGGCTCGTCGCCAGGGCGGATGAAAGGTCTTCGAAACACACGGCGAGGGCGTCGGGGCCAAGCCGGGACCAGGCGTCTCTCTGGATGGAGCCCATCGATGCATGGCTTTCCAGCCAACCGAACCTGCGCGGGTCGCGATGTCGCAGCGAAAGCGTCGTGCGGCCCGATCGAAGGTTCCATCGGGCATGGACGTGCGACTCCGGTTCTGGTTCCCCGCGAATGACCCGGATGGATCCGCTCATGCCAAGGTGAAACAACAGGCAGGCACCGGACCGCATCTCCAGCACCAGCTGCTTGCCCTTCCGATGAAGTTCATGCACGACATCGCCCGCGGCGAGCGGATGTGGGGAAGCGCCCGAAGCGCAATGCAGGATGTCGCGCCGAAGCACGCCACCATCAAGCACCACCGACCCCCGAATCATGGCCCGAAGCGAGCGCCGAAGACTCTCGATTTCCGGAAGTTCCGGCACGCGCGAACTCTATACTCGCCTCATGGAATCAGCCCGCGAAAACAGCGCGTTTGCCTCGACCGAGGATGCGATGTGGGCGAACGAGGCGATTCGTCGCGTGCGGTCAGAGGTGCACCGCGTGATCGTAGGACAGGACCGCGTGCTCGACGAGATCCTGCTTGCGCTGCTGTGTGGTGCGCACGCCGTGGTCGAGGGGGTGCCGGGGCTCGCCAAGACGCTCCTGATCGCGACACTTGCCAGAACACTCGGCATGCAGTTCAGCCGGATCCAGTTCACGCCCGACCTGATGCCATCGGACATCACCGGAACCGAGGTGATCGAGGAAGACCGAACGACCGGCAATCGATCGCTGCGATTCGTCCGCGGGCCCGTCTTCGCGAACCTCGTGCTCGCGGATGAAATCAACCGAACGCCACCAAAGACGCAGGCAGCCCTTCTCGAGGCAATGCAGGAACGGCAGGTCACGGTGGGCGGCGTGGCACATCACCTTCCGTCGCCGTTCTTCGTCCTGGCGACCCAGAATCCCATCGAGCAGGAGGGCACCTACCCCCTTCCCGAGGCGCAGCTTGATCGCTTCATGCTGAACATCCGGATCGGCTACCCGACCGAGGCGGAGGAGATGGAGATCGTGGCCAGGACGACAGGTGAGCAGGTGCTTCGAACCGAAAGCGTGCTGGGTGCCGAGGATCTTGCGCGAGCCCAGTCCGTGGTGCGTCGAATGCCGATCGCCGAACACGTGATGCGCCATGCGCTGCACCTTGTGCGCGCCACTCGCGTCAACGTGGATCCTGGTTCGGCAACCACGATCCCGGCGATCGTGAGGGACTACGTCGCGTGGGGCGCTGGTCCGCGTGCGAGCCAGTTCCTGGTGCTGGCAGCCAAGGCCAGGGCGCTTCTTGCCGGCGACAGTCACGTCGAGACCCGTCATCTGCATGCGGTCGCTCTTCCAGTGCTCCGCCATCGCATCGTGACGAACTTCAACGCCGAGGCCGACGGCATCACCAGCGAGACCATCATTCAACGGCTGCTCGACGAGGTTCCGGTCGATGCGGCGGTGGATGGACAGCCGCTGGACCGGCTCATCCGTTGACCGCGCCACTGCGGGCCGAGGCCTATCTGGCGCCGGAGACGCTGGCGCAGTTGGCACCATTCGAACTCCGAGCCCGAATGCTGGTGGAAGGACTTGGCACGGGACTGCACGCGAGTCCACGACAGGGGCAGGCAGTGGAATTCTCGGAGCATCGTCCGTACACACCAGGCGAGTCGCTTCGGCATCTCGACTGGAAGGTGTTTGGACGAAGCGACAAGCTGTACCTGAAGCGCTACGAACAGGAGACCGATCTGGATGTGCTCGTGCTGGTCGACGCCAGCAACAGCATGCGATTCGGATCCATCGAAGTGAAGCCTGGATGGGGTGGAACCGACGCTGGCCGCACGTCGCTGCAATGGACCAAGTTCGATTGCGCAGCCGCGATCACCGTGGCCATCGCGCACCTGTGCCTGGAGCAGCGCGATCGTGTCGGGCTCGAAGTGTTTTCCGAAGGGCCCCAGATCAGCGTTCGGCGATCCGGGTCGCACGGCCAATGGCGAAGCATGGTTCAGGCGCTCGCATCGGCGCGGGTGGGCGGTGTCGCGGACATTCCGCGCGCGATCGACCACGCACTGTCGACATTCAGCGCGCGCGGCCTGCTCTTCATCCTGAGTGACTTCCTGCAGCCACTGGCACCGATCCAGGAGGCGCTTGGAAAGGCCAGGTTCCGTGGACACGACGTGGTGCTCGTCCGGATCATGGACAGGCAGGAACTGCAGTTTCCGATCGAGGGATTCAGGCGGTTCGAGGACATGGAGGGCGCCGAAGCCGTCGAGGTCGACGCGGAGGCGCTCCGGCCTGCGTATCTCGACGCCCTGCACGCCTTCAACGGCGACCTTGAGCGGATGGCAAGAAGCATGTCGTTCGATCTCGTGCAGGTCGACAGCCACGTCTCGGTCGGACCCACGCTGGCCGCGCTCCTGAGTCGGCGCGAGTCCGCCTGGCGCGCGCGGAGAAGGTCATGAGCTTCCTTGTCCCGGGCCTCGCGCTTGCCGCGCTGGTTGCTGGCGCACTTCCATTGATCCTGCACTTCCTGCTGCGACGCCCACGATCGACCGCGTGGCCAAGCAACATGTTGCTGCAGCGAGCGCTTGAACGCCTTCGTCGTCGTCGTCGCGTGGATGCCTGGCTGCTGCTTGCGCTGCGGGTCCTTGGCATCACGATCGCCGGCATCGCGATGGCCGGTCCATTCCTCGGAAACATGGGCACCGAAGGCGGCTCACGCGAGATCTGGATCGTGATCGATGATGGAGCGACGTCGGCCGAGACATTTCCTGACGGGAAGAACGCCCTGCAATCGCTGCAGGATGGGATCCTGGCGGAGCTTTCGACCCTTCGCGCAGGTGACCGGGTGGCGATCGTTCATGCGTCGAAGCCAGCGCGAATCGACATCGCGCCAACGCTCGATCACGAGCGCGCTCGTGCCAGGATCCGTGAATGCAGGCCGGAGCCCGTCCCTTCGGATCTACGGGCGGCAATGGAGTTGGCGCTGCCACCGGATGCGGAAGCACCACCACGTGAGGTGCTGCTGGCAAGCACGCTGCGAAGGGGAAGCATCCCGACGAACGAGTCGCTCCCGGCCGCCTGGCGAGAGCGATCACGGAACGTGCGCTGGCGAAGCCTTGCAGCCGCACCAGCTCCCGCACCGAACCGATGGATCGAGAGCGTTTCCACTGCGCAAGCATCGGATCCGACCGAAGCCAAGGGACAGGTCACCGTCCGCATCGATGCGCGTCGAACAGGCAACACTTCCAGGCGCGAGGATGTCCAGATCCGTTCCGATTCCGGCAACGTGATCGCGCAGTCCGACACCGCCTGGCCCGACGGGTCACTTCAGATACGCGCCGATCTTTCCGTACCGGGAACACAGGACGCGGCATGGACGGTCCAGCTGCAGCCTGATTCCCAGCCCCTGGACGATGCGCGGACTTTCGTGAACGTCGCCGGCACGACGAGCAGGGTCGCGATCATCGGTCGGCAGCGCGGACAGGATGGTCTGGAGGGACTCTCCGCCTCCGGCTGGATCCTTCGGGCGATGGAGGCCGCCAATGTTCCCGTGCGTGAGGTGGATCCCTCCATGCTCGCGCTTCGACCACCCTCTGACTGCGATGTGGTGATCGTGACACGGCCCGATCTTGTTGATGCAGCTGGATGGAAGTGGTGCTCACGACATCTGCGTGACGGTGGATTGCTGGTGATCATGCCGGTGCCGGAAGTGGATGCATCCTGGAGCGCCGATCTGGAGAGGGAGTGCGGCATGCGCGTTTCCATGTCGCCTCAAGAGGATTCCACGACACACAAGTTCGCTGCGCGACAACCACGCACACCCCTGCTTGCCGCACTTGGGGCCGAGATCGATGCATTGACGGAACCGGTATCGATCCGGCGTGCATGGAACATCCAGATGGATCGGGCCGAGAAGGTCCTGACACTCGAATCGGGCGAACCCGCAGTGCTTTCGGCGAGATCGCAGGATGGGCGCGGACTGCTTGTTCTGCTCGCGTTTCCGCCTGAATTGGACTGCACGGACATGCCTCTTCGGCCCTTGATGGTCCCGTTCTTCCAGGAGGTCACCCGCGCAGGAAGGGCGCTTGCACTCGGGTCCAACACGATTCGGTCGGGAGAGATCGGGTTGTTGGGACCATCCGCATCCGGTGGCGTGCTTCGATCCATGGATCCTCAACGGAAGGCCACGATCGAGATCGACAACGAAGGCCGGACGTCGCGACCGATTCCATTTCCAGGTCTCTGGAAGCTTGAGCAGCGTGATGGTCGTGAGCGCTGGATCGCGACATGGCTTGATCCGGCGTCGACAAGCATCGAGCGCGTGGATTCATCCGAGATCGAGGCGTGGTGGTCACCTGTGGGGAGCTGGTCCAGGACCGGCTCCGAGCGGCCCGGACCCGAGACCATGTCCCGTCAGGAGGCCGCCTGGACGATGCCACTTCTCGTGATCGCCCTGCTCCTGCTGGTTGCGGAGAGCCTCTGGTCGCGTCGGTCGAGCCCACGCCCACCCATGGAGCAGGTCGCATGACATCGTGGATGGAGAGACTGCTTTCCGTTCCGACGGAGCTCGTTGGCGAGCGGTGGACGCTGGTCTTTCGAACCATCCCACCAACCTGGCTCCTGGTGCTGCTTGCCGCGGCAGTGATCTCGATTGCATGGTTCTCCTACGCGGGCTTGCGGGGCCGACGCGGTGCTCGGGCGGCGCTTGCGGCCTGTCGGGCCCTCTCGCTCGGGCTGATGCTCGCGCTTGCACTCGGGCCCATGCTGGAATGGCCACGGGAGCGTGTCGAGCGGGACGTCGTGCACGTGCTGCTGGATCGCAGCACCAGCCTGCGGGTGCGAGACGAATTGAATGCTGCCGGTGTCGCGATCACGCGCGAAGAGGCGCTTCGCGCGGTGATCCGGCAACCATTCTGGAATTCCATCGCGAAGGATCACGACATCGCATGGCATGGATTCGGTGGCGGTTTGCGGGACATCACGTCGCCCGATGCGGTGCAGGCCATCGACGCCGACCGAACCCTGATCGCGTCCGTGCTTGGACAGTTGCTTGACCGAACAGGCTCGAGACCCGTCAGTGCGGTCGTGCTCGTGACCGATGGCCGAAGCCAGGACTCGCCTGATGACGCCATGATCCAGCGACTTCGATCCATGGCGGCCCCGGTCATTTGTGTGGCGCTCGGGGACGAGTCGGGGTTGCAGGATCGGGCGATCGTCGAAGTCGAGCATCCACAACGAGCGTTCCCACGCGATCAGGTTCCGGTTTCCATCACGGCCAGGATCCCGACCAGGGGGCCAGTCAAGATCGTCCTGCGCGACCGTGAAACCGGAGCACCGCTCGACGAACGCGTGATGGAATCGGATGCATCCGGACAGGTCTCGACCACACTGACCGGTTCACGCCCCCTTTCCGGAACCGGTGCATGGGAGGTCGCGATCGTCTCGGATGGACCCGATGCGGACACGTCCAACGACCGGCGCGAGATCAACGTCGATTTCATCGACCGGCCATTGCGCGTCCTGTTCATCGATGGCTGGCCACGCTGGGAGTATCGATACCTCAAGAATCTTCTGCTTCGCGAGGCGGGCATGGAGAGTTCGGTGATGCTGCTGTCCGCGGACCGTGACTTCGCCCAGGAGGGCACCGCGCCACTCGCGCGGCTTCCATCCTCCAGCGAGGAATTCGGAGCGTTCGACGTCGTGATCCTGGGAGATGTTCCGGGCAGCTATCTGGACGATGGTCGGCAGCGTGTCCTGCGGGAAATGGTCGCCAAGCGAGGCACGGGACTCCTGTGGATCGGTGGCCCGCGCGCCACGCCCGGATCCTGGCGCGGCTTCGCGCTCGAGGACACGCTTCCATTCACCGAAGTGAACGACATCCCCCGCTGGGATGAGCCGGTCACGATGCAGCCCACCGAGACCGCGACAAGGATCGGACTGCTCCGTCTTGGTGATCCGGAGGAACCTTGGCCGATGGTCCTCGGTCCCGAAGGTGAACCGTGGTCCAGACTGGAGTGGGCGCAGCGTCTTGAGCCCCGAAACCTGAAACCGACCGTGGAGACATGGTCGACCGTCTCGGGTCGCGATCCACGAACATCCCTTCCTGCGGTCGTGTCCATGCGGTTTGGCGCAGGAATCGTGACCTATGTGGCGACGGACGAGACCTGGCGCTGGCGCAATGGACGTGGAGAAACGCTCCCGGAGCGATTCTGGATCCAGATCATCCGCCACCTTGCACGCCAGGGTCTTCGTGGCAGTTCGGACATGCCGGTCATCGAGGTCGATCCAGGAAGCGTGGCGGTCGACCAGCCCGTCCGGATCACCGTCGATGGGATCGGCGATTCGGCGCTCGAGAAGGTCGTGATCGAGGCCGAGCGAATCGATGGATCGGAGGTCGTCGAGATCCAGTTGCGACCACAGGGAATGGGACGCTACTCGGGAGCCTGGGCGCCACCAGGCGATGGAACATGGCGGCTTCGTGCAGCCCGAGGCGCCCGCTGGTCCGCGACCGAGGCGACCCTGATCGCTCGCTCCGAGCAACCCGAACAGCTCGACACAAGCCCGGACCATGCCCTGCTCCAGGGGCTCGCGGGGGCGACGCAGGGCAAGGTTCTTCGACCACTCGCGGCCAGAGAAATGGAAGGCACGATTCCGTCGCGGTCGATCATCGTGCGCCAGCCCATCCAGAGACCCCTCTGGGATCGCTGGCCGATCTACGTGATCCTGTCGGTCCTGCTCGTGACCGAGTGGATCGGTCGAAGGGCGCTGCGCCTGGCCTGAGCGAAATCACGCGCCAATTTCACGGTCTTTCAAGGCCCTTTCGTCGTGGATTGCTAGGCTTTGAGACCGTGAGCGAGACGATTCGAGCACGCCTGCAGGCGCTGCACCGAAAGGTGCTTCTGATGGATCGGCTGCAGCACGTTTCGAGAGTCGTCGGCTGGTCGATCGTGTTCATCATGTCGGCGATCCTCGTCGATTGGCTGGTGCGCTGGCCGACGATGGTGCGGCTGGCGCTGCTTGTCGCGGGACTCCTGCTTGCCATTCGGGCCGTTCGATCAGTGATCGTTCGATGCTGGATCCAGCGTCCGAGCCTCACGAGCACCGCGCTGCGGCTGGAAAGGGTGGAACCCCAGCTTGCGGGTTCGCTGGCGAGCGCGCTGGAGTTCGAGGGCCGATCGGAGCCTGGATCGCTCGAGGCAAGGGTCGTGGATGGCACCCTCATCGCGCTGCGCGCCACCCGGATCGAGCGACATCTTCAATGGAGGCGAGTGGCTGGATGGTTCATCACCACATTGTCGCTGCTGGCCTGTGCCGTGATCTGGATGCGGCAGGATCCAGGGAATGCATGGGTCGGGCTTCGCCGGACACTGACACCATGGACGACGGATCGTTGGCTTCCACGGGTGGTGATCGAGACGGCCTGGGATGCACCAGCGGTCGCGCGAGGATCGCGGGTTCCGTTCCGTGTCCGTGTCGTGCGGGGTGACGAGCCTGACCTGCGAGTCCGTGCGCGTTGCACGACATGGATGGACTCCGGTGGCCGCGATGAGCGTGAGATCGAGCTGATCCGGCAGCCGGATGGAACGTTCGAGCGACCGATTCCGGCGGAAGGATCACGAATGTCCATTCGTGCCATGGCCGGCGATGGTGAGACCGATCCACTCGACATCCGCGTGGTCACGGCGCCCTCGATCACATCGGGTTCGCTGGAGATCACGCCACCCGGCTACGCGACAGGAAGCCGTCCGGTGATTCGCTCGACGTGGAAGGGTGTCGCCGTTCCAGACCCCGGCTCGATCCTGAAGGACAGTGTCCTGAAGATGACGGTTCAACTGGATGCACCTGCACTGGACCCTGCACGGTCGCCGATGGTTCGGGTGAGCGACGTCGCGAATCAGGCCATCAGTGATGTTCTGGTTCGCGCCACGAGTCCGACGACATGGGAAGTTTCCACGTCACTCCATCCAGGCACCTGGATTCTCGTCGATCCCGTGGACGAATCGGGTGTTCGCGCGACCGAGCCACTGCGCCTGAACCCACAGGTGATCGAGGACGCACCACCCGCCGTTTCGGTGATCGAACCCGATTCGGACCAGATCATCACGACCAACGCCCGGATTCCGTTCCAGATCATGGCGAAGGACGATCTTCAGCTTGATTCGATCGGCTGGATGGTGGATCGGCAGCAAAGATCCGGAGAGCCCGCGCCACAGCAATTGAAGGCGGAACAGGCCGAGGCGACGGGGAACCAGGCATCGTTGGAGAGGATCCTTGATGTTCGATCCATGCTCGTGAAGTCGGGGGACACGCTCCTGCTTCGTGGCACGACCCGCGACCGCTACCGCGACGCCGGCGGCACGCGCACCCTCGCGATGAGCGAACCACGTCGACTGAGGATCGTTGATCAGGACGTGCTGGAGCAGCAGGTCCGGCAGCAGACGGGAAACCTGCGCGAGACGCTGGCGCGCCTGGAGTCGACCCAGCGCGAGGTGATGAACGAGAAGGATCCGACCAACAGGTCGCGAGCACAGGCGAGCGTCACGGAACGGATCCGACAGGCCAGCGAAACGACCGATGCGCTGATGGAACGGTTGCGGCAGAACAGCGTGACGGACACCCCGCTTGCGGACGCACTTCGTGAGGCTGGCCAATCGGTGTCCCAGGCACGCTCGCGAGCGGAGGAGGCGCA
Organism: Phycisphaerales bacterium; assembly: GCA_044337135.1. Lineage (GTDB taxonomy): Bacteria > Planctomycetota > Phycisphaerae > Phycisphaerales > SM1A02 > SYAC01. The sequence goes on along the minus strand of JBIIOC010000003.1, from coordinate 18,999 downwards.
GGAGATCGCGCGCAAGGCCGGAAAGAACGACACATCGAGTGATCAGGAGATCCAGACCCGCCAGAAGGAGGTCGTGGAGGAACTCGCCGAGGCGATCGATCTTCTTGATCGTGATGACGACGCGGCGGCGATGCAGCGACGAGCCGAGCGCCTGGCCGAGTCGATCCGGGAATTGCGCAAGGCGCTGCGGGATGCCGCACAAGGGACGGCAGGAAAGCCCCAGGAGGAACTTGGGGTCCAGGAGCGCCAGGCGCTTCAGGAACAGGCCAATCGACAGCGTGCGGCCGCCGATGAGGCCGCGGCGATGGTCGAGGATCTGCGCGAGCGCGCCACGCAGGCGCAGGCGAGCGATCCCGCACAATCCCAATCACTGCAGCAGGCGGCAGAGGATGGCGAGAAGGGCCAGGCTGCGCGGCGTCTGGACGAGGCTGCCGAACGCACCGACCGGAACCAGACCGTCGCGGCTGATGAATCGCTTCAACGCGCGGCGGAGGCCGTCGAGCGAGTGCGCGAATCACTTCGACAGGACCGTCGTGCACGGACGGAGGATCTGCGTCGGCGACTTGCAAGCCTGTCCGAGACACTTCGTGCTCTCATCCAGGCAGCCGAGTCCACGCTTCCGCGCATCGACGCGGCGGCAACCAGGGGTGGTGAGGAAGCACGTGCCATCTCGGAGGCGCTGCTTCGGATCTCGACGAACACGGCGGCAGCGGGCGAGGATGCCCGTCAGGGCGACCGATCACTCGCCAGGATCGCCGCCGCGATCCAGCGTGCGTCGGAGCGATTCGACGCGGCCGCCACGGCGCTGGCTGGTCAGACACCCGAGTTCGCGGAGGCCCGCGACGGGACATCACGCGGGATCGAGATCCTGCGCGAGACCCAGCGCAAGGTGGCCGAGGAACAGGCAAGACAGCAGAAGGCCTCCGCGAATCGTGAGCGCGAGCAGCTTGCATCACAGTTCAAGCAGCTGGCTGCGCGGGTTCGAGCATCGCGTGAGGTCGTGGCAACCACGCTTCCAGCCGCTGGTGGCCGCATGGACCGCAAGGGAGCGGCCATCCAGCGAGAGCAGGGTGTGGTGGTGGGTGATGTCCAGAAGACCATGCAGGCCGGACCCGGCGCCTCGGAATTGCTGAAGGAAGCCGAAGCATTTCGAGCGACGACAGATCGAATCTCCCGAGATCTCGCGTTGATCCGCGACGCACTGTCCCGCATGGAAGCCGGGTCGGCCGAGGTGCGTCGCATGGATCTTGTCGTGGATGGTCTTGAAGGCATGGTGGTGGCTCTCTCGGATCCGGAGCCTGGTGACGAGCCATTCGCTGATGCGCAAGGCCAGGAACAGGCGGGTGGCGCCGGCGGCGCAGGTGGAACCGAGGGAGCCCCCAAGTTGCCCCCCATCACGGAGCTCCGGCTCATCCGCCAGATGCAGGAGCAGGTGAATCGGCAGACCCGAATCCTGGATGAAGCCCGCGCGTCGGGTCAGACCCTTGAAACCGAGATCAACGATCTCGCGACGATGCAGGACGACATTCGTCGGCTTGGCGAGTCGTGGTTCGAGCGAATGCGCAAGCAGCAGGCCGCGCCAGGGTCCAAGGACGGATCTGGCGTCCCCGTGACACCCGGATTCCCATGGCAAGAGGCGTCTGTTCCAGCGACCCCCACGACAGGTGATGCGCAGCCCCCCAAGGCACCAGAGGCATCCAGCAAGACATTGGACGAACTGCTCGGCATCACGCCGCCCGCGCCACCCACGGACACGGCGGATCGGCGACGTGAAAGGAAGCTCGATTCCGCGCTTCAGGAGAAGGATCTTGGCGACCTGGCGACCGTGGCGCAGGAAAGCCTCGCGCTGGTCGATGAGCTCGTCGGGGATCGCAGGGACACGGGTCTCGAGACCCAGCGTGCGCAGGCCGAAGCGCTCGCCAACATCGATGCCCTGCTTGATGCCGCAACACGATTCCAGCAGCAGCAACAGTCTTCCCGTTCATCGAGTGGATCCTCCGGGAGCAGAAGGCAGACGCAGCGGACTGGTTCCGAGCAACAGGATGGATCAGAGGGCCAGCAGCAGAATGGTGCACGTCAGGCGACACAGGCGGGTGCTCGTCAGCGCCGCCAACCAGGCGATCCAATGGGAGACGCTTCGGAGCCGCCTCCACCAGAGGACCCCATCGAGACCGATGGCGTGCTGGAGGAAGGCCGGATCGAATGGGGTGCCCTGCCCCAGCGCATTCGCGAGATCATGAGCCAGGCGCGGCGCGACCGTGTCAGTGCGCTCTATCAGGAGGCGACCGAGGCCTACTACCGACGGCTCGCGGAAAGGCGTGAACCATGATGCTGCAAGCATGCGTGCTGGCCGCCATCCTTGCCCGACAGGCGATCGATCCCGCTCCTCGGCAGGAAGTCCCCATTCCGCGTGGTGAAGTGGAGCGTGATCGCCCCAAGGACCTTGGGACGAGCGCGCAGAATGCACCAGCCGCAACCGAGATGAACGACGCGTCGATCGCGGCCGTGCAGAAGGGATTGCGGTTTCTTGCCGGCCTTCAGAACGACGATGGATCCTTTGGTCGCGGACGATTCGCCAAGCATGTGGGCATCACGGCGTTGTGTGGATTGGCCTTCATGGCCGATGGAAACCTGCCTGGCCGAGGTCCCTATGGCGAGGTGGTTCGAAAGGCGCTTGATTTCGTCCTGAGCCACGCCACCGAGACCGGCCTGCTGGCGACCGAGAACAGCCATGGTCCGATGTATGGGCACGGCTTCGCGACCCTGTTTCTGGGAGAGGTGTTCGGAATGTCTCCCGAGGACGGACGCGTCCGCGACGCACTTGTCCGCGCCGTCGACCTGATCGTGAACAGCCAGAACGAGGAAGGTGGGTGGCGCTACAACCCGGTGCCCTACGACGCCGACGTCAGCGTGACGATCTGCGAGGTGATGGGACTTCGAAGCGCACGAAACGCGGGCATCAAGGTCCCACGGGAGACGATCGATCGCGCGATCACGTACGTGCGTGGCTGCCAGAATGGCGACGGTGGATTCCGATACATGACCAGCATGGGAACAAGCGCGTGGCCACGCACCGCCGCGGGCGTTGCGAGCCTCTTCTATGCCGGCATCTACAGCGACGACTCCATCGATCGGGGGCTGCAGTACCTGCTGGCCACCGCGGCACCGAATGGCGAAGGTCCGATGTCGGAGGCCCACTACTTCTATGGACACTACTACGCCGTCCAGTGCATGTATCTGGCTGGTGGCGAGCGTTGGAGCGCGTGGTGGCCGCTGATCCGTGATGAACTAGTGCAGCGCCAGAGCGACGATGGTGGCTGGATGGACTATCAATGGGGATCCGCATACAGCACAGCCATGGGCCTCATCGTGCTGCAGATGCCGAACCGCTACCTGCCGATCTTCCAGAAGTGAGACGATCAAGAGTCATCATCCTGGCCTTCACCGCGCTTCTCCACGCGCCAGATGCGCTTGGACAGGGCGCGACCGCCATTCGCGGAGATGGCACGATCGTCGAGGTGAGGGAGTCTGAACTCGCCGAGCTTGGGGAGCGTTCCTGGCCCGACTGGAAGGGAATGTGGGTCGGTCCATCGGTTCCTCAGGCGCAGGTCACCGGCAGCGCCATGTGCATGCAGGATGGACAGGTTCTCGTCGGCGGCTTTGAACCCAACGGCGCCGAGCTCTGGTGGAGGAACGCGAAGATCGGCGCCTTCCGGGTCGATCTGGAGCGCATCCATCGAATCGGCCCGCTCGTGGTGGAGAGCGCACCATCCGCCAATCGGGACGAGGTCCATTTCCTCAACGGTGATCGTGCGCAGGGATTCATCCAGTCGATCGATGCCACGCATGGGGTTCGACTTGCCCCCATCACTGACGCCGGGGCGCCAGCGACCAGTGTGGTGGATCACGATCTTGAGCGCGTGGTGGCCGTCTGGTTGGCTACCCGCCCCGAGCCGGCCACGGGCTGGCGATTCTGGCTTCGAGACGGAAGCGTGATCGATGCGGATCACTGGACACGGGAGGGTGAGGGAATCGTGCTGGAGTCGTGTCATCTTGCCGGATCGCCTCCAAGGGTTCCGGTGGACTGGAGTCAGGTCATCGCGATCCGGAGCGCGCCTGCCGCGATCCTTCCACTTGCCGCACAGGCGTGGCGAAGTTCCGACGTGCCACAAACGCCGCGCCTGTCTCCAGCTCGGTGTCGAGTCGAATCCGGCTCGCATCCACTAGATCTCTCGCCGATCGACTTTCATGGCCCCGGCACCTTCGAGACCACGGTTCCTGCGGGTGAGTGGACATTGAGCGCCCTGTTGTGCGTGCCACCTGGGTTGTCCGGCAAGGTCACATGCACGGCGATCGTGCTGGATGGTGATAGCGAGGTGCTTCGATTCCCGATCCATGCATCCGCCGAGTCGATGCCCCTGCATGCGGTGATCCGATCGGGGCGACTTGTCATCCGAATCGAGGAATCCGGGCGTGGGGCGTTTGGGGCAGCCCTTCGGATGGTTCGGCCCTTCCGCATTCCGATCACTCGCGGATCACTGGAACCCACCCCACAGCACTCCAGCGGAACAGTGAACCCGGATCCCCAGGATCGCTGATCCTGAATTGCAGGGTGGCGTCCTGTTCAAGAACACCCCACGGTCGCCAGCCCAGGCTCCGGCGAAGCCGGGAATCCAGGCGTGCCTCATCCCCACGAACCTGGATCACGTGACCAGGTTCAAGAGCCGCAAGAATTCCGGAATCGTCACGCGCGATCGGCGTGTCCGGGGGCCACTCGATGGCGCGTGCCCCACGGAGCCGTGAACGATCCATCGCGTGCCAGATCGTGGTCTCGTCGCAACCACGCAGGAGCACCAGGGCGGGCATGGATGATCGATGATCGTCACGAATCAAGATCACCGCCGCACCACCATCAGTCCGTCCCGGCACCAGTGGTCGCGCGCATGTCCATGACCATGTACCCGCGTTCCATCCACCAACGACATCGAGGTTCCTGATGGGGATTCCCGAGGATTCCAGTGAGCGAAGCAATGCCGCCTGGGCCGTGTCATTCCGCCAGTCTCGAAACCATTCACCCGACAGCAGCGCTTGCTGAACTGGAAAGGCGTGCAAGAGCTCCGGAACCGCCGAAAATCGGTCGAGTGACGCTCCCCTGATCACGATCCGATCGATCGCACGTACACCCAGCGCCCGCAAGGCTGGAACGAGAACCCGCGACCCTGTTGAAAATCTGGACCTTGATCCAGCGTCCACCACCGTCGCGATCTCGCCATGTTGGATCACGTGTGCCAAACCATTTCCGAGCGAAAGACAGGTCCAGCGGAGCGAACCCCGCTCCGCCACGTTGACCGGCTCACCAACACGCACGAGCAGCAAGGCAACAATGAACCAGACGCCGATCAGCGACAGCACCCACCCTCGCGCAACGATTCTGGAAGAGTCGGTCCACCAGATGATCAGCGCTGCCATGGCGGTCAGACACCACCATGCAGGCACCCGACCAACCTCCCAGATCGATCCAGGCAGTGTCCCGCTCATGGAAATTCCCCACCGCATGCACGTGACAAGCATGTCAAGGATCGGCTGAAAGACGTGGTCGCAACCTGGAATCCAGCCAGTCACGGCACCCGTCGATGCGACGATGGTGATGAGTGCCGCACATGGCCCAAGAATGGTGCTGGTGAGGGCGCACCATGGATGCGTGACACCGACGGCATGCAGCGTGATCGGGATCGAGATGAGCCACGCCGCGATACTTGCGGCCAAGGCCATGCGAATGCCGTCAGTCAATCGGGTCACCCGTCGTGGCGACGCCCCATCATGAAGACCCGGAAGCAGCCGCAGAACGGGATTCGTTCCGTACAACAGGCCGATCACGGCACCAAAGCTCAACTGAAATCCAAGGTTCCCCGCAAGACAGGGATCCCACAGCAACAACAGCGTCATGCACACGCCAAGAACCGACTGTGGTCGCCAGCCTCGCCGAAGTGACAGCGCAAGCCCGGCGAAGATCCCAGACAGGCCGGCACGCACGACCGAGACACCAGGCTCCACGGCCACCACGAAGGTCAACGCCAGCGTCAGCAGCGACCAACCCTGGATTCGCCACGGAACATGCACGATCTGCATGAGAATTCGGGCCATCACCAGCAGGATCGTCACGTTGAAACCACTGATTGCGAGAAAGTGGCTCAGGCCAGCCTGATGAAAGATCTCATGGAAAGGCTGGAGTCCAGGCAATGTGCGTCCGGTCGTCATGGCGACCAGGAGTGCGCGATGCCCCTCAGGAGACCTGAAGCCAAGACATGCAAGCAGGTTCGAATCGAGCCACTGGTGAAACCCGTTCACCAATCGACACCACGTCGAAGGGTCATGAACCACCCACGGCGGCACATCGGTCCGAATCACCGCGACCATCGCTCCACAATCGTGATGCATCCGATCGTCATGGGCCACTTCAGGCGCGCCACCACGCATCGGAGACATCCAACCAATCACCTCAATCATGGATCCAACGGGAACATCTTCTGGCGTGATCGTCAGCAGAATTTTCACGATTCCATGACTCGGCTTCCATGTCGCGCCATCATGGATCTGTGCCACATGCATGACGGCCTTCCAGGGCGAATCCGAAGGTGGTCGAATCCACCGATCCATTGCGTCACCCCCGCTGGATTCCAATGGAAGCAGCCGCTCCTGAAGCACGCCACGAACACGAACAAGCACATCCGAGGAGGCTTGCCAGTGTCGAAGGGCGTGGGGATCCACGCGCGCAACATGGTCTGCGGTGCGTGCGAAGCCAAGCACGGCCAGCGACAGCAGCAGCATGAAGCATCGAACGCTTTGCCGGCGCGGGAGCAGTGCCACAATCAGCACCATCAAGGCACCGACAAGCAACCAGTCGATGAGGGCCTCGCGGGGTTCCATTTCCGAGAGCCACAGGCCGGTCATGGCGCCCATCCACACCACGAAACCACATCCAAGTCCAAGGGGGCTCGTCCACATCCCCCAAGCGTGTGCGCAAGGCGGGCCTGCTCCTGGAATTGATGCGTTTTTTCAGTTCGTTGCCGTCGCTGTGCAACGCTGGACCAGGTCGAGAACCCGACGGCTGTCCAGAAGGTCGCGCGCGTGTCCAGCGGCATCGCGCCACGAGAGCCGGTGGCCCGACACCACCAGGGCGATCGCCGCATTCAGGATCAGCATGTCGCGTCGCGCACCCACATCGCGCCCCTCGAGCAGGGCCGTCGCGATGGAGACGGCGTCGGCGAGGTTTCGCGCGGATTCGGGCGGGCGTGCATGGGTCGTGATGCCGAACATGGAGGGTTCGAACTCGGATTCCTCGACCACTGATCCACGGTCGATCAGGATGTACCGAGTGGGTGCGCAGACACTCGCCTCATCAAGACCGTCCCGGCTGTGCAGCACCATCGCATGCGACGCCCCCATGGTCGCAAGAGTCTGTGCGACCGGCTGCATGAGCCGTTCGTCCCAGACACCCAGTACCTGACGCAGCGCACCGGCCGGATTCGTCAGCGGGCCGATCACGTTGAAGATCGTCGGTCCGCCAAGCGCCTTGCGCACGGGAGCCGCGTGCGCCGCACCGGGGTGATGCCTGGGCGCCATGCAGAAGCAGAATCCGAGCGCCTCGAGGTCCTGCGCCTGTCGCTCTGGCGCCGAATCGATTCGTACGCCCATGGCCGCGATCGTCTCCGCACTTCCGAATCCTGTCCGTGACCGGTTCCCGTGCTTCGCGCATGGCGCACCCCCTGCCGCTGCGACCAGACCGGCAAGCGTGCTGGCGTTGAAGACCTTGGGTGCACCACCCGTTCCACACGTGTCCAGAATGCGCTCGGGCGGCACGGTTGTCGGAACACGGACCATGCGATCCTGGAAGGCCTTCACGAATCCGATCAGCTCGCACGGTTGTGGCACGCGCAGGGAGAGCGCGCCGAGCCAGCGCGCAAGCGCCTCATCCGGCACCGAGCCATCCATCACACAGGCAATGGACGCCTCGGCCTGCGCGGTTGAAAGCACGCCACTTCCCTCGAGCACATCGAGCGATGTTCGGAACGGCCCAGGAATCACGCGCTCCGAGGGGATCATGATCCAACCTTGTAGGTCTGGAGCAGCTTCTGGACCTTCACCTGCTCGGGATTGATCTGCAGCGACTTTCGGAACGCCGCCATCGCCTGCTCGGCCTGCGCGGAATCCTTTCGACCTCCCTGCAGCCAGCTGTTGAGCATGTTCACGCCAACCCCGTTCCATCCCGGCCAATGCTGCGGATCCACCCGCACCGATTCACGGTAGCTCTCCAGGCTCCGGGTGAAGTCGCCCTGTCGAAAACAGGCCCAGCCAAGGCGCTCCCAGCTGTTGGCGGTCGGCGCGATGCGCACGAGCAGCCCCGCGGCGTTCACGGCCTCGCGATAGCGCTTGGACTGCGCGTAGGCATTCAGCAGGTTGATGAGAAGCTGTGGCGTTGGTTCCATCAGCTCCGCCGCGGTCTCGTACTGGGCCACCGCGTCGGCTGCCCGCCCAGCGCGTTCATACGCCACACCAAGATTGATGCGCGCCGTTCCGGAATCGGGCTTGAGCTTGACGGCCTTCTCGGCATAGGTGATCGAGCTCTGCGGCTGGTCCAGCTGCAGGTAGGCGGTCGCCATGTTCAGGTTCGCGTCAAAGTCATCCGGTCGGATCAGCAGCGCGCGGTGGTAGCTGCGGATGGCGTCGATCAGCCTGTTCAGCACCTGCAGGGCCTTGCCCCTTCCAAAGTGCGCGTCGAAGTTGCCATTGTCCAGCGTGGTGGCGTTCGCGTAGGCGGTCTCGGCCTCGGTCCACTCCTTCAGCGACGCGTGCGCATCACCCACGCCAACCCACGCATCGGGGAGCTTCGGATTCTCGCGAAGCACCTCCTGGAACATGGATAGCGCGGCCTCGTAGTCGCCTCGATCGATCTTGGCGCGCGCCTTCTCGATGGTGGCCGCCTCGTCGGGTGATGGCCGACCCGCCTGCAAGGTCTCCGCGATCGTCGGTGGCGGCGTCTCGCCACGGATCTCCTGAAGGGTTCGGGCCTTGCAGGCCGGCAGGGCCATGAGCGCGACGAGTGCCAGCGCGAGCGTGGCCAGCGAGCGTGTGGCGCGTCGCCCTGGACGGGCAAGCGAACGCAGTCTCTCGGCGTTCACGACATCCCAGGGACGGCCCTTGCAGGTGCCCTCCTTGGGGGTCTCCATGATCATGGGGGTGCGCGACCATGCACGGCGACGAAGGATCGCCGCAAAGGCGCTGTCACCACATGTCCCCGCGCCGATGTGCGCGTGACGGTCCTTGCGGCTTCCGCATGTCCCGATGGAATCGTTCAGGTGGAAAGCCCGGATCGAGCGTTCCCCAAGCACGGACGACATTCGCTGCACGGTGTTCTTGGCCGATGCGGGCGTGTCCATGCGATATCCGGCGGCGACGGCGTGGCAGGTGTCGATGCAGAAGGCGACTCGCTCGGGTTCACGCACCATGTCGCGAATGCGAGCAAGATCCTCGAAGCGGTAACCAAGGTTCGTGCCAGAGCCCACCGTGTTCTCGAGGCAGGTCAACACCTTGAGGCCAGGCAACTCCCGATGCAGTGCATCAAGGCTTCGCGCGATCCGTCGAAGACCCTCCAACTCATCGGCAGTCGGTTCGGCATCGAGCTCGTTCGGCTCTCCCGGCTTGCGCGCCGCCCCAAGGTGCGCGCCAGGGTGCATGACACACAGACGGATGCCGAGTCGCTCGCATCGCTCAAGTTCACTCCGCTGCAGCGACAGGCTTCGGTCGCGTGCCGCCGCATCGGGATTCGCGAGATTGACGAGGTAACTGTTGTGGCTGACGGTTCGGTGATCCTCGGGATCGGACCAACCGGCGATCTTCAGGGCCTCGAACCAGGCACGGACATCCGCCTCACCAAGCCCCCTGGGCTTCCATTGCCGCTGGTTGGCGGTGAATACCTGCACGCAGTCCAGGCCAAGTCCGATCGCCTCATGGACGGCATGGGCCGGGCCCCCGGCGGCACTGCAATGGCTCCCGATGCGCGGCATGTCACGCGCCAGCGTTCAGGGCCTTTGCGGCGGCGACGATGCGTTCGGCGGTCCGGACCGCCGCGAATCCCGCCTCGGCATCGACGAACGGCTTGCGACCGGTCCGGATCGCGTCCATGAAGTCCTCCATCTGCAGGCGCAGGGGCTCGCCGGCGCCCACCTCGAGGGGTTCCAGGGAGACCAGTTCCATCCAGTTCATGCCGCTCAGGTCCTTGCCCGCCTTCAGGTCGCCCCGGATCTGGGCCATGCGCGTGTCGTTGGCGGTGCGACGCACCACCGTGCCCTTGCGCTCCTGGAAGTCGGCGCTCACATAGGCCTCCGGCGATATCAGGCGCATCTTGCGCTCGGTCTTCATGGCCAGGCGGCTGGCAGTCACGTTCGCCACGCAGCGATGGCCATCGGGACCGGGCGGGAAGGTGAGTCGCGCGTTGCAGACATCCTCGCTGTCGCCAAGCACGTTCACCGCGCTCGCATCCACGCGCTCCGGCTCGCGCTCCATCAGCATGAGCAGCACGTCGATGTCATGGATCATCATGTCAAGCACGACGCCCACGTCCACGCTCCGGAAGGTCATGGGGCTGATGCGATCCACCTCCACGAAGCGGGGCATGCCAAGCCCGAGCTTTCGGATCGCCACCATGACCGGGTCGTATCGCACCACGTGTCCGACCTGCAGAAGCGCGCCGCTGCGCGCGGCGGCATCGGCGATGGCGCGGGCCTCCTCGACGCTCGGCGCAAGGGGCTTCTCGATCAGGCAGTGGACGCCGCGAGCCAGCAGCTTCTCCGCGGCCGCACGATGATGGATCGTCGGGGTGGCGATCGTCACGACATCCACACCGGCCTCGATCAGCGCCTCCACGTCGGCGTGTCCCGTGCCTCCATACTTCTCGACCATTTCCGCGCGGCGATCGGCATCACGATCCACCACACCGACAAGTTCAAGACCCTGTATCTGGGTGCCAAGGCGGACATGGTGGCGTCCCATCCGGCCCGTGCCGATCACGCCATAACGAAGGGTTCCAGAGGCTGATTTCACCCCGCAAGGATAGTCGTTCCATCGGTCAGGGCGTCGGGTAACGCGCCTGTTCCCGACGTGCCCGGCGGTCCTCGCGCTCGAGTTCCTCGTGGGCGAGCGTGAGCGCATGCGTGGTGTTCCACCACAGCAGCAGGGCCATCACGAATCCCCATGCCAACCCGAGATTGGACACCGTGATCACGATCCGGGCCGTCTGGCTCCACGCATCAGGCGCCTGTGATCGTGAAGCGCCGATCACCAACACGGGCAGGATGATGATCACGAACACGCCCCACAGCCAGCACCAGATCGTCGCGAAGCGGCGAAGGAACGAGTCTCGCAGGTAGTCCGCGATGTTCCCGATGTGGAACAGGCACAGCACCCACATGATCTGGGCTGGCACGGCAAGCAAGCCAGCAGCGCCGATCAAACGATCCTGTGGCGAGCCAGTGGTTGGATTGGCGGCCACCGGTGATGCCAGAAGCGCCATCAGCATCAGCATCGAATAGGGCAGCCACACGACATTCACGACCGGGATCCACGACCGGACCCGGGATGATTCCGCAAGCCCGAATCCATCGGCTCCCTGCGCGCGGATCGGTCGAGTCAGGAGGATCGATGTCACGAACACCGCGGGGCCAGCCGCGACATCCATCCAGAAGGGACTGGGCCGGAACGACAGTCCACAGGCATCCATGAAGGTGTCACTCAGGATCGCCCGAAGGATCCAGGGAAGCATCAGCAGCATCGCCGCCACAAGACAACGCACCATCACCGGCAGCACCACGCGAGGCCCCTCTCGATGCAGCTCGTTCTCGATCCAGCGCTGGCGAAGCACCCGGTGATGTCCACACTCCGGGCAGCGCATGGGCACCGGACTCCCGGCCAGGATGTAGCCACATCGGGCACACCTTGGCATGGAGTGCGTGGCACTCATGCAGTCGTGGCAGGCGATCGCCTGTGCGCTGGTTCCACCGCCAATCGAACGGCTTGGCGGAACATGCGCAGCCCAAGCGGTTCCTCGGTGCGTCGCGACGGATCCAGCCTGGTCCACCATGGATGCTGGGTCCAGCGCGTGAAGCGCTCTGGATGGGGCATCAGGCCAAAGACGAGACCTGACGAATCGCAGATGCCGGCGATGGCATCCATGCTGCCATTGAAGTTCTCGGTTTCCGCGTAGCGCACCGCAATCTGTCCATTGGCACCCAGTGCGTGAAGAGTCGCCGCATCAGTGATGAAGCGACCCTCACCGTGTGCGCTCGGCAGCAGGCCAGTCTCCTGATCGAGATGCAGGCCCCTTGTCCAGACGCAACGCGTTTCCGATGGAATGGTGACGCGCGTCCATGCGTCATGGAATCGCGCTGCGCGATTCTGGCACAACGCCACGGTGGGTGTCGCGGGTTCAGCGGGCCACGTGTCACCGGCAGGCCCAGGCAGGAGCCCCGCCTGCACGGCGATCTGGAAACCGTTGCAGGGGCAGATCATGGGCACACCCCGCTCGATGGCGGCCGCAAGCGCCGGGTAGATGCGCTGTCGCATCAGGACGGCCATGATCCGGCCAGCTGCCACGTCGTCACCAAAGCTGAACCCACCAGGCAGGCCGATCAACTGGAAGGCATCGATGCGCGAGGGTTCCCGCTCGAGCGCGCTCATCAGGATCGACTCGGGGTGAGCACCAGCCGCCTCGAACGCCGCGGAAAGTTCGGCGTCGCAGTTGATGCCCGGCGCCGTGATCACCAGTGCCCGTGGCTTCGCGTTCATGTCACCACCCCTCCCCACCGCTGGACCATGCGGATCGAAGTTGGGAGACCGGCAGGCTTTCACCGGCCACCGAGATGTCGCCCGAGTCATCGAACCGTCCGATCACCGCGTTCGGCAGGCTTCCAAGCATCGTGCGAACCCGTGCAAGATTCGCGTCGGAGATCTCCAGCAGGTAACGCGAGGGATCCTCGGCGAAGGCGCGGGCGTGCGGCGAAAGCAGTGCCATGCACGGGATGGCCTGCAAGTCGATCTTCACGCCCAGGTCGCCTCCAAATGCCATCTCTGCGGCGGCGACCAGCAGACCACCCTCGCTGCAGTCGTGAGCGCTGCAGACGAGCCCCTCGCGGATGCAGGCGGCCACGGCGCGCGCGATGATGGGCCCTTCCTTCAGGTCCACCCGAGGCAGTGTGGTGTCGCAGCCATCCAGGGAGCCGATCATCAGACGGTGTGAACCCCCCATTCGGCCGTGTGTGCGACCGACCACCAGCAGCGCGTTGCCCGCGCGCTTGGCATCCATCGTCACGCATCGCTCCACATCCGGAACAATGCCGACACCAGAGATCAACAGGGTCGGTGGAATCTGGATCGTCCGGCCATCCTCGGTCGTGAACTGGTTGTTGAGCGAGTCCTTGCCGCTGATGAATGGGGTTCCATAGGCAAGCGCGCCATCCAGACAGGCCTCGGCCGCGCGCACCAGACTTCCCATGTTGCGCGGATCCCGGCAGCTCGGCCAGCAGAAGTTGTCCAGGATCGCGATGCGAGCGGGGTCCGAGCCCACGCACACCAGGTTTCGCACGCACTCATCGATCGCAGCAAGTCCCATCCAGTAGGGATCCGAGGCCAGTCCAGTGGCAAGCCCATTGCCGATCGAGACCCCACGCGTGGAATGCGCCAGCGGCTGGATCACGGCAGCGTCGCCGGGCGCGCCATGCCGGCCGACCAGCGGCTTCACCACGCTTGTCCCCTGCACCTCGTGGTCGTACTGCCGGATGATCCAGGCCTTGCTCGCGATGTTGGGGTGCGCAAGCAGCGCGCACAGCGTCGGCAGCAGGCCATCGGGAGCCTTCGTGGTCAGGCACGCGGGGGCCTGTGTGGCGGCCCATGCCGGATCCCAGATCGCCTCGCGCTCGGGCATGGGAATCGCCTCTTCCAGGAAGTGGGTCGAGAGCCGACCCATCTCCTCGCCGTTCCAGAGCAGGATCAGGTCTCGATCCGGCGTGCCGAAGGTTCCAAACTCGCACATCTCCACGCCGTGCGCTTCGGTGACGGCGCGAAGCGCATGCAGATTCCTCTGCGGCACCGCAAGCACCATCCGCTCCTGCGCCTCGCTGATCCACACCTCCACGGGCGTGAGACCGGCGTACTTCAGGGGCGCCCGATCCAGGTGCACGGTGGCACCGAGCGATCGCCCCATTTCGCCCACGGCGCTCGAGAAACCACCAGCGCCACAGTCGGTGACCGCGTGGAAGAGCGGACCGCCCTGCGCATCACGGGCGGCCAGCAGCGCATCGAGCGTCCGCTTCTGCGTGATCGCGTTTCCGATCTGCACGGCGTGGCTGAACTCGTCGGCGTGCGAATCGGTGAGCTCCGCGCTGCTGAAGGTCGCGCCATGGATGCCGTCGCGCCCCGTCCGCCCACCCAGCACCACGATCGTGTCGCCCTCGTGCACCTGCCCGCGGATCAGGTCGCGTGGCATCAGGCCAACCACGCCGCAGTAGACGAGCGGATTGCCGACGTAGCGTGGATCGAACCACACGGCGCCGTTCAGCGTCGGGATTCCCATGCGGTTGCCGTAGTCGCGAACACCCTGCACGACCTGGCGAAGGACGCGACCGGGTGGCAGGCAACCCTTGGGCTCCCTCATGTCGCGGGGGGCGACACAGAACACGTCGGTCGCGGCGATCGGCTTGGCGGCAAGCCCGGTTCCCATCACGTCGCGAATGCAGCCGCCAGCGCCCGTCGCGGCACCGCCGTAGGGCTCGATCGCGCTGGGGTGGTTGTGCGTCTCGACCTTCATGCAGATGGCGTTCGAATCGTCGAACGCGATCACGCCCGCGTTGTCCACGAACACGCTCAGGCACCAGTCGATCGAATCGGGCCGCCCCGGTTCCATCAGTCGGTGCGTGGCACCGGCCACTGTCCGCTTGAGCAGGTTGTCGATCACCAGCGCCGAGCCATCGAAAGCATGTCCCGTCCGAGAGCCGGCTCGATCAAGCAACGACGGGGATCCCGCGGCCAGGCCCGCTTCGGAGTATCGCACGCGGCTCTTGAGCGTCTTGTGGACGCAGTGCTCGCTCCAGGTCTGGGCGATCGTCTCCAGTTCGATCTCGCGCGGCTCGCGTCCACGCCTGCGCCATTCGGACTGGATCGCGCGCATCTCTTCCAGGCTCAGGAACAGGTGCGCCTCGCGGCTCAGGCGTTCAAGTTGCGCGTCCGAAAGATCGAGAATCGGAACATCACGAGCCTGAGCCGCGTGCGCGCGCGCCTCCGGGAATCGTTCCGGCATCCACGGCTCCGACCGCATCGACTGCACGACCGGGTTGGCGAGCAGTCGCCGCCCGATCTCGTCGGCCTCGGCCCTGTTCACGCCGGCCATGTCCCACCGGTCTCCGGTCAGCACGCGCACGCGTCCACTCACGAGGCGCGCGATCGCAAGTTCAACGCTTTCCGCCGCTGGATCGGCGACGCCCGGAAGCGGAAGCACCTCGACAACGAATCCCTGTGCCGCATGCGATCCGATGGTCGCGACCTGCGTGACCGGATCGGCCAGAAGGCGGTCCGCGATGCCCTGCAGATCCCTGCCGGTCAGGGATCCCTCGATCAGGTAGACCTGCGCGCTGCGCACCGCGCTCGGCTGCGCCAGACCAGATTCCGCTGCCGCACGACGCAGCAATGCCTCGCCGCGCGCGTCGGGCATGCCATCCTTCGTTCGCACCTCGATCCGGTGAACCGCGGCCATGGCCGCAGGATAACGGTCAGGAGTCAGTCAATGACCCGCTTGGGAAACTCTTCACGAATTCAGAACGCCAGCTGCAGCTGGGTGCGCATCACGAGCTGGTCGGTACCGCTGATGCGCCAGCCTGCCGGAAGATTCTGCCACGAGTATCCGACATCGCTCATGCCGAAGCCGATGTCCCAGGTCCACTTCAGGTCCTGACCGTCGATGTACCAGTTCACGCCGGTCGTCACGACGTTGAACGGAACCTGCTGCGCCACCTCACTCAGCGATCCGGTGATTGCCGAGATTCCAGAGGAGTCATTGAAGTCGATGTAACCGTACTCCCAGCGCGTGTACCACTCCCATTTCGGAAGGAAGTACACCGATGGCTGCACGACGACACCGTAGGCATTCACGTACCCGGGTCCGTCGAGGGTGTTGATGTTGTTCGTGCCGTTGAACGTGTACGCGAAGCCGCTCTGGGCGTTGATGTAGTTCCAGAAGCCCGCCGCATACAGCGAGGCGCCGCCAAAGTTCGCCTGAACATCAACGGTCCAGGCATCCCAGTAGTTCTCTGGAAAGCCGATCGTGGACGTGGTCACCTGCTGGTTGGGCCGGGTCGCCTGCGTGTGGTAGGCCAGGCCCATCAGCAGGCCCTGCTGCTCGCCCGGGGCGCTCGTCATGCTGGTGAAGTCCTGCCATGATCCGTAGGGCTTCCACTCCAGGCGCGTCGTCAGGCTGTAGCTGACCGGCTGCGTGTACCACGGCGAGTCGATGGGATTTCCACCAACGAGCAGGAATGAGGTTCCCGCGACGTACGACGAACCACCATCATCCACGGACAGGTTCCACCGGAAGTCGTCGCCCTGGTACTGGAACTCGATGCCCTGCGTGTACCACAGGCCGTAGTTGCGCACGATGGTCGACCGGTTGACCGCCATCTGGTTGGCTTCGGTGATCAGCTGCTCGCGCGCGTAGGGCGATCGGTACTGGCCGAATCGCAGGCTCCAGTTGTCGCTGAAGTGGATTCGGGCCCAGGCATCAAGCAGGTACAACTGCCCGGTGCTTGGTCCCTGCGTGTTGGCGTTCACGTTGTCCGTCGCGTTGCCAAGTGTCAGCGTGTTTCCCAACGCCACGTTCGTGCGCACCATGTACTCGACGGCTGGGCTGAAGATGTGCCCCTTGAAGACAAGTTCGTTGTAGTTGCTGTCGAAGCCGTAGCGGTCTTCAAGGTTGTCGGGAATGACGTAGGGCGTCGAGTATTGGTCTGGCGGCGTGAACTGCGTGTCACGCACATGACTCCACATGAAGCGCGGCTGGATCAGCCCACCAACCGTGAGCTTGAAGCGGCCATCCGGGCTCGCCAGAAAGAACCCGTCATTCCATCCGGCCGTCATCGCGTCCTGGCGCAGGCTTGCACGCTGCTCGGAATCGGCGAGCACGTCGGCCACGATGCCGCGAATCTGGTCCGCGCGCTCCTGGCTCAGCCATTTCTCGCCCTCGATGGCCTTCAGTTCCGTGACCTGCGTCTCCAGCGCCTGATTGCGGCGCTCCAGCGAGTCGATGCGGTGCAGCAAGTCCTCAAGGGTCGGGCCAGCCGAAGGTGTGTTCGAGGAGTCCTGGGCCAAAGCCGGAGCCACAATCCCAATCACGCCAGCCAAGGCAGCGCAAGCGCTGATCTGGCATGGGTTTGTGGAATTCTTGTGGTTCATGGACGCGGGAATCCTACCACCTCGCTGGCCGGTGCTGCAGGTCTTCGTGAATCGGCACTTTGGCAGGTGCGGCTTCAGAGGGATCCGGGGTTCTCGCGCCCCCGCATCCACCTATCAGAACACGAGTTGCAACTGTGAGCGAAACACGACCTGGTCACCACCACCGACGGGTTCGACCCGAAAGTCCGTGCCCGCGATGCCGGCACCATAGATCCCGTTGGTGAACCAGAGTGGGTCACTGCACCAGCTCATGTCAGTGGTCAGTTTCACGTAATTGCCACCCAGGAACCAGTTGAAGCCGAGGGTGTAGATGTTGGATCGTCCGGCGTTGAACACATTGGCCGAGCCGGTGGTGGCGCTGTTGGGTATCACGTTCACGCCGACATTCTCGGTGTTGAGCCACTCCCAGCGTCCATAGAGCTCGACCGCATCGTTCACGAACCATCCACCCTGCACCACCGCACCATAACTGTTGATGGACGGGCCGTTGTTGGTGTTGGAACCCGGGATCGAATAGGCCGTGTTCATGACCCAGTAGGCGAAGATGTTCGCGCCACTGGTGTTCCAGGCGACATCCAGCGACCACGTAAGGAACTCGCCATCGGAATTGCCGTTCAGGGGAATGTTGTTCGCGCCCGTGAACGACGAGGACTGCTCACCACCGCGCTGCCAGTTCACCCAGGCTTCCAGCAACAGGCCATCCTTGTTGCCGACGTAGCTGTTCAGGTCGTTGAACTCCTTCCAGTCGCCGAAAGGCATCCAGCCGACGTGCGCCGTCACGGCCCATTGCGCCATGCCAACACCGTTGTTCTGATTTCCGATGGGAGCCACAGGAACATTCGTCCCGTTGTTGAAACCGGACACCGCGCCCGTGTTCGCGTTGCTGCCACCGTCGTTCACCATCGCCTCGAGCACCAGCTGCTCGTCACGCCAACCGAACTGCACACCCTGCGTGAACTTGGTGGAGAACATCTGATCGACCAGCGACCGCTCCACGGCGAGCTGGCGACGGCTGCTTGTGATCTCCTCGCGCAGGAAGGGGCTCTTGAACTGGCCGATCGAGAGCTTCATCCCATCACCAAGATCCTTGATCACCATGGCTTCCTCCATGCCCATGGTGCTGCTGCCGGCACTGCCCGAGTTGTTGTTTCCACCGGGGGTGGAAATGGCGTTCTGGTTCTGCACGTAGATCAACACGACGCGGTACTGCCAGCTTGGATCCACCACATGCCCGAAGAAGTCCAGCTTCATTCGGCGCACCTCAAAGCCGTAGGCGCTCTTCTTGTATCCACCCGCTCCAGGCGTGGAACTTGCAGCCGTTCCACGCACCGCACCGGCGCCCGGATTCGCGTTCAGGATGTTCACATCGTTGTCGCTGTAGAAGTTCGCCGCATAGCGCACCTGCACCTGCCCGCCCACGTTCAGCTTGAAGTTTCCATCGGGTGTGGCGATGAAGAAGCCGCGGTCCGGGTGATAGCCGGTCAGCGTGGTGGCCTCCTTCAGGCTGGT
>JBIIOC010000137.1:0-4754 GCA_044337135.1 Phycisphaerales bacterium | reverse complement strand
AGGGCGAGCAGGTACCACGCCATGCGGATCGGCTTCAGTCCGAAGTGACCGATGTCGGCATAGAGCGCCTCGGCACCGGTGGTCACGAGCACCACGCTTCCGAGCAGCGTGAAGGTGTGCCACGGATTGTCGGCGACGAGCCGGAACGCCCAGACCGGATTGACGGCACGCAGCACATCGGGTTCCTGCACGATGCCCCAGATGCCGAGCGCCGCAAGCACGAGGAACCAGACGATCATCACCGGCCCGAAGACGATGCCGATGCGGCCAGTTCCGAACTGCTGCACGAAGAACAGGCCGACCAGGATCACGAGCGCAATGGGCACGATCACCTTGCCGATCCATGCCATCGATCCCCCCGGCAGCGTCTGGATGCCCTCCACCGCCGAGAGCACCGAGATGCTGGGCGTGATGATGCCGTCTCCGAACAGCAGGCCTGCGCCGAGGATCGCCAGCATGGCCAGCGTGACCTTCTCGCGACTGGGTCTTTCGCTGAGGCTTCGCGGCACCAGCGAGAGCAGCGAGAAGATCCCTCCCTCGCCGTGATTCGTGGCGCGCAGCACCACCAGCAGGTACTTCACGTTCACCACGAGGGTGAGCGACCAGAAGATCAGCGACAGCGATCCCAGGATGAAGGTCTCGGTGAAGGTCTTCTCGCCCAACCCATGGTGGCGAACGCAGTCCTTCAGCGCGTACAGCGGGCTCGTGCCGATGTCGCCGAACACCACGCCAAGCGCCGCCAGCGCGAGCGCCGCGGTGGTCGCCTTCGCATGAGGCGGATGGCCTTCCTCGTCTCGCGAGTGGTCCGCTGGCGCTGGATGGTCGGTGTTGGCCTGCATGCGCTGCCGGCTCGAAGGGAACATCATACCCCGCGATCGTTATCATCCGAGGTTCCCACGGAGGTCCATCCACCATGTCACTTTCCGACCGCGGCTACAACGAACTCGAGCGTGTCTTCCACGATCGCGATGCCGCCTGGCTGCAGGCCCGCCGCGCCGAGCTCGATGCGCAGCGAAAGGCGGCGCATTCCAAGGCCGGCCACGGCCCCCACTGGATGAAGTGCCCCAAGTGCGGCGGCGCGCTGAAGGAGGAGAACTTCCACGGCGTGCTGATCGATCGCTGCACGGGTTGCGGCGGCGTCTACCTGGACAAGGGCGAGCTTGAACTGCTCGCGCGCGCTGAACAGGGCGGCCTCAAGCGTCTCTTCGGCGGCTGACGCTCAGGCGAACGCCTCGGACATCCGGACCATCAGCCCCTCGAAGGCGCGTGCCGGTTCGGGCGCGGTGCCGTTCTTCGTGGCTCGATCGGTGTCGACGGCCATGCGGAAGAGCGTCGCGGCGGCGTGCGGCTTCAGGCGCCTGCCCGCGCGCACCACGCTCGCGGCACTCGGGCCCCAGAGCTTCAGCGTCTTGGCGACGGAACCCTCGCCCTCGCCCTGCGCCAACAGGCAGCTCGCGTCGTGGACCTTGCGCGCCAGATCCACCAGGCTCCATCCGATCATCACCTCGGGAACGCGACTCACGCGCAACAGCTCGTCAAGCTTGCGCAACGCGCCTGCCGCGTCACCCTGCACCACCGGTCCCTGGATCTCCCACGCCTGCTCCTCGCGCGAGAGCCCGGTGAACTCCTGCACGATCGCTCGAGTGACCTTCGCGGGTGCACCGCCCGGCCGAAGCGCCGCCGACGCGAGCTTGCCGAGTTCCGAATCCAGCCGGCCCAGGTCGCAACCGATCCGCTCGACCAGCAGTTCCGCAGCCGCGCCCTCCATCTCCGCCTCGTGGCGCTTGCGCGTGCGCGCGATGCACCATGCCACCGCCTCATCGGGAGAGGGACTCTCGCACTTGATCACCGCGCCGACCTTCGCCACCAGCTTGTCGAAGTTGCCGGGGCGCCAGCCGCCGGCGCAGCGCATCAGCAGCGTTGCGTCGGCGCAGGGCGACTGGGCGTAGCCCTCCATCGCACGGCGACGGTCCTCGGCGCCCATGAACGTCTCGGCGTTCTCGAGCACCACCAGCTTGTGCGGCGCGAAAAGGCCCGGCGTGCGAAGGCCGTCCAGCACGTCGGCCAGCGCCGCCTGCGCGCCGTCCAGGTCGGTCCGATCCACCCCGCCAAACCGCTCCTGCAGCAGCGACTCGAGCCGGCGTCCCCGCTCCAGTCGCAGGAAAGCGTCCTTGCCGTGCAGCACCACCACCCGCATCTCGGCGGTGGGATTCGAGGATGCCTCGGTGCGCGCTGCCATGCGGAAGACTCTACCCGCCGCCAACCCATACATTTCGCGCATCGCGACCTTCGAGGCCAACTTCGACGGGCTCGTGGGGCCCACCCACAACTACGCGGGACTGAGCCAAGGCAACATCGCCAGCCAGTCCAACGCGCAGGCGGTCTCGCGGCCGCGTCGGGCCGCGCTGCAGGGAGTCGCGAAGATGCGCGCCGTGGCCGGGCTTGGCTTCGTGCAGGGCTTCCTGCCGCCGCACGAGCGGCCCGCGATCTGGGCGCTCCGCGCCGGCGGCCTGGTCGGCAACGACGAGCAGGTGCTGGCCGCGGCCGCCCGCGAGAACCCCCTGCTGCTTGCGCGCGCCTGCAGCGCAAGCGCCATGTGGACCGCCAACGCGGCCACGATCGCGCCGGCGCATGACACCGATGATGGTCGCCTGCATGCGGTGGTGGCCAACCTTCGGGCGATGCCGCATCGCTCGATCGAGCCGCCGCAGACGCTGCGCACGCTGCGGGCGCTCTTCCACGATTCGAGGCGCTTCGAGGTGCACCCGGCGCTGGATCCGGCCGGAGCCTTCGGTGACGAGGGCGCCGCGAATCACACGCGCCTGGTTGCGGGGAACGCCCCGGGCATCCACTTCTTCGTGCACGGCGCCCGGGCGGCCGAGGGCCGCGCGCCCACGAGACACCCCGCCCGACAGACGCTCGAGGCGAGCCACGAGGTCGCGCGCCTGCTGCGAGTGCCTTCCGCGCGGTGCGTGCATGCGCAGCAATCGCCCGAGGCGATCGACGCGGGCGTCTTCCACAATGACGTGATCTGCGTGGGCTCGGGAGGCACGCTGCTCTTTCACGAGGACGCCTTCCTCGAGAGTGCCGCGACCATCGCCGCCCTGGAACGGGCGGTCGGCGCTGGCTTCCGTCCGCTCGTCGTGCACCGAGACGAACTTTCGGTCGCCGAGGCGGTGTCGACCTACCTGTTCAATTCCCAGCTGCTGTCGAGCCCGGACGGGCACCAGATCCTGGTGTGCCCGCTCGAGGTCCGCGAGCATCCGCGTGCCTGCGCGGTGGTCGACCGCATCCTGGGCGATCCATCCTCGCCCGTGAAGACGGTGGCCTATCTGGATGTCCGCGAGAGCATGCGAAATGGCGGCGGACCCGCGTGCCTGCGCCTGCGCGTGCCCCTGGACGAGGCCGACCGCGCCGCCCTCCACCCCGGATTCCTGCTCTCCCCCGAACGGATCGCGTGGCTGCAAGGCTGGATCGAACGCCATTACCCCGAGGAACTTCGACCATCGGACCTGTGCGATCCGAAGCTGCTTCGACACTCGCGGGATGCCCTCGACGAGCTCACCCGCTGGATGGGCGTGGGCGCGATCTATCCCTTCCAGGGTGCCTCGCCTCCCTGAACCGCGGCGGCATCGGCGGCACGGCACTATGATCCCGCCTCCATGTTCAAGACCCCGAATGTGATCACCCCGGACGTGCTCGCAGGCCTGCCCCGCGAGCTGGTCGCCTCGATCAGCTACCAGCGCACGCGCGAAATGAGCATCGACGAGCTGCTCCTCGAGAACCGCGTGGTGTTCCTCATCGGCGAGATCAACCACGCCAGCGCCGCGCGCGTGATGATGCAGATGCTGTACCTCGAGAACCAGAAGCGCGGCCAGGACATCAACTTCTACATCAACAGTCCGGGTGGCGCGGTCGACGACACGCTGGCCATCTACGACACCATGCAGTTCATCAGCAGCGAGGTGGCCACCTACTGCATCGGTCGCGCGTATTCGGGCGGCGCCGTGCTGCTGGCCAGCGGCCACCCCGGCAAGCGACACATCCTGCCGCACGCGAAGGTGATGATCCACCAGCCCTTCGGCGGCGTGGGTGGCCAGACCACCGACATCCAGATCCAGGCCGAGCAGATCCTGAAGGACAAGCGCATGCTCAACGAGATCCTGGCGCGCCACACCGGCCAGAAGGTCGAGCAGGTGGCCAAGGATGGCGAGCGCGACAAGTACTTCAGCGCCGCCGAGGCCAAGGCGTACGGGCTGGTCGACGAGGTCGCCAGCTTCCCCGACAAGACCAAGAAGTGACCCCGAGCACCCCACGGAACCAGCCATGACCCTTGTCCCCATCGTCATCGAGAAGACCGGCCGCGGCGAGCGCGCCTACGACATCTACAGTCGCCTGCTGAACGACCGCATCATCTTCGTGGGTGGTCCGGTGAACGACGTGATGGCCAACCTGGTCGTCGCGCAGCTGCTGTTCCTGGCCAACGAGGATCCGAAGGCGGACATCCACCTGTACGTGAACAGTCCCGGTGGCAGCGTGACCAGCGGCCTGGGCATCGTGGACACCATGCGCTTCGTGCCCTGCGACGTCTGCACGTACATCATCGGGCAGGCCGCCAGCATGGGCAGCGTGATCGCCTGCAGCGGAACCAAGGGCAAGCGATTCGCCCTGCCGAACGCCGAGAACCTCATGCACCAGCCGCTCATCGGCGGCGTGCTCGAGGGCCAGGCCACCGACCTCGAGATCGAGGCCAA
>JBIIOC010000136.1:0-4774 GCA_044337135.1 Phycisphaerales bacterium | reverse complement strand
CCAGCCGCTGGAATCGCTTCGCGAGCGCATGGTATGCGGCGACCCCGTGTCCAATGGGGTCGTCCACGTCGCCCTCCGGATCCAGCAATTCGACCCGCGCCTTGGCACGCTCGTCGTCGCCCAGCAGGCGCCGGGCGGCGCGAAGGTGCCCCTCGGTCATCACCAGCACCCGGTCCGCCTTGCGGAGCATGTCCGCGGTGGCACCCTTGCTGCTTCCCTCGTGCGCGATGCCGATCCGCTCCAGCGCCTCCAGGGTCTCATCGCTCACCGGCATGCCGTCGCCCGCAGCCAGCCCGGCGCTGGCCACGAAGACCTTGTCCGTGACGCCCGCGACCCGGCCCTGCTCGAGCGCCTGCCGCGCGATGGCCTCGGCCATGGGGCTCCGGCAGGTGTTGCCGGTGCACAGGAAGAGCACGGTGCGCATGCGGCGATGGTAGCGCCCGGGACGCACTCCCCGGTCTCCCGCGGGCGGCTACATTGCGCGGGTCCGCAGCACGGACATGAAGCGAGTCGAATCGTGGAATTCGTCGATCCAGAAGAAGCGTGGGCCCCGCTTCGCCGACAAGGCGTGGTGAAGGCCATCGAATCCCCCAAGGAACTCCGGCTGGAGCTGGCCGACAGCGACAGCGTGGTGGTGATGGACATCGCCACCGATGACCATCCCGACGCCGCGGACCTGGGCGAGGGGATCAAGCGCGTGCCACGTGGCGTGCTGGCGAACTTCGTGGAGGCCGTGGTGCACAAGATGCACCTTCAGCGCACCTTCGCGATTCCCGTGGGCCGGTGGCGCGAGATCTTCGACGCGGTCAGCGAAGGCATGAAGGCCAACGCCGCCTGGCGCGAGGTGGACACCAGCGCCAGCATCGAGCTGAACCGACGCGATCCGCTGGAGTTCGGCCCCGGCAACGCGCACACGCTGCGCGACCTGATCCGCGCGCTGCTGACCGGCGCGCGCGACTCGGAGCACGGCCTGACGCTGTGCAGCGACGGCGCGCCACTGGTGATCGAGATCATGCCGCGCGGCGAGATGATCGTCTTCGCGGGCCACCGCAACCTGGCGAAGCAGTGCGAGGAACTTCTCGCGCACGCCAAGGTCGACTGAACCAGCTCAGGCCACCGACACGGCGGCGGCGTCCTCGGAGGCCTGCGCAGGCTCCTCGGGCGTCTCGACGGCGCGCTGCGTGCCGTCGCCCTCGAACGCGGCCGTGCATCCGCGGCAGCACCAGCCGCTCTCGACGGACTGCACGGGTCCCATGCGGCACGCCGGGCAGCGCCCGCGGCGCAGCGCCCGACGCGACAGGACCCGCTCCAGGCCCTTGAGCGCGTCGGATCCCAGGGCCACGAAGGCGAGGCTGAGCACCCCCATGACAACCAGCGTGAGCGCGCCGAGCGGGAAGGTGAACATGCAGACGAACGCCAGCACGAACGCGATCCCGTAGGCGCCGAAGGCGACGAAGGGATAGGCGCGATTCACGAAGCGCAGGATCCGCAGCGGAAGCATGGCCGCAGCGTAGACGTCCGGCGCGCTCGCGTCGTGCCCAAAGCCCGCACTTCCCACCGGTTTCCGGGGCCTCGATACACTCCGGATTGCGGCGAGCGTCGCCGCGCACCCCTACCCATGGCAGGCAGGCTTTCCGAATGAAGATCCTCTGTGACCGGGCCGTGCTCGCGACGGCCGTTCAACTCGCCCAGCAGGCGGTGGCCACGCGCGCGGCCGTTCCCGCCCTCTCCTGCATCAAGCTCACCGCCAAGGACGGTCGGCTCACCCTGCAGGCCGCCGACAAGGACATCGCGGTCGAGGTGCCCGTGGCCGCGGTCGAGGTGAAGGAGGCCGGCGAGGCGCTCGTGCCCGCCAAGAAGCTCGCCGAAGTCGTGGGCGAATGCGAGGGCGCCACGGTCAGCTTCGAGGTGGTCAAGCACACGCTCACCATCAAGGCCGAGCGCATGAAGTTCAGCATCCTCGGCTTCGACCCCAAGGAATTCCCCAGCCCCAAGGATCCGGCCACCAAGCCCGAGTTCAGCGTTCCCGCCGAGACCCTGCGACGCCTGATCGTGCGCAGCGTGTTCGCGGCTGCCACCGAGAACACCCGCTTCGCGATGGGCGGCGTGTACATGGAGCGCAAGGGCAAGCGCCTTCGCCTGGTGGCCACCGATGGCCGACGCCTGGTCGTCACGCGCGGCGACTGCAGCTCGGCGACCGAGGGCGACACCGTGGCGATCGTGCCCACGAAGGCCATGAACCTCCTGAACCGCCTTGCCTCGCAGCCCGATGACGCGGTGCAGGTCGCCAAGCTCGATGGCCGTCTGGCCTTCACCGTCGGCGAGGGTCCCGAGGCCGCCAAGCTGGTCACGAACCTGATCGAGGGCACCTTCCCGCCGTTCGAGGACGTGATCCCCAAGGAACACGACCGCAAGGTGACCTGCGACGTGCAGCAGCTGCTCGCCAGCGTTCGTCGCGCGGGCATCCTGACCACCGAGCAGTCCAAGGGGGTGAAGATGGGCTTCAGCGCCACCGAGCTGAAGATCAGCGGCAGCTCGCCCGACGTGGGCGAGGCCGAGATCAGCATGCCGCTGACCGGCTTCCAGGGCCAGCCCATCGAGATCATCTTCAACCCGGGCTACGTGACCGAGGCCCTGCGGCTCGTGGACAGCCCGGAGATCACGCTGGAGATGAAGGCGCCGAACAAGCCCGGCGTCTTCCGCGTGGGCCAGGAATTCACCTACGTGGTGATGCCGACCGGCCAGGCCTGAGAGCGCAGGACGAGAGCAAAAACAACGGAGCCCGGCCACGTGGCCGGGCTCCGGTCGTTTGCGGGCTTCCGACTCAGGCCTTCTTGGCGTACTTCACGCCGCAGCCGGAGTTCTTGGTGCGGGCGGGCTCGGGCTTCTTGCCTTCCTTGATGGCCTTCACCGCGTCGGCCGCGTAGAGGTCCTTGCCGTCCTTGCTCGCGGGGGCGCCGATGTAGGCGATGGTGCCCGCACGGTCCACGATGAAGACGTGCGGCGTGGTCTTGGCGCCGTAGGCGTGGCCCACGGAACCCGAGGCGTCCATCAGCACCGGCACCGGGCTCGATGCGACCGCGCTGGCGCTGTCCTTCATGTTGGTGGCCGCGTCCTTGCCGCTGTAGCCATCGTGCGTGCTGTTGATGCAGAGGTACACGGCATCGGCGTCGGCGGCCTTCACCGCGTCGATCACCTGCTTCGCACGGCCGGTGCTCCAGTAGCTGTCGTCGCTCGACTGGCCGCTGTAGGGGCAGTACGGGCTGAACCATTCGATCACCACGGTCTTGCCCTTGAAGTCGGCCAGGGACACGGTCTTCCCGTCGGCGGTGGGAAGCTTGAAGTCGGGCGCGGCGGAGCCGATCTCGACGGCACCGGCCTTCTGCTCCTTCTTCTCGCCCTTCTCCTTGTCGGCCATGGCGAGCGAAACGGCGCCCAGCGCGACAGCCGAGGCGGCAAGCAACGAGAGGAATCGATTCTTCTGCATGGGGGTCTCCTTGATTGGGTGGTCCGGAACGAGCGAAGGCTAGGGCTGTTGCGGCGCAACGGGGCCGGAATCCGGAATGTTTCGCCGGATCCACACGCACGGGTCGTTCGGCCGGTCGCCCAGCAGCAGCAGACCGCTCACGCCAAGTTCCTTGCCCTGCGCATCTTGCGGGCGAACCGAGAGCGACAGGTCCAGGTTCGCCACGCCATCCTTCACCGGCACGGACACGGGCGCGCCGTCCGCCTCGGTGCTCACGCCGGGATCCGCCGCCTGGATGAAGCAGGCGCTCATGCGCCCGCGCGCGCGGCACCGGATGCGCAGGCGATCGCGCGAGACCGTGCACGAATCCTCGGGACCCAGCGCCAGCGGAAACGGATACCCGCCGATCGATTCCGGTGGCGCGGCCAGCGTGCCCGCCGGCGGCGGCACCCGCACCGATGCCTTGCCGACCGTGCAGCTCGTCTTGCACACCATCCACGCAAGGGACAACTCGATCGGCGCATCGGGCAGCGCGCGGGGCTCGGGGCCCTCGACGGGCAGCAACCATCCCCACTCGCCCTCGTGCACATAGAGCGTCTCGCCATCGGTGCGCTGCACGCGCGGGCGTGGCCAGATCGGTGCTCCAAGCCGCCATCCATCGGGCAGCGCGGCCTTCGCGGTCGGCGGTGCGCCGCTGTCGCCGGGGTTCATCCAGTACATGTGCCATTCACGGTCCACGACGAATCGGACCAGCATCGCGGGTCGCCCGTCGTCCAGTCGGCACCAGGAGACGTCCTTCACGCGAACGGGCTGCGGTGCGGCGGCGTCGCCCGCACCGATCGCGACCATGGCAAGACACGCAAGGACCAGCGCGCGGAGCGTCGTCGGCATGGAGCGCATGCTAGGAACTCCGGCGCCGCTTTCGCGCGCGGGCCTCGCGCCGCGCGGCGGCATCGCGCGCCTCATGACCGTGCGGGTCGGCGTTCCACGGGGGCGGTGAATGGCCCGAATGCTTGCCGTGCGGCTTCGGCTCCGACGGTGCCTTCACGGGATCGGCATCGGGGTGCGGTGGATGAAACGTGTTGCGATGGAGGCGTGACATGCGCACACCGTTGCACGCGAGGTCGCGCGGCGACAGGCATGGGCCGATGGATTCGTCCAATCCTGTCCGCCACCGCAAGTCCCGTGAACCTGTGGGTGCGCGAACACTTCCGCGCATGCGAGGAGAGACGCGAATGCGCGCCTCAACGCTGGCGCACGCGCTCGTGCGTCGTAGGGTCGCTCGCACGTCGAATCGGCCCTGGGCCT
>JBIIOC010000135.1:0-4780 GCA_044337135.1 Phycisphaerales bacterium | reverse complement strand
CACCCCGCTTTCGGTTACACTCATCGACCCGGCGTTTCGCGCCGGTGCCCCGGGCGCTCGCCCGGGCGTTCCGAACCCAGCCGGCCTGACGCACGCGCGACAGCGGCGCAACCACGCACCCTTTCTTCACAACATGGTCAACCACAATCTCATCGAAATGCTGGCCCTCGAGGCCGACGCCGCCGACCGCATGCTTCGCGATGCCTTCGGCGACGCTTCCGACATCAACACGATCCTTGGCGACGAGCTCGCCGCGGTCGGCACCGGCAACATCGTCAAGGGCAAGGTCGTCGCCATCAGCGGCGACTTCGTCATCGTCGACATTCGCGGCAAGAGCGAGGGCCAGGTCGAGAAGGCGGAGTTCGATGAGGCGGGCGGCGTGGCGATCGGCGACGAGGTCGAGGTGCTGGTCGAGGAGACCGAGAGTGCCGATGGCGGCCTCATCCTCAGCAAGCGCAAGGCCGACCGCATCCGCGGCTGGGAGCAGCTGCTCCAGACCCGCAAGGAAGGCGACGTGGTCGAGGGCAAGGCCCTCCGCAAGATCAAGGGCGGCCTGCTGGTCGACATCGGCGTGCCGGTGTTCCTGCCGGCCAGCCAGGTCGACGTGCGCCGTCCCGGCGACATCGGCGACTACATCGGACGCAACGTGCGCGCCGTCATCCTGAAGATCGACGAGGAGCGCCGCAACATCGTCATCAGCCGTCGCAAGCTGATCGAGGAGGAGCGCGAGGAAGCCAAGCGCAAGCTGATGGGCACCGTGAAGGAAGGCGACATCGTGCGCGGCACGGTCACCAACATCGCGGAATTCGGCGCGTTCATCGACCTCGGCGGCCTCGATGGCCTGCTGCACATCACCGACATGAGCTGGGGCCGGGTGAACCACCCCAGCGAGATCGTGAAGATCGGTGACGAGATCGAGGTGAAGATCCTCAACATCGACCGCGAGCGCGAGAAGATCGCCCTGGGCCTGAAGCAGAAGGAAGCCAGCCCCTGGGAGGAGATCGAGCAGAAGTACCCGGTCAACGCCCGCGTGAAGGGCGAGGTCGTCAGCCTCATGAGCTACGGCGCGTTCGTGCGCCTCGAGGACGGCATCGAGGGCCTCGTGCACGTGAGCGAGATGAGCTGGACCCGCCGCATCAACCACCCGAGCGAGATCGTGAACGTGGGCGACGCGATCGACGTGGTCATCCTCGAGATCGACAAGGAGAAGCTCGAGATCAGCCTCGGCATGAAGCAGACCGAGGTGAACCCGTGGGAGCTCGTCGCCGAGAAGTACCCGCCGGGCACGATCATCGAGGGCAAGGTGCGCAACCTGGCCAACTACGGCGCGTTCGTCGAGATCGAGCCGGGCATCGATGGCCTGCTGCACGTCAGCGACATCAGCTGGACCAAGAAGGTCGCCCACCCGAACGAGGTGTTCAAGAAGGGCGACTCGGTCAAGTGCGTGGTGCTCGACGTGGACCGCGAGAAGCAGCGCGTCGGTCTGGGCACCAAGCAGCTCAGCGAGGATCCGTGGGTCGAGGCGATCCCGGGCGCGTACCGCCCCGGCATGATCGTGAAGGGCCACATCACGAAGATCACCAACTTCGGCGTGTTCGTCGAGCTCGAGGAGGGCCTCGAGGGCCTGCTCCACATCAGCGAGCTCAGCGACCAGAAGGTCGAGAACCCGCTGGACGTGGTGAAGCCCGGCCAGGAGGTCGACGTGAAGATCCTTCGCGTGGACACCTCGGACCGCAAGATCGGCCTCAGCCTCAAGCGTGCCCAGTGGGGTGCGGGTGCGGCGGGCGAGCGCGAGGCGGCTCCGGCCGACGAGTTCCCGCGCATCAAGCCGGCGCCGACGCGCGGCGGCATGGACGATCACGGCGCCCTGGGCACGGACAAGATCAAGTTCTGATCCACGCCTGCAACCTGAAAACGCGCGCGGCCCCGGCATCTCGCCGGGGCCGCTTTGCTTCAAGAACCTCGCGGGGGGCCTGGGAACGTGGCCCCCCGCAAACGAAGACACGCGACGCGCCGGGGACTCAACAGAGCGCGATGAAGCCGATCAACGCCAGCCCGAGGAGGCGGCGATGGTGGTCTTCAGGGCTCAGGAATCGCAGCACGGACTGCATCACGTCTCTTCGCAGTTGCCTTGTCGGAGCCGCCCCGTTCCAACACGGGACGAAGGCGGCTCCGGCTACGCTGCCACCATGCCCCGAAACTGGCGCCTGTCCAGCCTGCTGGTCATGTTCCTGGCCGGATTTTCCCAACCGAGCCCCGATCGGCCCACGCTCTCGGACGCTCAGGCGTGGTTCCAGGCGTGCCGAAGCTGGCTGAACGCTCAGGATGGATCCCAGCGTGAAAGTCAGGCAAGGAAGCCTCTCTCCGAGCCGCCCGGCGCCGCTTCCACGATGCGCTTCTCGGCGGTCGGCGTGATCCTTCGGCTCGATGGCCGCCCCGTTGGCGAGGCGTGGCGAAGAGGTCCGGGAACGAACGCGGTCGAGGGCGCGCTCGCCGAGGCCTTCAGCGAGTCCTGCACCGACCGACGCATCGCGGCACTGCCTGTGGAACTTCGTGCGCAGCTCGGCGCTCGCCTTGCGCTGGAACTGGAGTTCGCGGGCGAACCGCAACCGCTCGTCGGTGACCGTCTGGACCTCATGGCCACGCGCATCGAGCCGGCACTGGACGCCTTCGCGATCCGAAACGGTGATCGCTGGGTCTTCGCCCTGCCCTGCTCCATCCAGACCCACAACCAGTCCGCCTTCATGAACTACCTGGCTCTCACGCTCGCGCGCGATGTCGGCCTGGATCCCGCCGCCTCGAAGGACCTGAAACTTCCGGACGGCGCAGCCGCCTATCGCTGCACCACGCGGCGGCTCGCCCAGCGCACCGCCGATGCGGCGCCATTCGAGTCGATTCGCGGCCGCGGCCTCGCACCGCTCACGGCCGTCGATGGCGCAGGCGTGCAGCGCATGGCCACGCAACTTGCCTCGCATCTGGCGCAGCGCTGGCCGTCGATGGATGGACTGCCTGCGGAGAGCGCCGAGGCGCTGCGCGCACTCGGTCCGCGCGCCCTCTACCAGCCCGCGAAGAACGCCTGGCCCGAACCTGTCTCGCCACCGGCCGACCAGGCCCTTGCAGCGCTGGCGCTGGCGGAGTTCTCGAACAAGGCCTGGGCCCCGGCGGAGGATCGTGCGCAGGCCCGACGCAATGCCGTGGCCACGCTGGAATCGCTCCGCCGCGTGAGCGATGGCGAGACCGACCCGATCCCGGATGCATCCGCTTGCGCCGCCGCGTGGCTTGCCGCAGCGGAACTTGATCGCGCCGATGCCGCGTGGGCGGATGACGCCATGCGCACCTGGGTCCGCGGCGTGGCCGACTCGCTGCGCACGGGCCCGGCGAGCACGAGCAAGCCCTCACCCACCACCGCCGCGATGACATGGGCCGTGCTCGGCGACGCCATGCCCGAGACATGGCGCGCGATCGCGTGGGATCCCGCCGTGCCCGAGCGCGTGGTCACCGCGACCCCGTGGATCGCCTCGACCGGTCGCGTGCCCACCGGGGACATCGCCGCAGCCTGGACTCGAACACTTCCACCGCTCATGGATTCGCAGTTCACGGCGCGAATCGACGGCGCCTCGGCCGACGATCTTGACGGTGGCTGGCCCGCCGGCAGTCAATCGCCGTGGCCGCAGGCACAGTCCGCCCGTGCCGCGCTTGGACTCGCGACGGCGCTCCAGCGCACGGACCTGGTCGATCCGGCGCAGCAGGCCAGAGCGACGGACTGCCTTCGTCAGGCCATGCGCTTCATCGCGCAGCTGCAGGCCGACGAGGATGCGTGCCACGCGTTCCGTGACCCCGCGCGCGCGCGAGGCGGTATTCGCACCTCGTGCTGGGACAGTGAACAGCCGATCGCCGCTTCGGCCTATTCGCTGCTTGCGGCCGTGCGCGCGGCCGATGCGCTGGATGGATCACGCGCGCCTGCGCCGTAACATGGTGCTCATGCGGCGCGCCTGTGCCAGCCTTCTGCCCTCCGTCATCGCCTGCGCCGCTCTTGCGCAGGCTCCGATCGTGGATGCCGTGAAGAGCGGCTCCAGCGGCACCGTGGGCGCGGTGGCGGAGCGACAGGCGCCGCTGGCCGAGCCCGGCGATCCCGTGATCCAGATGGAACGCGAGCCTGGGCCGGATCTGCGCAAGGAGCGTTCGCTGCGCGATGCGCTGAACGAGATCGGTCGCAAGGCCGATGTCCCGGTCACCGGCCTGTGGCGCAAGGGCGACAGTGGACTCGGACTCGACCCGGACCGCGTGGTCGTGATGGAGGTGCCGCCCTCGACCTGTGCGGATGCGCTGCATGCGATCGCCGACGCCCTCTCGCGAGAGGGGGAGCCCGTCACCTGGCAGCAGGCGCGGGTCGGCATCGAGTTTGGCCCGCGATCGCTGCTGTGGCGCCCCTCGGCGATGCGCGTGAAGGTCTATGACGTGAGCGACCTGCTGCTCTACAAGCCGGCATTCGTGTCGACCGGCGTTCCCGCGCCCGGCGGCGGAGCGAGCGGCGGTGGTGGCGCGGGTGGAGGCTCCGGCATGGGCGGAGGATCCGGCGGTGGTGGAGGCGCGAGCTCCAACGTGGTCGATGACGCGGCCGCGATCCGTCGCGCGGCGGCGCGAGATGACCTCATCACGCTGATCCAGCTCACGGTGGAACCCGAAGCGTGGGAATCCCGCGGCGGGCCCTGCACGATCACGCAAGGCCAGGGCCTGATCGTGGTGCGCGCGCCCGATTTCGTGCATCGACAGATCGAGT
>JBIIOC010000134.1:0-4783 GCA_044337135.1 Phycisphaerales bacterium | reverse complement strand
TCACTCGGAGTCCTGCTCAAGATGCATTGCCTCACGACGCACCGCTGGTGCCGCCGCTTCGGATTCGTGTCGCTCCCGTTTGCCGTGATCGCGGTGAGCGCTTCCGTGGCGATGGCCCAGAGCGAACCACTCGAGCCGCCTCCAACCGAGACCCCCATGAAGGCGCGCACCGCGCCCGCGCCAGCCCCGGCGCCCGCCGTA
The DNA here is from genome assembly GCA_044337135.1 of Phycisphaerales bacterium. GTDB lineage: Bacteria > Planctomycetota > Phycisphaerae > Phycisphaerales > SM1A02 > SYAC01. The sequence goes on along the minus strand of JBIIOC010000134.1, from coordinate 4,582 downwards.
CAGCCGCCGCCAAGCGAGCCGCCGCCAAGCGAGCCGCCGCCAAGCGAGCCGCCGCCAAGCGAGCCGCCGCCAAGCGAGCCGCCGCCAAGCGAGCCGCCGCCAAGCGAGCCGGCGCCCAGCGAGCCGGCGCCCGGCGAGCCGGCGCCCGGCGTTGACACGCCTGCTCCCAGCCAGCCCGTCACGCCGCCTTCGCTGCAGCCATCGGGTGATCCGGCGGCCGCTCAGGAGGCCGCGCAGAAGTCTCTCGACGAGGATTCGCTCCTTGACCGCGTCGGCAGTGACGAAGCGCTCCGCCTGAGCCAGTTGCGCGTGCAATACAACGCGGCGATGGCCTCGGCGCAGTTGAAGATGGAGTCCGGCGACTACGCCGGCGCCCAGCTGCAGGCGCTGGCGGCCAAGCAGATCGTGGATCGCGACAGCGCCCTGATCGCCCCCGCGCTTCGCGAGGAGATGATGGCCAAGGCGGACAAGTTGATGGATCAGATCAACGAGAACCGCATCGAGCAGGAGCGACAGCAGGCCGACGCCAAGCGTTCGCAGGTCGAGGGCGCTGCCGCTGCCCAGCGCGCCGCGGACCAGCAGAAGCGCCAGGACCAGATCCGCAACCTGCTGATCCGCGTCCGTCAGCTGCAGATGGAGCTGAAGTACGACGAGGCGCTGCAGATCCTGGACGAGATCCTGTTCATGGATCCGAACAACCCGGCCGCGCTGACGCTGCGCGACGTGATCGAGAGCGCGCAGCTGTATCGCAAGTACAGCGACGTGCAGCGCCGCCGCAACATGGGCATCGGCCAGCTCGAGCTGGAGGTCGCCGAGGCGAACGTGCCGCCGCGCCGCAACGTGGGCAAGGCGGGTCCGCAGAGCCTTTCGGGCGCCTTGGTGTACCCCGAGGATTGGCGCCAGCTCTCCGAGGATCGCCTGAAGTACGGCGTGAGCGGCTGGGTGCGAACGCCCGCGGACCAGAGCATCGCGCAGGACCTCGGCACCACGGTGACGATCAACGACTTCACCCCGCCGACGCTGTCCGACGCACTCGACCTGTGGCAGAAGATCGCGGGCGTTCCGCTCTACGTGAACTGGACCGCGCTCGACAAGAACGACATCAAGCGCGACAACCCGATCACGGGCGTCGAGATTCCGCGCCTGGCGGACGGCCGCAAGAGTCCTGTCACGAAGGCCGACCTGCTCGACAGGATCCTGCAGCAGTCGGGTGGCGAGCAGGGTGCGCTGGATGCCGAGAAGCTTCCGCGCGTCGAGGTGATCAATGGCTACGTGCTGATCACCAGCCTCGAGGACCTGCAGAATTCGCGCGATGCGCGCACTCCGCGCGTGTACGACATCCGGGACCTCGTCTTCCGTGAGAAGAACTTCATCTCCTCCGGCGTGCCCGCCCCTCAGCAGGGCGGCGGCGGTGCCGGCGGTGGCGGTGGTGGCGGCGGCGGCGGCGGTGGTGGTGGCTTCGGCGGCGGTGGTGGCGGTGGCGGCGGTGGCGGCGGTGGCGGTTCCACCGTGGCCGTCGACACGGCCAAGGACACCGAGGTCCGTGACCGCGTGGACACCATCAAGAACCTCGTCAAGGCCGTCGTGGATCCGACCTCGTGGGACTCGAGCGCCCAGATGGAGGACTTCGACCAGAAGCTCATCATCACGGCGCTGCCCGAGACGCACCGCAAGCTGATCGATCTGCTGAACCAGATTCGAGCCGTGCAGGCGCTGGAGATCGGCCTCGAGGTTCGAGTGCTCACGATCACGACCGAGTGGTTCGAGCAGATCGGCATCGACTTCGACATGTACTTCAACACGAACAGCGGCATGTACGCGGCGGCTCAGGAAGCCGACCCGAACATGTCGCTTCGTGACTTCTTCTTCCAGCGCAACGCCGCGCCGGCGGGATTCAAGGCGGGCCAGCTGAAGAACCCCGTCGTGTTCGGCGGCATCGGCGGTTCGAACGTGACGAACACGAACCAGACCGCGACGGGCGCGGCATCGGGCGGAACCACGGCACCGCCGGACGCGACCACGGTCTACACCATGGGCAACGTCGGCACGCCGATCGGCGTGCGCCCGAACGGCGCGACCTACACCGGCGCGCAGGGCGGCACCTACACCAGCAACGGCTGGGGTCCGGTGGCGGTGCAGCAGGACGGCCTGCCGCTGGCCTCGGAAGCGGCGGAAGGCACCATCACCAGCCTGCTGGGCAAGGCCGCCCTCGTGAACCCCGCGTTCACGGTGGGCATGACCTTCCTGGATGACGTGCAGGTGGATCTGCTGGTGCAGGCCACGCAGGCGGATCAGCGCAACGCCATCCTTACGGCGCCGCGCCTGACGCTGCTCAACGGCCAGCAGTCGGCGATCAGCATCGGCAAGGTGCTGAACTACATCTCCGGCTACACGCAGGGCACCGGCAACTCGACCGGCGTGCCGATCACCAGCCAGTTCGTCAGCGGCATCAGCATGACGATCGAGGCCGTGGCCAGCGCGGACCGTCGTTACGTGACCATGACCGTGTACTTCCAGTCGCAGGACTTCGAGAAGTTCGACACCGTCCCGGTGCAGCAGGCCGTGGCCGGCGGCGGCACGGGCGGTGGTGGCGCGGCGGTCGCGACCAACCAGATCCAGCTTCCTCAGTATCGCCAGGCGAACATCAACACCTCGGTCAGCGTGCCGGACAAGGGCACCGTGATGCTCGGTGGCCAGAAGTTCTCCACCGACTACGAGGTCGAGGTCGGCGTGCCGGTGCTCAGCAAGGTTCCGATCGTGAACCGCTTCTTCACCAACCGCGTGAACTCCAAGACGGAGAACAACCTGCTCCTGCTGATCCGTCCGGAGATCATGATCCAGCGCGAGGCCGAGGACAAGCTGTTCCCGGGCCTGCTGGGCGATCGTGACATGAACGCGGGCGACTCGCAGATCCGCTGAACAGGCAGAACCAGGAACCACGCATGCCCGACGCAAGCCCGATCCGATCGATCCGCGATGGTGACGTGACCTGCGTCACGTTCACCGAAGGGCGCATCACCGACGAGGTGGTGATCCACCAGATCGGCCAGGAGGTCCTGAAGCTCGTGGATGCGGATGCGCAGCCGAAGATGCTGCTGGACTTCTCGGGGGTGGAGCACCTGTCGTCGGCTGCGCTGGGCGTGCTGATCAGCGTGCACAACCGCGTGAAATCCCGCAGCGGCCAGCTGCGACTGTGCGCGATCTCCAAGCCGATCTTCGAGGTCTTCCGGATCACCCGGCTGGACAAGCTCTTTCAGGTTCACGCCAGCGCGGAACAGGCGAAGCAGAGCCTGGCCTGAGGCCACCACATGGCCTCTGTGGGATCGTCCGAGCCCCTGGAAATGGACGTCACGCTGCGCGAGATGCGCGAGGACGTGGAGCGTGTGCAGACGCAGGTCGCCGAGGCGCTTGGCGATCGTGGCTACGACCCGGATTCGATGTTTGCCGTGCGCCTGTGCCTTGAGGAGGCGCTGGTGAACGCGTTCCTGCATGGCAATCGTTTCGAGCCTGGCCTGGTGGTGAAGTTTCGCGCGTCCATCGGGCCGGACACCTGCACCTTCGAGGTCGAGGATCAGGGCGAGGGGTTCGATCCGGGCGGCGTGCCGGACCCGACCTCGCACGAGAATCTCGAGATCCCGAGCGGACGTGGCATCATGCTGATGCGTGCCTACATGAGCGAGGTGGAGTACCTCGATCCCGGCAACCGGATCCGGATGGTGTTCAAGAAGCCTGCGCCCGGCTCAGCCTGACGCCTTTGCCAGGCGGATCCATTCCGCAGGCTCGAGCGTTTCAGGGCGACGCATCGGATCGAAGTCGGCCGGGAATGGGAAGTCCGCGCCAAGCGAATTTCGCAGCTGCTTGCGTCGCTGCTGGAAGGCCTGGTCGACGACAGCGCGGAGGTTTCCGGGCAGGTCGGGGCGAGGGTTGCGCGGCGTCAGCCGCACGACGGCACTCTGCACATCGGGCGCAGGCCAGAAGGCGCCGGGCTTCAGGATGGTGATGCGCTGGACGGTGGCCAGCAGTTGCGCGGTGATGGTCAGGGGACCGATCTCGGACGTGTCCGGGCGTGCGGTCAGGCGGTCGGCGACCTCGCGCTGGATGGTGACAACCATGCCGCCGCATTCGGGATGGCTCTCGAGCAGCGAGGCGATCAGTGGGGTCGCGGCCGCATAGGGCAAGTTCGCGACCATGCGGAAGGGGCCGGCGAGGGCCTGCAGAAGCAGCGGGTTCACCGTGTGCTTGTCCTGCAGGCAGTCACCCTCGACCAGAGTGATCCGCTCGCCCAGGCGGTCCCGGATGATCGAGGCCATGTCGCGATCGAGTTCGCAGGCCACCACGCGGGCACCGGCCTCGAGCAGCGTTTCGGTCAGGGTGCCGGTGCCGGGTCCGACCTCCAGAATGGTTTCGCCGGGGCGGATAGCGGCGGCTTCCAGGATCGTGCGCATGGCGCCAGGGTCATGCAGGAAGTTCTGGCCGAAGCGGTGCTTGGGACGCAGGCCGCGGCTCTCGAGCAGGGCTCGGATGGTGGCGATGTCTTGCATGTGTGGGGCCGGGCAGAGGGTCGGAGGTCGTTATCGGCGAC
>JBIIOC010000133.1:0-4794 GCA_044337135.1 Phycisphaerales bacterium | reverse complement strand
CAGCCCCCGGTTCCGGACCAGGTCGATGCCCGCGTTCACCCACGACCACCGCTCCTGCGGGGTGTTGGTGAGCACGCTGATGTTGTAGGCCATGTTGTGGCCATGGAAGCCCCACACCTCGGCGAAGCGCGGCTGCATCTTGGTGATCAGGTCGGCGTCGGCCATCGCCTCGTAGAAGAGACCCTCATCCTTCTGCTGCTGAAGCTTGATCCAGAGATAGTTCGCGATCAGTCCCCGCAGCGCTCCGATCGCCGTGCCGATCGCCACGATCGGCGGTGCGCCCTCGATCGGGTCGCTCGTGTACCGGAAGCCCTGGGCGCGCGCGATGTCGAGCAGCGTGGGCACCAGACGCGTGTTGGTCACGCCGCCCACCAGGATCAGCACCACGCACACCAGCTGGATGAGTCGCTCGCGCATGGATCAGCCCTGGCCCGAGTAGATGGCCAGCTCCTTCCTGCGGAACGCGACCCAGCCGACCAGCAGCGTGAGGCCGGTCCACGCCAGCCCGATCACGCCCACGGCCTCGAACACGAGTCCCCAGCCCACGTTGATTCCGCGCACCAGCGCGTCGTTGGCGCCGGTCTCGCCGAACGGACGCAGCAGCATCTCCATGCCCGCGGCAAGCCCCAGGATGATCTCGCGCACGACCTGGCCGATCGGGCCCTCGCCCAGCTCGACGATCGGATACTTCAGGCTGTCCGCCAGGAACGGGCTCATGCTGCCCGCCAGGAAGATGCCGAAGGAGAGCAGGCATGCCACCGGGAAGCTCAGGATCGTCGCGCTGCAGACCGCAAGCATGGCGAGGAAGGAGAGCTTGACCAGGTTCACCGCCATCGCGCGCAGGTAGTTGCCCTCGAAACCGCCGACGCGATAGAGCACCTGCACGGCGTCCTGATCCCAGTTGAAGGTCGTGGGCCCCGGCGCGAATTCCTTCGACTTCGCGTCGAAGGAGACGTTCATGAACTCGATCTGAAGCCGCCCCTGCTCGTCGATCAGGTCCACCGGAAGCGTGATGGCGCTCGCCTGCACCGGCACGAACTTGCGGTCGATCCACGATCCGTCCTTGAAGCGGAACAGGATCGGGTAGACGCTGTGGGAATCGCTCGCGCCGGCATGCATCACGAAGCGCAGCACCATGGTGCCGCCGAGGGCGCGGGCGCCGCCGAGCCCGGGGAAGACCAGCGTGCGGCCCTCGCCCGGCGCCACCTGACGCTGGGAAGCGAGGTGCTCCTTCTGGCGCTCCGTGCTCACCTCCCGGCGGACGTCGTCAAGCCTTCGCCGACCATCCTGGATGTCCTGCTTCAGCGCGGCGTCGGACTCGATCGTCGCCTCCACCGCCGCCTGCAGCTGCTCGCGGTTCAGGCGGCTGTAGATGGGCTCGCTGCTGTCGCGGGCCGCCAGCACCTCGTCTCGCACCGCGATCGCGTCGAGCTCGTCCAGCGCGGGCCGCGCGCGCATCGACTGCACGAACAGGAAGATGCCCACGCCGGTCACCAGCAGCAGCACCACGTTCAGTCCCACGATGCCGGCCCACTTTCCAAGCAGGTAGCTGAAGCGGTCCAGTGGCTTGGTGAGCAGCTGCCACACCTGGCGGTCCCGGATCTCGAACGCCACCGTCGCGCATCCCAGCATGAGCGTCATGCACGCCGCGCTCACGTAGGCCAGGTCCAGGCTGCGTGCCATGAAGGTCTGGATCTGGTAGCGCAGCGGCGAGGCCGGGTCGATGAACACCGGGATCAGCGGAAGCACCACCAGCACCGTGACGATGAATCCCAGGCTGATGCGAAGGCGCACGGCCTCGCGCACCACCGTCTGCGCCACGGCCATCCAGCCGGCGCGGCCGCCCAGCACCACGAGCAGCAGGCGCATGAGCAGCGTGAACGTGACCACGAGACCAGCCATGCCCGTGGCCACGAAGGCGACCGACGGCCGTCCCAGCGCCAGGCCCAGCCCCGAGAGCACCGTGGTCGCGGTGGCCACGCCCACGAACCCCAGGAAGAAGCCGAGCCACACCGAACCCACCGCCGCACCGAGGATCGCGAGCGCCAGCCCGATGGGCATCCACGGCGTCTCGACCATGTAGGCCGGAGCCCAGGCCGGGAAGCGCGGCAGCATCAGCACCTCGACGACCAGCGGGATGTCGACCACGCGCCCCTTGGTGTCGAACAGATCCGGGCCGATCTGCTTCAGGCGCGGGCTCGAGAGCGTCTCGCCGAACACCGCGACCTCGCCCCTCTCTGCAAGCGCCACGGCGACCGCGTCGCGATCCTCCAGGTTGGCCGCCGCGAGCGTGGCCGCGATCGCGTCGCGCTCGCTCTGCAGGGTGGCCGCCGCGATGACGAAAGGCGCCGCGACGGATCCGACCACCACCGCGAGGATGGCGGTGATCCACCACCGGACGCTGCGCCGCTGCAGCGCGTCCCTCAGGCGAGCGCGCAGTTGCGGCGCCGCCTCGCTCATGTCGAGCGACCCTCGTTGCCGTCCACCAGTCGATCCAGCAGCCCGCGGTCCACCGGACCCTTGGGCGCCTCGGGCTTGGCGGTGCGCGGTGACTGTGGCGCGGCGGGCTGCGCAGGTCCCGAGAGAAGTTCCGACAGGTCGGGAGCGGCGGGCTGCGCGGGCCTCGAAGCCGCTGGCGCAGGCACGGGAGCAGGTCGATCCTCGGCGAGCGAACGCACGACGTCGCTCCCCTCCTCCTCGGCGGAGAGGAATTCCGCGAGCTTGCCACCGTGAAGCGCGCCGCTGGTGGCGGCCTGCTCCGCGCGCGCCTGCTCGACGATCTTCATGAACAGGTCCTCGAGCCGCTGCCGAGGCGCGTGCACGCTCTCGACCGCGGCGCCCTCGGCCTCGGCGATGGTGCGTCGCACGCGCTCGATCGTGTCCGGACGCAGGCGAGGCGTCTCGATCACGGTTCGGCCCGTGTCCGAAAGCAGGGTGTCGCCGGTTCCCTCGGCACGGATGCGGCCCCCGTACAGCACCACCATCCGGTCGCAGACATCCTCGACGTCTGCCAGCAGGTGGCTCGAGAGCAGGATCGTCTTGCCGCGACGCCCCAGCTCGATCAGGAGGTCCTTGACCTGCCGCGTGCCGATCGGGTCCAGGCCGCTGGTCGGCTCGTCAAGGATCAGGAACTCCGGATCGTTGATCAACGCCTGCGCCAGGCCGAGCCGTCGCGCCATGCCCTTGCTGAACTCGCCCACCGGTCGATGACCGACCTGGTTCAGACCGACCATCTCGAGCAGCTCGCCGCAGCGGCGCTTGCGCGTCGAGCGATCCAGCCCGAACAGCTTGCCGTAGTAGTCGAGCGTCTCGAGCGGATTCAGGAAGCGGTACAGGTAGCTCTCTTCCGGCAGGTAGCCGATGCGCGACTTCACGCGCACGTCCTCGGGCTCGTGTCCAAGCACCTGCAGGCGACCGCGCGTGGGGCGCAGCAGGCCAAGGATCATCTTGATCGTGGTGCTCTTGCCGCTGCCGTTGGGGCCCAGCAGCCCGAAGATCTCCTGCGGCTCGATCCGGAAGTCGATCGCGTCCACCGCGACCGCGCGCGCACGGAACCAGAAGTCGCTGAAGACCTTGGTCAGGCCGACGGCTTCGACCGCTGGAAGGCCGTGTGGCGATTCGGTCACTTGTTCTCCCGGCCCTGGCCCCGCTGGCCCTGCGAATCAAGCCGGCGACCGGCCTGGTCGATCATGATCTGACGCACGCCGATGTTCCAGGTGGGCATCGCGCTCTCCGACATCTCGCGCAACCGCTTCTTTCGCTCCACCTCGGCGTTGCGGCGCACCTGCATCACGTCGGGACTGCTGGCGATGCTGAGCTGGCTCAACTCCATGCCCGGCGGCAGCGAGAAGACCTCGGCCTGACCGTTCGCCAGCACGGAGCGCACCGTCTCGAGCCAGAGCTGGCGCGCCAGCTGGCGCGGGTTCTGCGCGAACGTCTCGCGAAGGCCCTCGATGCGCCGGAGTTCCTTGCCAAGTTCGCTGGCCACCGCGCCCTGGTAGGCCTTCGCGCGATTGACCACCAGGCTTGCGCCGCCCGCGATGTCCTTCGACTCGAGCCGCTCACCGAGCTTCTTCAGCAGCGCGTCGGCAGCGGCCAGGTCGTTGGCCGAGAGCGCAACCTCGTAGGAATCGATGAGCGCCAGCAGTTCCTCGTACCGCGGACCCGCGGCCGCAAGCAGCGAGGCGGTCGCGTCCTGGCGAGCCTTGTCCACCGCGGTCTTGGCGTCCTCGCGATTGCGCTGCACGCGTCCGAGCTCGTTGCGCACGGCGAAGGGCGCGCTCCGCTCGGGCAGCGTGACGCGCGCGAGCGTGATGCCGCTGGCCATCTCGTCGAGCACGCGCTGCGCCTCGGACTGGATCGCCTGCGCGGGCTGCTCGCGCTGCTCGACCAGTTCAGGCAGCGTCATGCGGGCCCCCGCCACCACCACCCCACGCTGAAGCGCCACGCGCACCAGCCGATCCGCCTGCTCAAGGTCGATCGCCTGCAGGAAGCGCACCGGATCCTCGACCGTGTACTCGGCGGTCACCTGGACGTGGGCCAGGTCACCGTCGCCGGTGATCAGCGAGCCATCGCCCTCCGGTCCCGGCTTCAGTGGCTGCGTGTTGTCGGCGGCCTCGACGGCCTGCTCGGTCGTGAGATTGCGGTTCGGTCGCGGCCAGAACTCACGCCGCAGATCCACGGTTCGACGCACCTCGAACGAGGTGATCTCGCCGACGGGATACGGCCAGAACGGCGTCAGGCCGGGCGCGAGCGCCTCGGCGCCGGGGTCGCCGACGATCCGGCCGAAGACGG
>JBIIOC010000047.1:0-15467 GCA_044337135.1 Phycisphaerales bacterium | reverse complement strand
AGTTTCGGGAAGGCTCGCGCTGGTTCATCCCACGCGAGGGGGCGCGCGAACTCGATCGGGCCAGCGCCCACCTTCGTTCCAAGCGGGGCCGAAATCACCGGCAGGCCGCGACGCTGGCAGAGATCCAACAGTTCCATCGCGTGCGGGTGCGTGGGATGCACGGCCTGCGCCGCCGGCGCAACGCAGACGCCTCGAAGGCCGAGCGCGAGCGCCTGCTCCAGTTCATCGCGCCACGTCGGGCTCATCGGATCGATGCCCGCGAAGCCGCCAAGTCGGATCGGATCGCGCGTGACCGCGTCGGCGACCTCGCGCGCGTCGACATGCACGCCCATCGCGTCGGCGCGCAGGCCGCACACGATCGCGGCGGTCATCGGACGCACCGCCTCCGCAAGCTGGTCGAAGCTTCCGTCAAGGCGCGTCCACGGTCCGAGCGCGTCGGCGGCGAATCGGCCGGAGAGCGCCGGGCCAAGCCGCTCGGGGTGGTTCCACGCGTAGGTCAGGGCGTCGAAGGGCATCCGCGTCCGCGATCATACGGAACCGCGGAGGGCCGTCGTGACGGCGCACGTGCCGAAGGTCAGATGGGTGGTCTGGACTTCGCGAAAGCCCGCTGCCGCCGCCGCGATGGCGACTCCGGAGGGGCTCAGGAAGGTGTCCACGCTCCGGGGCAGGTACCGGTAGGCGCCGCTTCGATCGCGCGCGATCAGCGTGGCGGTGAAAGGCATGATCCGCTCCGTGTACAGGCGGTGGGCCCAGCGGGCCGGACCCCACGCAGGCAACCCGAACTCCAGAACCGCCAGCACGCCACCGGGACGCAGCACGCGGTGGAACTCGCGCATCGCGGCAGCTGTGTCGCCGACATTGCGCAGCCCGAAGGCGATGGAGAGGGCGTCGAACGAGGCGTCGGGCTGCTCCAGTCGCGTGGCGTCGCCGTGGAGGTAGCTCGGTGCGTTGGCCAGGCGGCGGTCCACGGCCTTCATGCGCGCGATGTCCAGCATGGCCGGCGTGAAATCCACTCCCGTGACGGTGGCGCCGCGCGCGGCGAAGGCCTGGCTCAGGTCGCCGGTGCCGCAGGCGACGTCAAGCACGCGCACGTCCTGCAGGTCCTTGCGCGCCAGTCGGCGCGTCACCTCGCGCACGGTGCGTCGCCGCCACGCCTGATCCAGCCCGAACGAGTGCAGTCGATTGTTCAGGTCGTAACTTCGCGCGATCGCCGAGAACATCTCGCGGACGCGGCGCGCCTTCTCCGGATCCTGATGGGGATTGGCCGCCAGACGCTCGTTGCTCCAGGCGGTTTCGGGGGTCGTGGGCGCGGCGGGATCGGCCATGGGGCGATGGTAGGGCCGTCAGGTGTCGCATAACACGGGATTCGGGTTCCGATATCTCGAAGTTGAGGAGCGCTGGAAGGGTTCCCTCGGAAGCGCCGAAACACAGCGCGCCGCGAGGAACGCGGACCAGCAACCAAAGGCCGCCAGCGATGGAGTCGCACCGGCGCCCCAACGAGACACCGAACACCGCCATGAACGCCACCCGCTTCGAAACGATCGTCGAGACCATGCTTCCCTCGCTGCTGTCGGGCGATCGCGCCGCCGTGCGCACGCTCGTGGCCCGCACGCTGGGCTCGGGCATCTCCGCCGAGGAATTCACCGAGCAGGTCGCCTGGCCGATCCACGAGGCACTGCACAAGCTGCACCGGCACGACCAGATCGAGCGGATCAGCTTCAACTACGCCACGCGCCTTCTTCGCCAGGTCGTGGATCAGATGCAGTTGGCCTACGTGCGGAGCGAGCGCAACGGCAAGTCCGTCACGCTCTTCTGTGGCAGTGGCGAGAACGAGGACCTTGGAGGCCAGATGGCCGCCGACCTGCTCGAGGCCGCCGGATTCGCCGTGCAGTTCGCCGGCGGTGGCGTTGCCAGCGACGAGATCCTCGAGGAGACCAGTCGTCGCCGTCCCGACTTCCTGGTTCTCTTCGCCAGCAGCGCCAGTGACGCGCCCGGCATCCGCGCGGTGATCGACCAGATCCGCGAGATCCGTGCCACGCCCGACATGGAGATCGCCGTCGGCGGGGGGGTGTTCAACCGTGCCGAGGGGCTTGCCGAGAGCATCGGCGTGTCGCGCAGCGCCCGGACGCCGCTGGACCTGGTCCGAACCCTGCAGACCCCGGCAGCCAACAAGGTGCAGGCCAAGCAGGCCACGACGCGCCCGGCCCGCATGCGCGCGGTGGCCTGAAACTCACGATCGACGGCTGGATTCGCGAAACCGGCAGGGCCCTCGCGGGTACGATCCCGTGATGGCCCTGCCGAGTCGCGAGGTGGAGCAACGCCTGCTGCGCCGCGCCCGACGCGGGGACGCGGCAGCCATGGAGACGCTCGTCTCCATCTTTCAGGGACCGCTGCAGGCATTCCTCCTGAGGCTCTGTCGAAGCCCGGAGCTTGCCGAGGACCTGGCGCAGGAAACCTTCGTTCGCGTGCTGGGCAACCTCGATCGCTTCGACGACCGGTTCCGCTTCAGCACGTGGCTCTACACGATCGCGCGCCGGCTCTGGATGAACCACATCAACAAGCACCGGCCGGTGCCCGACAGCGAGCATGTCGAGAGCCGCGGTGGACGTGACGAGATGCCCGGGGTGATCGCCGCGCGTCAGGAGCAGCGCACGCGCCTCAGGCGCCTGCTGGATCGTGCGCTCGACGCGCTCTCCGGTCCCCAGCGCGAGATGGTCCTGCTGTTCCATCAGCAGGGCTGGGGCGTGGGCGAGATCGCCAGGCAGGCGAACCTTCCCGAGGGCACGGTGAAGAGTCACCTGTTCCGCGCGCGTCGTCGCATGCTTGAACTGATCCGCCGTGACGCCGTCGACACGGCGCTGGCCGAGGAGGTGCTGCGATGAGCCGCGACGAGGAACGCCTCGACCGCCTCATGAGCCTTCTGGCGAGCGAGCGGGGCCAGGCTCGCGACATTCGCGCCGGCGTGATGGCGCGCCTGGCGCGCGGCGGCACCTTCATCCGTCGTGCGCGCTGGATGCGGCGCATCGCGCTGGCGGTCTCGGTGCTGGTGGGCGTCTGGCTTGGCTTCGACGCGATCCGCGCACGCGAGTCGCGCACCGATCTTGGCGAGGTCGGTCGTCGCGGCGCCGAATGGATCGTGCCCGATTCGCAGCCCGGACGCGTGGTGCCGGTGCGTCACGCGCCCGCGCAGACCGGTCAGCCGCGTGAGGCGATCGCCCCGTGGGGGAAGACCTGATGGTCTTCGCATCGATCATCCTGTCGGTCGTGATGATGGCCGGCGCCGCGCCTCCGCTGGCGGCGGCCCGCATGGCGCCCCCCGACGTGCACGCCGTGATCCAGGTTCGCGGCGGTCTGGCCGGTAAGTCGGCCGGCATGCGCACGCTCGGGGCCGGGCTGCGATCGCTGGTCGATTCGATCGGTGCAGGCGAGCGCTGGGGTGCGGCGGCGAACCTTGCCGAACTCTCGCCCGAGGCGCTGCTGCAGCGATGCGCCGGCCGTGACGCGTCGCTGGTGGTGCGCGCGGGCGGTCGAGGGGAGTCGGGAGGGTGGGTGCTTGCGCTCGAGATGGAAGGGCGCGAGGCATGTGACCTTCTCAAGTCGCTTGGTGCGCGCATGTCCGGCGGCGCGCGCTTCGAGGTGCCGCAGCTTGGGGTGGTGGGCCGCGTGTGCGGGAACTGGCTGCTCGTGAGCGATCGCGCCGAGAATCCGCTGCTGCGGGACATGCTGCGCATCGCGAGCGAGGCGGATGCGCCGAATTTCGCGCAGACCCTGCCGCAGGGATGGGATCGGGACGATTCGAGCGCCGTGACGGTGGCGCTTCGTCACGACCGGATGGCGCAGGGGGTGTCGGTCTGGAGCATCCGGGACGACGGGCCCCGCGTGCGCGTGCAGCTGCGCGCCGCGCTGCAGGATCGGCCGCTTGGAACGCCGCTGGAGGGTGTGGAGCCGATCGTGGACCCCGATGCGCTTCCCGAGGACACGATCGCCTGCTGGATGCAGTCCATGCCTGCGCGTCTGGTTCCCCGAACCTGGTGCGCCGATGGCGCCGATTGCGAGGCCATTGCAGCCGTGGACCGCACGCGTGGTCCGCGCATGGCCGTGCTGATCGGTCCGCGCCGAGATGGCGAGGGCGCGTTCGCGGCGGCCGTGGCGGTCGAGCTGCGTGATGCGCAGGCCGGAACCCGCGCGCACGACGCGATGCTGGATCAGGCCGCCGCGGCGCTTGCCCGGCTGGAGGGTCGGCCGCTTCCCTGCCGCATCGACCGTGCCCGTCTGCCCATCGAGGCGGTGCGTCACTGCGACGAGCGTGGCATGGCGGAATCGACCTTCGGCGCCTTCGAGTGCCTTGGAACTTCGGAACTGCATGCGCGCACCGTGACGACGGCCCAGGGTGGCTGGAGGGTGTACGCGTCGGATGTGCCATGGCTCGACCAGGTCGTCGCCGTGATCGAGGATCAGCCGATCGCCAGGTCCGTCTCGGCTCCGGTCCAATGGACGCGAGCCGGCTGCGCCGATGGTGGCGCGCTCGCCTCAGGTCTGGATCGCTGGGCTCGCGAGCGCCTGCGCCATGGTGGATGCGCCAAGACGCTCGAGGTTCTCGCCGGGGTGGTGCGCAACGCAGGTCGCGTGACTTGGCGAATGCAGGAACCCGAGCCTGGCGTGTATCAGGCCGAGATCGACCTGCTTCCCGTCGACGCGTCCGCCTTCGAGGGGTCCGCCATCGCGGAAGCGGCCTCGCAGCCGTGAGTCCGGCGCAGGCGACCTTTCCGGATCGCGCGAACGCGTTGCGCGCGGCCTCGCGAAGTCCCCTGGCTCGCGAACTGCATCGGGCGCTCGAGGCGGTGCCTCGCGGAGAACGCATCGTCGTGGCGGCCAGCGGCGGCGCAGATTCCACCGCGCTGGCCCTCCTGTCGGTCGCGGTGGCTCCGCGCGGTTCCTGGACGATCCGTCTTGCGACCGTGGATCACGGGCTGCGCGATTCGAGCGCTGGCGATGCGGATGCGGTCGAGGCGCTCGGTCATTGGCTCGGGATCCGCTGCGATCGCCGGCGCGTCCGCGTGCAGCCGGGCCCGCGGCTGGCTTCGCGAGCGCGCACGGCCCGCTACGGCGCCCTGGTCGCGGCCGCGGACGATGCGGGTGCCTCCACGATCCTTCTTGCGCATCATGCCGAGGACCAGCTCGAGACCATGCTCATGCGGCTCGTGCGAGGAGCCGGCCCCGCTGCGGTCGGAGGCATGCCGATGCGGCGCTCGTTCGCGCCCGGCCTGTCCCTGCTGCGGCCGCTCCTCGAGCGCTCGCGCGCGGAGTGTCGTGCGCTGCTGGAGCGGCTTGGCGTGCCATGGCGCGAGGATCCGACGAATGCGGATCGCGCGCGCGTGCGCGGTCGCCTTCGCCACGAGGTGCTGCCGGTGCTCGAGGCCTTGCACCCCGGCGCGGCGGTCCGTGCCAGCCGCGCCGCGCGACGTGTCCGTGGTGCCGCGGCGGTGCTGAAGAGCCGAGCGCGACGTCTGCTGGACGGTTGCGGGCCGTGGAATCGGTCCGATCTGCGACGGTCGCCGCGTGAGGTGCTTGCGCAGGCGCTCCGCATGCGACTGCCGCGGGCCTCGGAGGCCTCGATCGAGCGCATGGTCGAGTCGATCCGATCCATCGCGTCGGAGCCGCGGCGGTTCCAGTCGCACGGTGATGTGCTCCTGGTGCGCGCGCGCGAGGTTCGGCTGGAGCGCTAGCGGAACGAGAGCAGCGCCTCGACGCGCGCGGGATCCTCGGCCTCGGTTCCCGACAGCATGCCCTTCACGACGCCGTCCTGCAGCGAGAGGAGCACGGGCGTTCCGATGACCCAATCGGGGCCCTTCGGCAGCGTGCGAACCTCGCACTCCGAGCACGGGTTCGGCAGGCTCGCCGCCGGATCCGCGTCGGGCACGGAGACCAGCAGCGTGGGCAGCGGAACCTTCGGCGAGAAGTGGCGGTCCAGCACGGCATGGCAGTGCTCGCAATCCTCCCGGAAGAACATCACGATCCAGCGGCCCTTCTCCAGCTCGGGCGGAATGGGCGCGCTGATCAGCGCGGCGAGCTGCTGGTCGCGCAGGCGCTTGCCGACCCACTGCTCGAACTGCGGCAGGTAGTAGGGCTGGAGCGTCGAAGGGGCCGAGGGCCAGGCCTGCGAGGAGGCGGGCGTTCGTGTCGCGGTGGGTGAGGCGGTGGCGCTCGGCGTGGCGGGCGTGTTCGCCGGCACGGTCGCGGGTGCTGTGGATCGCGCGGGTGGAGGCGGGATGGCAGGTGACGATTCGATGGCCGACCGCGGCGGAACGCCGAAGGCGACGGCCGTTCCCATGGCGGCCAGCGCGATGCAGCCGCCGAGGCTGCCGCGGGTCACGCGCGGCTTCAGCCACAGGCAGAGCCCAAGCAGGATCGCGTCGCCGACCAGCACGGCCCAGGGTGGTGGTCCCTTGCTGCCGAAACAGCCGCAGCTCGCCTCGCCGCGCGCCACCACCGTGAGCAGGATCAGCACGAACAGCGACAGCATGGGGATCGCGATGCGGCGGCTGAGCGCCGGCAGCATGATCATCGCCGCGGCGAGCGCGAACTCGCCGGACACGATCACGCGCAGCGCCAGATCGAGGAATGCCGAGAAATCCGCCTCGCCGCCGCGGCCCATCGCGTTGGCGATGCCCTTCAGGCTGTCGCGCACGGGCGAGGGCAGCAGCATGGGGCTGCGCTCCTGCAGCTTGATCGCGGCGCCGATGAGGAGCCACGCGGGCACCACCGCCCGCATCACCAGCGAGCCTGCCAATGTTCCCTGTCTTGCGCTCATGCCTTGGCCCCGACGGCGAATCGCGCCTCGCAGGCCTCGCACAGGATGTGCATGATCATCTGGTGGGCCTCCTGCACCCCGGCGCCATCGACGCCGTGCACCACGACGGCATGATCGCACAGCGGCAGGCACGCGCCGCCCTCGCCTCCGAGAAGCCCGAGCGTGGTGATGCCTCGCTCGCGTGCCACGTGCAGCGCGCGAACCAGGTTCGCGCTCTTGCCGCTGGTGGAGAAGACGACCAGCAGGTCGCCCGCGCGGCCAAGCGCCTCGACCTGACGCGCGAAGACATGATCGAAGCCGAAGTCGTTGGCGATGCAGGTCAGGGCGGTCGGATCCGCGCACAGCGAGAGGCCGCGCAGCGCGGGCCGGTTCGACCGGTAGCGGCCGGAGAGCTCCTCGGCCAGATGCAGCGCCTCGGCGGCGGAACCGCCGTTGCCGCAGGTCAGCACGGTGCCGCCTGAATCGAGGGTCTCGACGAGCAGTCGGCAGGCCTTCGCAACGCCTTCACGCTGTGCGCTCAGGGCTTCCACCGCACGTGCAGCCATCTGCAGACGCTCCTGCATGAGTCGGTCCAGATCCATGACCGGAATCGTATCGGTCGGCATGGAATGGGGCCATCCGCGCGTGCGCGAGCACGCATCCGGCGCGTTCATCGTGGCGAAGCCAGCTTCATGGCGAGAAAGGCCCATGCTTCAGCCCCGACGCATGCGCGGGCGTGGTTGTTCGTGGCGCCGGACCAATTGCATCGAAGCCTCGGCGCCATGGCGGCGGCTTTGCCCGCCACCCACGGCGTTGTTCTGGTCGAGAGCCGCGAGTGGCTCTCGCGTCGTCCATATCACCGCATGCGGCTGGCCGCGATCCTGCTGGCGCAGCGAAGCTTCGCGGTCGAGTGCATGCAGGAGGGATTCGAGGTCCGCACGCTGCAGGGTGACGCGCCCATGGTGGACCTGCTGCGCGAGTTCGCGCTGCGGCAGGGCACGCTGGCCGCGACCGAATGGACCGAACGGGAGATGCGGAGGGAGCTTGCGCCGCTCGTCGATGAGGGACTCCTGCGAACCTGTCCCCACGACGGATGGCTCACGCTTCACGAGGACTTCGCTGGTTGTCGTCGGGGCAGGCAGTGGTCGATGGACAGCTTCTACCGGGCCTATCGAACGCGAACAGGATTGCTCATGGACGAGTCAGGCGAGCCGGTCGGCGGCCGGCTCAGCTTTGACACCGAGAATCGCAGGAGCTGGTCCGGCAAGCCCGCGGCCCCGGAACCGCCGCGCTTCGAGATGACGCCGCTTCGTCGCGAAGTCCAGCAGGAGATCGAGTCCCGCTTCGTCGCTCATCCCGGGGACCTCGACCTCGCAGCCATTCCCGCGTCGCTTCAGGAGTGCGAGTCGCTCTGGAAGTGGGCCAAGGGGGAGTGTCTGCCGCACTTCGGGCCGTTCGAGGATGCCATGAGCCTTTCAAGCCGTGGCCTCTTTCACACGCGCATGAGTCCGCTGATGAACCTGCAGCGCATCGAGGCGCGCCGCATGGTGCGCGATGTGCTCGCGATGGATCTTCCGATCGAGTCGAAGGAGGGATTCATCCGCCAGATCGTCGGTTGGCGCGAGTTCGTGCGCTGGGTGCACCTGGAGACGGACGGCTTTCGCGACGCGTGGCCGAGCACCGCGTCCCCGGGGGATGGTGGCTTCGCACGCTGGAAGGGCAGCCCCTGGAAGGGCGTGGGGGCCGCGCCGACCGGTGTCGACGGCGGTGCGCAGCCGCGTGCTCTGGGTTCCGACGGGCCGGTACCGGCGGCGTTCTGGGGGGCCCCGAGCGGCCTTCGATGTCTGGACGAGGTGATCGCATCGGTCTGGCGCGAGGGATGGAGCCATCACATCACGCGGCTCATGGTGCTTGGCAATCTCGCCACGCTGCTCGACATCGACGCGCGTGAACTGGCGGACTGGTTCTGGATCGCCTACATGGACGCCTGGGACTGGGTCGTGGAGCCGAACGTGCTCGCGATGGCAACCTATGGCGCCGGCGGAGTGATGACCACGAAGCCCTACGTGGCGGGCGCCGCCTACATCGATCGCATGAGCGACTACTGCTCGGGCTGCGCCTTCAAGCCGGACGGCGACTGTCCGGTCACGCCGATGTACTGGGCCTTCCTGGAGCGTCATGAGCCGCTGCTGAAGTCGAACCCCAGGCTGAAACTGCCCCTCGCGTCGATGCGAAAGCGACCCGCGGAGCGCCGGGCCCGCGACCAGCGGACCTTCGTGCATGTGCGCGAGGTTCTCGCCAACGGAAAGCCGCTCGTGCCCGCCAACTTCCTGCCGCTGGGGTAGCGTTCGATCCATGCCCGTACTGACCCGAACCAGCCTGATGCCCGCGTCCGTCGATCGACTCGCCGCATGGCACTTCCATGCGGGCGCCCTCGACAGGCTGCTGCCTCCCTGGCAACGGGTGCAGGTGGAGAGCGCCAGCGGCGGCATCGCCGATGGAAGCACCGTCACCCTGCGCATTCGTCAGGGGCCGCTCACGATCCGGTGGCTCGCGCGACATGAGCGCGTCGAACCTGGACGGTCGTTCGTGGATCGGCAGGTGACCGGGCCCTTCGCGGAATGGGTGCACGAGCACCGCTTCCTGCCGCATGACGAGTCACGAAGCGCGCTCGAGGATCATGTGACGTGGCGCGCCCCGGGCGGGAAGGTCGGCGCGCTGCTTGGCAATCGGCTGCTTGCCAGGGATCTGGAACGCATGTTCGCCTGGCGCCACCGCCGAACGGCGAACGACCTCCGTCGTCATCAGGAGTATTCGCAGGCGGGTGCCCTGCGCGTTGCGGTGAGCGGCGCGAGCGGGCTGGTGGGACGGCAGTTGTGCGCCTTTCTCTCGACGGGAGGACATCAGGTTCGACGCATCGTGCGTGGTCATCCGAGCGCCGAGCGTCTCGATGTCGCATGGGACACGCGGAGTGGAGTGGTCGATCTTCGCGCGCTCGATGGCGTGGATGCCGTCGTGCATCTGGCCGGCGAGAACATCGCCGATCGGCGCTGGAGCGCGGAACGGAAGCGGGCGATCCGCGACAGTCGCGTGGAAGGAACCCGGCAGATCGCCGAGGCCGTCGCCGCGCTGCCGAACAAGCCCAGGGTGCTGATCGCCGCCAGCGCGATCGGCTTCTACGGTTCGCGCGGCCCGGAGCCGCTCGACGAGAGCAGCGCGGCGGGTCGTGGTTTCCTGCCCGAGACCTGCGTGGCGTGGGAAGAGGCGACGCGGCCCGCGGAAATGGCCGGCATTCGCGTGGTTCACCTGCGAATCGGACTGGTGCTGGCGGGCGCAGGGGGCGTGCTCGCGAAGTTGCGAACGCCGTTCTCGCTGGGTTTGGGCGGTCCCGTCGGCAGCGGCCGGCAGGGCATGAGCTGGATCTCGCTGGATGACCTGATCGGTGCCGTGATGCATTGCGTGCAGGACGAATCGCTGGCCGGCGCGGTGAACGCGGTTGCGCCAGATCCGCGATCCAACGCGGATTTCGGCCGGGCGCTCGGACGTGTGCTGCGGCGACCGGCGATCGCGCCGTTGCCTGCGCCCATGGTGAGCCTCCTCTTCGGTGAAATGGGGCGCGAGTTGCTCCTGAGAGGCTCCTTCGTGCAGCCGAAGCGACTGCTCGAGCGCGGTTTCCGGTTCGAGCACCCGCGACTGGAGCAGGCCTTGGCGTTCGAACTCGGAAAGGTTGAGGACTGAATGGCCGGCACGCTCGTCTGGTTCCGAAACGACCTTCGGTTGGATGACCAGCCCGCCGTTGCGTTCGCGGCGGCGGCTGGTGAACCGGTCGTGCCCGTGTTCTGCTGGCATCCCGAGGCCGCCGGGCGCTGGGCGCCGCGTGGCGCGAGCCGCTGGTGGCTGGATCGGTCCCTGCGTTCGCTGGAAGGTTCGTTGGGCGCGATCGGTTCGAGGCTGGTGATCCGTTCGGAGGATCCGGCGCTTGCGCTGGTCGAGATCGCAAGGTCGACGGGAGCGACAAGCGTCGCGTTCGGAAGGCGCTTCGAGCCGTGGGCGGTCGCGGAACAGGAGCGAGTCGAGCAGGCGTGCCGGGCGGCAGGCATCTCGACGCACGCCTTCCTTGGCAACCTGATGTTCGATCCGTGCGAGATTCGCACCGGGAGTGGCGTGCCATACAAGGTGTTCACGCCCTTCTGGAAGAACTGTCTGGCCCGCGAGATGCCCGCGAAACCAAGATCCGCGCCGAAGACGCTGGCCGCGCCAACGTCGTGGCCGGCTGGCTTGGTCGTCGATGCGCTTGGTCTGAAGCCGCGCATCGAGTGGGATGCCGGACTGGCGGAGATGTGGACGCCCGGCGAGTCGGGTGGCGCGAAGCGCGCGAAGGTGTTTCTCGACGGTCCGGTCGGGGGGTATGCGGAAGGGCGTGACCTGCCCGGGCAGCCTGGAACCAGCATGCTGAGTCCGCATCTCGCGTGGGGCGAGGTGTCGCCGCGCCGACTGTGGCATGCGGTCGAGGCGCGACTGGAGGGCAAGGACAAGTCGTTCCGATCCAGCGCCGACAAGTTCCGCGCGGAACTTGGCTGGCGCGAGTTTGGCTGGCATGTGCTTGCCAACTTCCCTCGCACGGCCGAGGATCCGCTTCGTCCCGAGTTCCGCAGCTTCCCGTGGCAGGAGAGTGCTCGCAATCTGCGCGCGTGGCAGAAGGGCCGCACGGGCTATCCGCTGATCGATGCGGGCATGCGGCAGCTCTGGCACACGGGCTGGATGCACAACCGCGTGCGCATGAGCGTGAGCAGTTTCCTGGTGAAGCACCTTCGCCAGCACTGGTTGCACGGCGCGGACTGGTTCTGGGACACCCTTGTGGATGCCGATCTTGCCAGCAACACACTGGGCTGGCAGTGGAGCGCGGGTTGTGGTGCCGACGCCGCGCCGTACTTCCGCATCTTCAATCCCACACTGCAGGGCGAGAAGTTCGACAGCGATGGCGCGTACGTGAAGCGGTGGGTGCCCGAGCTCTCGAACATGCCCGAGGACATGATCCATCGCCCGTGGGAGATGCCGATGGCTGCACCGGCGTATCCCGCGCCGATCGTGGATCACGCGCAGGCGCGCGAGGCCGCGCTCGCCGCCCTGAAGGCCTGCAACGCGAAGGCGGGGCCGGTGGAGTGAGCGTCAGCGTGCGGGTCTTGCCATGTGCCGCCAGCGGAGCCATTCGCGTGCGGCGAGCATGGAGGCACCGGCCGCCAGAAGGAACACGAGGCCGCGCGCACCCGTCTCGCCCGCGAGCGACATGCCCACCAGGCTTGCGATCGGCCCGCTGATGTAGCCCACGCCAATCAGCGCCTCGAACTGCCCGCCCGCGTCGACCTCGGCGTGACCCACGCTCATCGCGTAGTACAGGCTCGCGTAGTACAGCACGGCGTGGCCCGCACCGAATGCCGCCAGCGCAAGCATGAGTGTCTGCACGCTTGCCGCGCTCATGGCCAGCAGGAATCCGCCGGCCATCAGCGCCGCACCCGCGGCCAGCGTGGACCACTTCCCGTGCCAGAACGCCAGGCGCCACATCGCCAGCATGGCGAGCACGCGCACGGCATGCCACGTGCTCGAGACGGGAGTCTGCCACGCGGGCGCGATGCCGATTCCGCTCGTGATGTAGGGCAGCATCGGGCCGATCGTGCCGATCAGCAGGTAGCTGGTTGGAAGGAGCGCGCGGCTCGCGGCACGAAGAGGCCGGTAGACCGGCGGCACGGCGGGCGGCAGTCCATGCTCGAGGTGAGGTGGCGGGGAGGCCGGAAACCACGGCAGGCAGACGATCGCAAGGGCGCACACCGGACCGATCGCCACGATCGCGATGCGTGAGTAGTCCGTGGCGAACACCGGTCCCATCAGCACCAGTCCGGCGGCCGTGGCGGTGGTCCACACGATGTTGAACACGCCCACGGCTGAGCGCAGCTGGTGTCCGTGCCGGCCCGACGAGAGGTAGCTCTCGACGATCGGCCACATCATCGCGCTTGCGGCGCTCACCCCCAGGGCGGTGGCGATCAGCGCCGCCACGGATCCGGTGAGCGTGAGCAGGCACATCGCGAGCGTGAACAGCAGGATGCCGCCAAGCACGGTGCGTGGTGCGGCGACGGCACCGATTCGCTTCAGCACGCCGCCACTGAGGAGGGCGACGACGGCGTACACCGCCGACTCGGCCACGGCGAGCCACATGTTCTCGCTCTTTGTGAAGTGAAAGTCATGCTCCGCCACGAAAGGCAGCCCGGTCCAGAGGGAGCCGGTGCCGAGCGAGCACAGGAAGCTGAGCACCATCAGTGCCGGCAGAGGCGCGGGTTCGGCGGCGGTGAATGTGCTCTCGCCGTGCGCGTCGAACGTGCGGGTCACCTGGCCCTTGGCGGCAAGGGCATCCAGGCTGCGCGCAAGTTCCTCGATGGATGGCTGATGAGCCTCGTTGTCGCGCTGCATGGAGCGCGCGAGCATAGGGCAACGAGCTCCGACCCTCCTGGCTCCTCACTGCCGCCGCAGCACCCAGCGCTCGAACGGCCAGGTGGTGAACGGCGGGATTGCCGCGAGCAGGCCGATCACCAGCACCCACAGCGGCTTGCGCAGGTGCACCATGGCCTCGATCGTGAACACCACGTACAGCACGAAGAGCAGCCCATGCACCGGGCCCATGATCTGCACGCCGATCGGGTTCTTCACCACCACGTACTTGAACAGCATGCCAAGCAGCAGGCCGGCCCACGACCATGCCTCGGCCAGCGCCATCAGGCGGAATCTTCCGACGGGTGTCAGGAGCCACGCGCGCATGGGCGAAGCGTAGGGGTTTGTCGCGCTGCGGTGGGAACGCGCCCTCTGCGGGAACGATGTCCGCGTCCTGCTAGACTCCGCGCCTCGCTCGTCCTCGTAGCTCAATGGATAGAGCGCTGCCCTCCGAAGGCAGAGGTTGCGCGTTCGAGTCGCGCCGAGGACGTTCGCCCCGGTCCCCAGTGGCCGGGGCGTTTCGCTTTCGGGGCTCGCGCTAGCCTGCCCCCCATGCGCATCGCCGAGTTCCAGCAGCACATCCGTGACCGCTACTTCGCCAGCGACAATGCCCGTGGCGCCGCCGGCACCTTCCTGTGGTTCAGCGAGGAGGTCGGCGAGCTGGCCCACGCCCTCGGCAACGCCGCGCGCGGAAAGGCGGATGCAGCGAACCTGCGCGAGGAATTCGCCGACGTGCTGGCGTGGCTGACCACGCTGGCCAACATCAGCGGCGTGGACCTGGAGCAGGCGATCCGCGAGAAGTACATGGGCAGCGACGGCGGCCCCAAGGGCGAGAAGTGAGCGCTCGCGTCGAACTGACCGGTGGGTGGTTCCTGAAGCCGCACGCGCCGCCGTGTCCGGTGGCGGGTTGGTGCGTGCTGGAGCTTGCGCGCCCGTGTCCAACCCTGGATGCGCTCACGGGGGACGAGAGCCGCATGATGGGCGAGCACATCCGTCGCGTGAGCGCCGCGATCCGCGCGGTCACCGGGTGCCAACGCGTCTACCTGCTGGCCTTCGCCGAGTCGCACCGTCAGGTGCACCTGCACCTCGTGCCGCGACAGGAGTCGGAAGAGGCCACGAAGGCGTGGGCGCTCGCGGATCTCTACCGGGCGGTGGCCGCCGGCTCTCTCGCGCCCGTCAGTGCGCAGGAAAGCGAAGGCACCTTTATCCGAATCTGCCAACACTTTACTTGCATCGCGCAATCTTAAAAGTGGAATCGCTCAGGCGCCTGCTGACTGCCGCAGTAGTTGCTGTACGTCTGCCGGCCCAATCGTGTCATCGCCATCGAGGTCGCCGATGCCGAATAAAGGCTTGCTTCCGATCATGAGTAGCAGATGAGAGACGTCGGATGCATCAACCGCGCCGTCGAGGTTCAGGTCTCCTCGTCGCAATTGACATATGTCAGGCTCCCCATTGCTATCGATGTCGATCGCATCGGAATCCGCCCCAGACATCCCACTTACGCTGACGTCGATGGTCTTCATCCGTGCATCAATGACGATTAAGCCATCGGCTATGTCTTCTGTCAGGGCTGCAGTATCGCCAGCAGGTCCAAGGTGCACTTGGCTTGGCTGAGGCGCGGTGCAGCCTACGTCGACATCCGGTGCCTGTGTAACCATCCAGAAGTACAACTCGACGCCAGCGAGGTCCGGAGGCACATCCATGCGATTGCCTGATCCATCATCACCGTTTGGCGGCCCAAGGTCCCTGCCGCCTGACGGCATGCCACCGGACATCGGGCCATCGCCGGTTAGCGTCGCCGGGCGAAGGCCGGGATCTGCCTCGCTCCGCACGCACTCCCCAAGCGCACTATACGCACTTACTGCATAGTCGTACACGATCCCCGGAACCGCCGACAGATCATCAAACGTCGTCCCTGTCACGGCTGTCGGTTGCAACCGGCTGAGCACGCCGCCAGCAGGGCCCCGGTACACGAAGTAGCCTCGCGCGCCTGTGACAGCCGACCAAGTCACGCGGATCTTGCTTGTGTCGTCGTTTGTTGCGGCTACGCCCGTAGGCGCCAAAAGACTGCGCCATCCCGTGTCGCCGGCGCTCACGGCACTGTCATTCACGCCAGCAGCCGTCGCTCTGACTGTGTAGGTGTATTTCGTGCCGAGAATTGCCGACGTGTCAGAGAAGCTGTTTGTGGTTGGCGTGC
>JBIIOC010000132.1:0-4974 GCA_044337135.1 Phycisphaerales bacterium | reverse complement strand
TCCAGGCCACGCTCCAGCGCCCGCTTCTGAAGATCGTTCAACTCACGCATCGTGACTCCTTCGGGCTCGTGCCCGCTCCGCGGCTCGCCGCAGGCGGCTGTCCACCGCGGCGGTGCCAAGACCCATCAAGCCTGCAAGCCGGGCCACCGTGCCCTCGCTGCGCACAAGCAGCTCGAACATCGACTGCTCCTCCTGCGAAAGGCCCGCCACCCTGCGCGACTCGTGCCGCAAGTGCTGCAGAAGCTCGAAATCCTGCATGAAGGCCACGGCCTCCAGACGCGACGCCGCCACCCGCCGCTCGCGGTTGCGCCGGGCGAGCTCGCTACGCAGCAGGTCGATGGCCGCACTGCGCACGATCCGTCGCAGCCACGCATCGAGGCTGGCCACCGATCCGCACCGCCGCGCGCCGCGAGCCACGCGCAGCCAGGTCTCCTGCGCGACATCGCCGCACAGGTCCACCCGCCGCATCAGGCAACGCCGCGCCTCGGCCTCGACCGCCTGAAAGCGCAGGTGAAACAGCTCGGTGTAGGCACTCCGGTCGCCACGCACCATGCGCGAAGTCAGACGATCGACGGCCTCATCATCGAAGCCGTCGATCGCCGGTTCATTCGCCGCGCCTTCGGCATGCCTCCTGGCGCGCTCGTTCATCACGGACATGTCTCAGCCATCGATGGAAGAGGAAGGCGTTGCACTCCGCGCGTTCACGCCGGCGGCGCCCCGGTCGACTCGCGCACGCCGCTGTCAGCTGGCAGCGCCTTCACGGCCTTGCGCACGGCCTTCAGTTCCTCGACCGAGCCGTGCACGAACAGCATGCCCGACTCGCGATGCAGTCGCATGCGGAAGTCCTCCGACCGCACCGAGACCGGAAGTCCGGCGTCGATCCTGCTGACCAATGCATCCTGTGCCAGCCAGATCTCGTTGCGCTTCGGGTCATTCTCGGCGGCCGAAGGCAATCGGAACATGGCCACCGCCTCGGAAGCCTTCACCGGCAAGGCCACCTCCGGAGCATCGGCACGGTCCGTGGTCAGCACCAGCGACGCAGGCTGGCCCGCGCGCTCCCACGCTGCCGTATCGATCGTGAACTCGCCCCTTCCGCCGGCGCTCCGCAGCGCGCCGCTTCCGAGCATGCCTTCGGGCTCCACGCCCGTGATGGAGAAGTCCTTGCCATCGACGCTGTTCAGGATCACCGTGGGCGTGCCACCATCCGCAACCACGCCCATGTCGATGACCGCCGGCTCCACGCGCAGCACCGTCTTCACGCGGCCCTTCATCTGCAGCGTCTCCTTCCAGCCATCGGTCAGGATCACGTGCACCGCCTTGTTGAACTCGATGCCCGTGCGCTTGCCCGGATCCATGGTGAGCTGCACGGTGAACGAGGCCCCGGGCGCCACGGGCTCCTTCGGCGCCTCGCTGGTCTTCGTGCAGCCGCAGCCGGCCTTGATCTCCTTGACGGTCACGGGCTGAGCGCTGATGTTGGTCACGGTCACGCTTGCATGCGCAGGCGTGGAGGCGGAGAGCTCACCGAGATCCAGCACCTCGGGCGAGAAGCGCAGCACATGCGAAGCGGCCACCGGCGCGGCGGCGGGCGCACCCCCCTGCACGCCGCCCGCAAGCGCCACCGCACCCGCGGTCAGGCACGCCAGTCCAACACACACGGAAGTGATCTGGAATCGGGTCTGCATCGGAAGTGTGCTCCTGAGAAGTGCGCGGGCGGGATGCCGCCGCGCCGCTGTGTCACTTGCTGGGGCGCTCCGCACGCTGCGAATCACCCCAAGGTAGAACGGCGCCGACCGCCGAGATCCGTCGGCAGCCCGTCGAAATTTCCGAACTACGCTGCCCACATGCCCCGCCCAGCTCCCAAGCCGCCCCGCGCGCTGGCCGATCTGGCCAATGTCGGCCCCGCCGCCCTGCGCGATTTCCACGCGCTCGGTATCCGCACCGTGGCACAACTCGCCAAGCAGGACCCCTTCCGTCTGTATGACCGCCTCTGCCTCCGCACCGGCAAGCGCCACGATCCTTGCGTGATCGACGTGTTCATGGCCACGATCGCCCAGAGCCAAGGCGCGGCACCCCAGCCATGGTGGAAGTTCACGGCGCGGCGCAAGCGAATGCTCGCTGCCGAAGCACGCCTCAGCTGACCAGTGCCGCCAGCCTTCGGCCCGCCTCTTCCACGTTCGCGCGGCTGTTGAACGCGCTCACGCGGATGAATCCCTCGCCGCAGCGGCCGAAGCCCGCACCCGGCGTCACCACCAGTTGCGAGCCCTTCAGCAGCCGGTCGAACGCATCCCAGCTGCCAAGGCCCGCGGGGCACTTCAGCCACACGTACGGCGCATTCTCGCCGCCCCAGCAACGCAGGCCAAGCGCCTCGACCGCGCCACGCAGGATGCGCGCGTTCTCGAGATAGAAGTCGGTCAACGCACGCATCTGCGCCTGGCCTTCCGGCGTGCACAGCGCCGCGGCGGCCTTCTGCACGGGCCAGCTCACGCTGTTGCTGCAGGTGCTCCATCGGCGCATCCACAGCCCGTGCAGCGGCACGCGCTTGCCGTCCCCGGTGCTGCCGGTGAGTTCCTTCGGCACCACGGTGTAGCCGCAGCGCACGCCGGTGAAGCCGCCGTTCTTCGAGAAGCTGCGGAACTCGATCGCGCACTCGCGCGCGCCTGGCACCTCGTACACGCTGCGCGGCACGGCCGGGTCGCGCACGTACGCCTCGTAGGCCGCGTCGAACAGGATCAGCGTGTCGTTCGCTCGCGCCCAGTCGACCCACCGCTTCAGGCCCTCGCGCGTGATCGTGGCACCGGTCGGGTTGTTCGGGAAGCACAGATACACCACATCCAGCCGCTCGGCAGGCGGCGGTGGCGCGAAGCCGTTCTCCGGCGTGCCCTCGAGATAGGTGATGCCCTCGTAGCGACCACCCTCCATCGCGGCCCCGGTGTTGCCCGCCATCACGTTCGTGTCCACGCACACCGGATACACCGGGTCCTGCACCGCGATGCGGTTGCCCTGCCCCAGGATCTCGAGCAGGTTGCTCGCGTCGGGCTTGCTGCCATCGGACAGGAAGATCTCGTCGTCGGCCACCTGCACGCCACGGTCGCGGTAGTCCACCTGCGCGATGGCCCTGCGAACGAACTCGTGCCCCGTCGCGGGCCCGTATCCCTGAAACCGCTCGCGCGTGGCCAGATCGTCGGCCCCCTCGCGCAGCGCGTGGATCGCCACCTCCGGCAGCGGCTCCGTCACGTCGCCCACGCCGCAGCGGATGATCCGCCCGGCAAGGTCCGGCCGCTCCGCGATGAACGCGTTCACCCGCCGAGAGATCTCGGGAAAGAAGTAGCCCGCCGCCAGCTTCAGGAAGTGCTCGTTGACGCGTGCCACGGCGAATTCAGGCCTTCACGGCACGACGACGCTTCTTGCGCGTCTCGGGCGATCGCTTTGCGGCGACTTCCTTGCTCTTGCGCAGGTGCGTCGCGAACGCCGGAGGCAGGTTGCCGAGGACCAGCTCGCGCTTGCCCCGATGCTTGCGACGAAGGCTCTGCCCCACACGCGCGATGCCCTTGAGGTTGCGCCGCCCACCCGCCCCCACCAGCGGCGCCTTGAGCGTGCGAACGCCGGCGTACTCGAAGTACGCCAATTCGCCGCCATCCCGGAGCAGGGCCATCATGCGGCGGAAGATCGATCGCACCAGTGTGGATGGAAAGTTGTTGAACGGCAGTCCGCACACGATCAGGTCATACGGCCCCTCGATCGGCGCATCCTGGATCGGTGCCTGATGCAGCGCGACCATCGCGCGCATCTTGCGACGTCGGTATGGAACGAGCAGCCGGCGCTCCAGTTCCTCGCAGAAGAACGGATTCAACTCGACGATGTCGAAGTGGTCGCCGTCCCGCAGGTTCTTCAGGATCCGCTCGGTGAACGGGCCGGTGCCAGGCCCGACCTCGAGCACGCGTCGACTGCCCCGCAGCTCGGCGAGTCCGCGCGTCATCGCCTTCGCGAGCGCGGGGCTGCTGGGCCACACGCTGCCGGTGTGGCGGATGTCTCGTACGGCCTCGCGGACGAAGCGGAGCATGCGATCAGTCTACGAGCCGCCGCTCAGAGCGCCGGCGCGAAGCTCTCGTCGCCCTTCAGGCCCAGACAGAAGCCCGCGAAGATCTCGCCGATCTGCTCCAGGTCCTTCAGGGCGGTCATCTCGACCGTGGTGTGCATGTAGCGGATCGGCAGGCTCACCAGCCCGCTGGGAATGCCGCCACGTCGCACGAAGATCGCGTCGGTGTCGGTGCCGCTGCTGCCCGGCGCCGCGGTGCGCTGCACGGGAATCTCCCTCTGCTTCGCCACCTCGAAGAGCCGCGCCACCACCTCGGGCTGCATCGAGCCGCCGATCGAGATCTTGGGGCCGCCTCCCAGCTTGAAGTGGCCGTGCTGCGCATGGTTGATGCCGGGGCTGTCGGTCGCGTGGCCCACGTCGGTCACCAACGCCACGTCGGGGTGCAGCGCCTCGGCGATCATCGCGGCGCCACGCAGGCCCACTTCCTCCTGCACCGTGCTCACGGCGACCACGCGCACCTTCAGGTCCTTCCGTCGCTCGCTCGCCAGGCGAAGTCCCTCGGCGGCGGCGAACGTGCCGATGCGGTTGTCGAGCCCGCGCGCCACGATCAGGCCGTCACCCATCAGCATGCTCGAATCCATGAACACGCCGGGGTCGCCGATGTTGACCATCGCCTGCGCGCTCGCCTGGTCCTTCGCGCCGATGTCGATGTAGAGCTCATGCAGCTTGCGCACCTTGCCCTCGGCGCTCTTGTCCTGCAGGTGGATGGCCGTGGCCCCGATCACGCCGAGCACCGGGTTCTTCACGCCGGGCACCGAGCTCTGGAACTGGATGCGCTTGCCCACGATGCTGCCGGCGTCGATGCCGCCGATCGACTTGCAGTAGATGTAGCCGTTCGAGTCGAAGTGGTTGACCATCAGGCCGATCTCGTCGGCGTG
>JBIIOC010000046.1:0-16068 GCA_044337135.1 Phycisphaerales bacterium | reverse complement strand
CGCCTGGAAGGCCACGCGCACGATGTTGTTCAGCGGCTGCTGCTCGGTCAGGCTGCAGCCCGCGGTCTGCACGTGCGTTCGCATGAGCCAGCTGCGCTCCTGCTTGGCGCCGAAGCGGAAGCGCATGACGTTCGCCCAGATGCGGCGCGCCGCGCGCAGCTTGCAGATCTCCTCGAAGAACTCGTTGTGGCTGTTGAAGAAGAACGACAGGCGCGGCGCGAATGCGTCGACGTCCATGCCGCGCTTCAGGCAGGCCTCGACGTACTCCATGCCGTCACGCAGCGTGAAGGCGAGCTCCTGCGTGGCGCTGCTGCCGGCCTCGCGGATGTGGTAGCCGCTGATCGACACGCTGTTCCACCTTGGCAGGTGCTGGCTCGCGAACTCGATCGTGTCCACCACCAGCTTCACGCTGGCCTCGGGTGGATAGATGAACTCGTTCTGGCTGTGGAACTCCTTCAGGATGTCGTTCTGCAGCGTGCCACCAAGCCTGTCCCATCCGATCCCGCGCTCCTTCGCCATCGCCAGGTACATGGCCCAGATCACGCAGGCCGGACCGTTGATGGTCTGGCTCACCGTCACGTCGCCCACCGGAATGTCGGCATAGAGCCGGTGCATGTCCTCGATGGTGCACACCGCCACGCCGCATCGGCCCACCTCGCCGGCGCTCAGCGCGTCGTCGCTGTCGCGGCCCATCAGGGTGGGCAGGTCGAACGCCGTCGACAGGCCGGTGTTGGCCTTCGTGCCCTTGGCGTTCTCGAGCAGGTACTTGAAGCGCTTGTTGGTGTCGTCGGCGCTGCCGAAGCCCGCGAACTGCCGCATGGTCCACAGGCGGTTGCGATACATCGTCTGGTGCACGCCACGCGTGAACGGGAACTGCCCCGGCTCGCCGATGCGCGCATGCGGCCTGGCCGGATCCTTCGGGTCCTGCGTCGGCACCGACTTCGGTTCGTAACGCTCCTCCACGACGTAGCCGGAAAGGGTCACGGTCTCCGGATCGACGGCGGGCTTGGCGGCGTTCGTGGCGGGCGCGTTCGGCGTGGTTCGCGTGCTCATGGGAGGGTTCCTTCGGAGACCGAATCCTAGGGGATTCAACGGCGCTTCCCAACCCCCTGCAGCACCCTAGCATCCGCGGTTCGTGACCACCCGCGCGCGCCGTCACACGCTCATGCTCGTGCTCTGCTTCGCGGCGGTGTACCTGCTGTGGGGAAGCACGTTCCTGGGCAACAAGATCGCGCTTCGGCAGATTCCACCCATGCTGCTCTCGGGATTCCGGTTCGAGCTCGCGGGCCTGCTCCTCCTCGGCGTGGTGATCGCCTTCGGAAAGCTG
This sequence comes from Phycisphaerales bacterium, assembly GCA_044337135.1. GTDB lineage: Bacteria > Planctomycetota > Phycisphaerae > Phycisphaerales > SM1A02 > SYAC01. The sequence continues at coordinate 14,741 of JBIIOC010000046.1, read as the reverse complement.
GAGCCCGGCGCGCTGACCACCTGGCGCCACTGGCGAACGGCGATCGTGACGGGAGGCCTGCTCTTCCTGCTGGCGAATGGACTGCTGAGCGCGGGCCTGGCGCGCCCGGTGCCCACGGGCATCGCCGCGCTGATCGTGGGCAGCACCCCGATCTCGCTCGTCACGATGGATCGCATCCAGACGCGCCGGGGACTTCCATCGATGCGCGTGATGATCGGCATGGCGATGGGCCTTGGCGGCGTGGCCACGCTGGTGTGGGGCTCGATGGCGGGCGGCGATGGCGCTCGACCGCTTGAACTCGCGGGCGCCCTCATGGTCCTTGCGAGCACGCTGTTCTGGGGGGCAGGCACGATCCTCGGCCGTGCGCTGCCACAGCCACGCAATCCGCTCACGGCAAGTTCGCTGCAGATGATCGCGGGCGGCGCCATGCTGCTCGTGGCAAGCGCGGCGGCGGAGCGATGGGAACCGGTCACGCGGATTCCGGCCGATGACCCGGCGTGGCTGGCGGTGCTCTTCCTCGTGTTCGGCGGTTCGCTGACGGGATTCACCGCCTACATGTGGCTGGTGCGCAACACCAGCGCCTCGGCCGTCTCGACCTACGCGTACGTGAACCCGCTTGTCGCGATGCTGCTCGGCTGGATCTTCCTGGACGAGCGCCTGCATCCCCGCGTGGCACTTGCGGCGGCGCTGATCCTTGGCGGCGTGGTGCTCATGCAGACCGGGCGCAAGGGTCGCGAAGGCGAGCATCACCCGAGGAAGGTCGCGGAATCCGAGCCATGATGAACGCGCGCACGCGATCCTCCGCGCGCCAGCCGCTTCGAGTGGAAACGGTTCGAAACGGCCGCGGCCTGATCGCGAACCGTCACTTCGACGCGGGCGCGCTGATCACCCCGCTGCGTGGCCGCGTGGTCTCCGCGCGGATCGTCTGGGGCTGGTGGGATCGCGATCCAAGGCGCGCCGCAAACTGCATCCGTTTCGACGCCGAGCGCTACCTCGACCCGAGCGGCGAATGGGGCGAGTTCGCCAACCATGGCTGCCAGCCGAACGCGGCCATCCACCGTCAACGCGGACGCCTGATGCTGCGCGCGCTTCGAGCGATCCGCCAGGGCGACGAGGTGCTGCACGACTACAGCACGCTGCTTGGCGCCGACGACGTGTGGTCGATGCGCTGCAACTGTGGCTCGCGCGGCTGCCGGGGTGCGGTGCGTCGATTCGACGCGCTGCCCACGCGAACGCTGCGGCGCTACATGACGCTGGGGGCGATCCCCCGCTTCATCCTCGAGACCGCGACCGACGGCCGCTGAACCTGCCGGCGCGGGGCCTCACACCGCGAAGTACTTCGCCTCGGGGTGATGCACCACGATCGCGCTGGTGCTCTGCTCCGGGTCGATCTGCCAGTTCTCGGTCAGCCGGCAACCGATGCGCTCGGGGCGAAGCAGCCTGAAGAGCTTCTCCTGATCGCTCATGTCGGGGCAGGCGGGATAGCCGAAGCTGTAGCGGCTGCCTCGATACCTCTGCGTGAAGAGCTCCTTGATGCGCGGGCTGTCGTCCAGTCCGATGCCGAGTTCCGCGCGGATGCGCTTGTGCCAGAGCTCCGCCAGCGCCTCGGCGCATTCCACGCCCATGCCGTGCATGTAGAGGTACTCGGTGTACTCGTTGCGCTCGAAGAGCTGCTTGGCGCGGTGGCTCACCTCCACGCCCATCGTCACGCAGTGGAAGCCCACCACGTCGCGTTGCCCCGAGCTGCGCGGCCGGAAGAAGTCGCTGATGCACAGCCGCTCGCGACCCTTCTGCCGCGGAAAGCTGAAGCGCTCCAGCTCGCGCTCGGGATCGGCGGGATCGAACACCACCAGGTCGTTGCCCTCGCTCGCGCACGGGTAGAAGCCGTAGACCACCGCCGGTCGCAGGATGTGCTCGGCCTTGCACTGCGTCTTCAGGCGGTCGAAAACCTCCTCGGCCTTGCGCTCGAGCTTCGCGTACTCGACCTCGTCCAGGTCACCGCGCTTGAAGCCCCACTGGCCGCGGAACAACGCCGTGCGGTTCACGAACGGATAGATCTCGTCCAGATCCACCGATTCCACCAGCCGGTCGCCCCAGAACGGCGGCTTCGGAACCGGCAGGTCGCTCCGCACCGCGCTGCGCTCGGGCGCCGTCGCGGTCGCGCTGCCCGCGGTCTCCAGCCGCTGCCCCACCTTCGCGTCCACTTCGGCGCGCTTCGTGAGCCGCGCATGCACCTCGGCATCGATGCGGCCGAGCTCGCCACGCGCCATGGCCTCGCAGACCGAGAGGCCCTCGAAGGCGTCCTTGCCGTAGTAGAGCGGACCCTTGTACACGCCGCGCAGATGGCTCTCGCAGTAGTGGCGCGTGAGCGCCGCGCCGCCGAGCAGGATGGGCACGGTCACGCCGAGCTGGTTCAGCTCATGCAGGTTCTGCTCCATGATGGTCACGCTCTTCACCAGAAGGCCGCTCATGCCGATGCAGTCCGCGCCGGTCGAGCGCCATGCGTCCACGATCTGCTGCAGGCTCTGCTTGATGCCGATGTTGTGCACCTTGAAGCCGTTGTTCGACAGGATGATGTCGACCAGGTTCTTGCCGATGTCGTGCACGTCGCCGGCGACCGTGGCCAGCACCATGCTCGCCTTGGGCTTCTCCGCCACGCCCGACTTCGCCATGTGCGGCTGCAGGTGCGCGACCGCCTTCTTCATCACGCTCGCGCTCTGCAGCACGAACGGCAGCTGCATGGTTCCCGCCGCGAAGAGCTCGCCCACGGTCTTCATGCCCGCGAGCAGGTGGTCGTTGATGATGTCCAGCGGCGGGTACTTCGCCAGCGCCGAATCCAGCGAGGCATCGAGCGCGGTGTCGTCGCCATCCACGATGTGTCGCTGCAGCCGCTCCTCGATCGGGAGGTCCTGGAGGCCCTTCTTCTCGCTGACCTGCTCCACGCCGTCGGGAAAGAGCCCGATGAAGTGCAGCAGCGGGTCGAACTCGGCGGGCTTGCCCTCGGGGCGCTCGGCGCCACGGCGGTCGAAGATGAGCCACTCCGCCGCCTCGCGCTGCTCGGGCGGAATGCGGTTCAGCGGCAGCAGCTTGCTGAAGTGCACGATGGCCGCGGTGAGCCCCCGCTGCCGCGCCTCGTGCAGGTACACGCTGTTGAGCACCGTGCGCGCGGCGGGCTTCAGGCCGAAGCTGATGTTCGAGAGGCCCAGCAGGATCCCGCACTTCGGGAAGCGCCTCGCGATGCGCTCGATGCCGTGCAGCGTCTCCACGCCGAGCTTGCGGTCGTCCTCGTTGCCCGTGGCGATGGTGAAGGTCAGCGGGTCGAAGAGCAGGTCGCTCTCGTCCAGGCCCCACGTGCGCGTGTACAGGTCGTGGATGCGCTCCGCGATCGCCAGCTTCCGGTCCGCGGTCTTCGCCATGCCCGCCTGCGGATCCTCGTCGATCGTCAGCGCCACGCAGGCGGCGCCGTAGCGCTTCAGCAGCGGGCAGACGCGGTTCATGCGTTCCTCGCCGTCCTCGAGGTTGATCGAGTTCACGATGCAGCGGCCACCCGCGCGCTTCAGGCCTTCCTCCAGCACGCCAGCCTCGGTGCTGTCGAGCATGAGCGGCGCGTTCACCTGCCGCACGATGCGGCTGGCGACCTCGCCCATGTCCTTCACGCCGTCGCGGCCAACGAAGTCCACGCACAGGTCGATCAGGTGGCTGCCGTCACGCATCTCCTCGCGCGCCATGCCGACGAGCTGATCCCACTGCTCCTCGTCGAGCAGGCGCTTGAACTTGCGGCTGCCGTTTGCGTTCGTGCGCTCCGCGACGATCAGGAAGCTGTTGTCCTGCTTGAACTCCGTGAACCCGTACAGGCTGCTGCAGCCAGGCGCCTGCGGCTCAAGGGCGCGGGTCGCTCGCGGGCGCCGCGTCCCAACCACCTCGCGCAGCGCACGGATGTGCTCGGCCGTGGTGCCGCAGCAGCCGCCGACCACGTCCACCTTGAAGTCGTCGACGAAGCGCCGCATCGCCTGCGCGAAGCCCTCGGGCTGCAGCGGATACTCGGTGCGTCCCTCGACCAGGATGGGCAGGCCCGCGTTGGGCACCACGCTGACCGCGCGGTCCCAGTGCTTCGCCAGATACGCGACATGCTCGGCCATCTCCACCGGGCCCGTGGCGCAGTTCAGGCCAAGGCTCGCGATCGGGAACGGCTTCAACGCGTTCACCACCGCGGCGATGTCGCTGCCGAGCAGCATGGTGCCGGTCGTCTCCATCGTCACGCTGACCATCAGCGGGATGCGCTCGTGGGACAGGCCGCGCTCCGCCAGCGCGTCCAGGCACGCGTTGATCGCGCACTTCACCTGCAGCAGGTCCTGCGCCGTCTCGATGATGAAGCAGTCCACGCCGCCCTCGATCAGGCCGAGCGCCTGCTCCTTGTAGCTGTCGAGCATCAGGTCCCAGGTCGTGTTGCCCAGCGTGACCAGCTTGGTACCCGGGCCGATGCTGCCCGCCACGAAGCGCGGACGGTCCTTCGTGGCGTGCTTCTCGCATGCCGCGCGCGCGACCTGTGCGCCCAGCCGGTTGAGCTCGCGCGTCCACGCCACCATCTCGGCGTCGAACTCCGCGCCCACGAGCTTGTTGGCGCCGAAGGTGTCGGTCTCGACCACGTCCGCGCCGGCCAGCAGGAAGTTCTCGTGGATGCGCTGGATGACATCGGGCCGGCTCTTCACCAGGATGTCGGTGCAGTTGTCGCGCCCCAGATAGTCCGCCGGCGTGCAGTCGGCGCATGCGTGAATGCTGGTTCCCATCGCGCCATCGAAAATCAGGACCTGCGAGTGGAGCGCGTCAAGGAAGCGGCTGCTCATGGCGAGGAAAGGTAGTCCGCGATGGAGAAGTCATCAACCGTTCATCCGGATATACGGATGACATACCGGCCGAATGGATCGAAATAGTCCGGTAAACACTCGACTGATCCCCTTGTTTCTGCAGAACCATCCAACTATTTGCAAAACGGCGACGCTCCAAATCCCCCCGTCGATACCGAGTCCGCACACACTTCCGCCCCATGCCCCTCGTTCCGCTCCGCGCGCTGATCCGGTGCGTCGCAGCCGTCGCCATCCTGGCCGGTTCCCTCCGATGCGCAAGCAGCGGCTCCCCTGCGGGCACCCCGATCACCCGCGAGCAGGCACGCGCAAGTTTCGAGGAAGCATGGAGCACCATCGAGAAGGGCGATCCCGATCCACGGCACGGTGGCGTGGATTGGCAGGCCGTGCATGATCGGTTCGTGCCGAGCGCCGAGGCCTGCACCACGCGCGAGTCGCTTCGCGCGGTGCTGCAGCAGATGCTGTCGACGCTTGGTCGCAGCCACTTCGGCATTCTCTCCGATCAGGAAAGCGATCGCCTCGCGGACGTGCCCGGGGCCAGGGCCGAGGATGGAACCTGTGGCCTCGATCTCCGCATCATCGAGTCCGAGACGATCGTGACATGCGTGCAGGACGGTTCGCCAGCCGCCAAGGCCGGGGTCCGGCGAGGCTGGCGCGTGACGCTCGTGGATGACGAGCGTCCGATGGATCCTGCGTGGAATGACGACGAGCGGAACCTGCTGAAGCGCTACGCGCACAACGCCGCGGTGCGCGCGCTCGACCTTGGCCCCACCGGCCTGGCATCGAACTGGTCCTTCCTCGACGAATCCGGCACGCCGCATGCGATCTCGATCACGCGCGAACCCCTTCCCGGCCGTCGCACCAGGCTCGGGCTGTTGCCCGAGTTCTCGGTCACCTGCTCGGACCGTCTTCTCGACGCCGACGAGTTGCGCGCGCTGGGCGCCCCCGAGGATCTGCGGATCGGGGTGATCGCCTTCAACGTGTGGATGCCCGTGCTCGCCGCGGAACTCGATGCAGCGGTCGATCGACTGCGCGACAGCGACGGCATCGTGCTGGATCTGCGCGGCAACCCCGGCGGCGTGGGCGCGATGGCGATGGGCGTCGCGGGGCACTTCTCGAACGAACCGGACAGCCTTGGCACCATGCGAACGCGCGACACCTCGCTCGAGTTCCGGATCAACCCGCGCCGAAGCACCGCCGACGGCCGCGAGGTGGAACCCTTCGCGGGTCCGCTGGCGATCCTGGTCGATCCGCTCTCCGCGAGCACCAGCGAGATCTTCGCCGGCGGGCTCCAGGCGCTCGGCCGCGCGCGCGTGTTCGGACGAACCAGCGCCGGCGCGGCGCTGCCCGCGCAGATGCGCAGGCTTCCGAGCGGCGACGGCATGATGTTCGCCTTCGCCGACTACACGCTTCCCGACGGCCGCTCGCTCGAGGGCGAAGGCGTGATTCCCGACGAGTCCTCGGGCGCAACGTCCGAGGCATGGCGCGAGGGCCACGATCCCGATCTTCGCGCCGCCACGCACTGGATCTCGCGGACGCTTCGCGACCGTGACTGCCACGAATGAGCGCGCCCTGCTCCGCACCACCTATCCTGAACCCATGCGCACCACGCTCTGCATCCTGCTCCTCTCGCTCGCAACGCTGACCGCCCGCGCGCAGGATGGGGCCTTCGGCGCCTCGCCCGCGAAGTCCGACGAGAAGCCCGTCACGCCGACCGCGCCGCCGACCAGGGACGCGCCCGCGATCCCCGAACCCGGCGCTCCCGCCGCCCCGGCCGCTTCACCCGCCGCCCAGCCCGCGGACCTGCCGAGCGCCGCCGACATCTTCAAGCGCAGCCTGCAGGCGATCGGCGGCGAGGACGCCGTGCGCAAGCACACCTGCATGCGCATGGACGGGACGCTCGCCGCGGCCGCCATGGGCATGAAGGGCCGAATGGTGGTTCAGGCGCTCGCGCCCAACCTCTTCCTCACCTCGATCGACATGGACGGCATCGGCTCGATGAAGCAGGGCTTCGACGGGACCGTCGGATGGACGAGCAATCCGATGATGGGCACGCAGCTGCTCGAGGGCCGCACGCTCGACGAGCTCCGTCGCAGCGCGGACTTCTATCGCGAACTCGATCCGGGCAGGGTCTGGAAGACCGCGACCGTCAAGGGTGTCACCGATTTCGGCGGCATGCCCTGCTACGAGATCGCCGTGACGGGAGACATGGGCGACGGAAGCCTGTTCTACGGCGTCGCCGATGGCCTGGCGCGGGGCATGCGGCTCGAGGTGGAGACGCCGATGGGCAAGATGCCGACCACCACGCGCATGCTCGAGTACAAGCCGTTCGACGGCCTGCTGATCGCGAGCAAGACCGAGATCGAGGCGATGGGCGCCGTGCAGACGATGACCGTCGACAAGGTCGACTTCACGCCGATCGATCCGAAGGTGTTCGAACTGCCCCCCGACGTGAAGGCGCTGGTCGCCTCAGGCAAGCGCAGCGCGCCTCCAGCCGGACGCCCGGCGAAGAATGGCGCGGCCGCCAGGCCCGCTCCCGCATCGGGCAAGCCCGCCTCGGGCGCGGCGCCCAAGCCCGCACCGGCCCCCACGCCGTGATCCCGGCGATCGTCGCGGCCACGCTGCTCCTGCAGACTTCGACGCCGCCGACGGTGGCCGCCGAGAACGCCGCGCCGCCGGATCTCTTCGCGGCTGCGATCGCGCTGGTGGGCCCCGCCGAGAAGGTGCCGTTCCTGCGCTGCGAGGGCACCATCGAGACCGAGCGTGGCACCAGCGCGCTGGAGGTGCTCTGGAGCGCGCGAAGTCCGCGCAAGCTCATCGTGCGAGAGCGGATGCCCGACGGCTCCATCGCGGAGTCAGGCTGCGACGGGACGCGCGGATGGATGCGCGTGCCGGGACGCGCCGAGACGCTCGACGTGGAGCCGACCGCCGTGCTTGCGGGCAACGCGGGCATCGTGCCACCGCTCCTGGTGCTCGCCCTCGCGGACCGCTTCGTGCAACGCACCCCCGGCCCCGACGAGACGATCGGCGGCGTGGCCTGCCGGCGGCTCGACATGGAGGACCGCGACGGCTTGCCGGGCACGGCATGGTTCGAGAGCGCGACCGGTCGGCTGCGCGCCTTTCGCGTTCAATCACGCCGCTCGCAGCCCGCGATGACGACCACCATCACCGCCTGGACGACGGTCGGTCCGCTGCTCGTGCCCTCCGCATTCGAGTCCAGCCGCGACGGCAAGATCACGCGCGTGCGATTCACCCGGCTCGAGGCGGAGCCGATCGATCCGGCGGCCTTCGCGCCACCCGCCGCGAAGTAGTTTCTCGCCTGCGCTCGCTGCAAAACTTCGCTCCCCGGTATCCTGACGCCCCCAATGCCTGATGCCAGCGTGATCCGACTGCAGGACGTGCACAAGCGCTTCGGCGCCACGCACGCCGTGCGTGGCGTGTCGCTTCAGGTCGAGCGCGGCACGGTGTGCGGGTTCCTCGGCCCCAACGGCGCCGGCAAGAGCACCAGCATCCGGATGATCATGAGCATCATCGTGCCCGACCAGGGCACGGTCGAGGTGCTCGGGGCGAGCGCGCTCGAGGCGAAGGACCGCATCGGCTACCTGCCCGAGGAGCGTGGCCTGTACCGCACCATGCGGGTGGCGGAATTCCTGCGCTTCATGGCCCGGCTCAAGGGCGTCGGCGCCGCGCAGACCGACGCGCGCGTGGGCGAGTGGCTCGAGCGCCTGGAGCTGCCGGGCGTGAGCCGCAAGCGCTGCATGGAACTGAGCAAGGGCATGCAGCAGAAGATCCAGTTCATCGCCGCGGTGGTGCATGCGCCCGACCTGCTGATCCTCGACGAGCCCTTCAGCGGGCTCGATCCGGTGAACGCGCGCGTGCTCACCCGCGAGATCCGCGGCCTTCAGGCGCGCGGCACCACGATCCTCTTCAGCACGCACCAGATGCGCACCGCCGAGGAGCTGTGCGACCGCGTGGTGCTCATCCACCGGGGCGAGAAGCTGCTCGACGAGACCCTGGAATCGATCCGGCGCCGGTTCGATCCTCGCACCCTGCTCGCCGAGCCCACCGGCGACCGTGCCGCCGCGACGGCCGCCATCGAGCGCCTGCCCGCCGTGGCCGAGGCGCGCTGGCACGACGCGTCGCAGGCGCTGCTCGTGCGCCTGCGCGAGGACGGCGACCCGCGTGACGCGATGCGCGCCATGCTCGATGCCGCACCGATGCGCCGGGTCGAGTTGCGCCGGACCACCCTGGACGAGGTGTTCGTGCGGCTGGTGGGTGGCGACGAGAGCGTGCTTGCCGCGCAGGAGGCCTCCGGTGACTGAGGGATCGCCCATGCGCCGCGTGCGCGCCATCGCGTGGCGCGAGTTCCGCCACACCGTGCTCACGAAGGGCTTCATCTTCGGCGCGATCGTGCTGCCGGCGATCATGATCCTGGCCGCGCCGCTGATTCCCCTGCTGATGAAGTCCGAAACGCCGCCGATCGAGGGCCGCGTGGTGGTGGTGGATCGGATCGGCGGCCATCTGGAGGCCCTCCGGATCGCGGTGCAGCCATCGGGGGAGAGCGCGTCGACGCCGACCGATCCCCTGAAAGCGCCGGTCGAGCGACGGCCCCGGATCAAGTTCGACGCCGCGATCGAGAGCGCCCCCGCCGAGACCGACGAGGCGATCCTTCGCGCACAGGTGGGCAAGCAGGAACTCACCGCGCTGCTGGTGATCACGCGACAGGACGAACAGGTGCGGGCGGAACTGCTGGTCCCATCCAACGCCAGCCCGCGTCACACGCGCTTCCTGGAGACCGCGACCGAGGAGGCGCTGGTCCGCGGCCGCGTGGCCGCGGCAGGACAGGATTACGCCACGCTGCGCGGGCTCATGCGCGATGGAAAGGTGTCCACGGCGCGCGTGAGCCCCGAGGGCATCGCGAGCCCCGAGGAGACCGAACTGCGGATGCTCGTGCCGCTGGGGTTCATGATGCTGCTGTGGATCGCGATCTTCACGAGCGCGAACTACCTGCTCACCACGACGATCGAGGAGAAGAGCTCGCGCGTCATGGAGGTGCTGCTGAGCGCGGTCAGCCCGATGGAGCTGCTGCTGGGCAAGCTGCTCGGACAGGCGGGCGTCAGCCTGGTCATGCTGGTGATGTACGGGGTCGCGGGCCTCGGCGGACTCAGCGCGCTCGCCATGCTCGACCTGGTGCCGCTGCCGCACCTGCTGTGGTTCCTGATCTGGTTCCCGATCGCCTACTTCATGGTGGCCGCCATCATGGCGGGTGTCGGCAGCGCCGTGAGCGACCTGCGCGAGGCGCAGTCCCTCGTCGGTCCCGCGATGATCGCGCTGATGGTGCCTCTGATCCTCTGGATGCCGATCGTCGAGTACCCCAACGGCACGCTCGCGGTCGCCTTCAGCTTCATTCCGCCGGCGTCGCCCTTCGTGATGGTGCTGCGGCTCACGGCGGCCAACGAACCGATCCCGACGTGGCAGTCCATCCTCGCGCTGGTGGTTGCGTCGGGCAGTGTGGCCGCGCTCGTCTGGGCCGGCGCCCGGATCTTCCGGGTCGGCGTGCTGATGCAGGGCAAGACCCCCACGCCGCGCGAGCTGCTCCGCTGGATCCGCACGCGCTAGGCTCGTCGGCGTGAGCCGCGAGAGCCTCGTCATCCTGGGCTGGCTGGCAGGCATCGTCGTGGCGCTGTTCCTGCTCTGGTCGCTGTGGTGGGCGCTGTTCAGCGACCGCTCGCGCGGCATGCGGCGCTGTCCAAGGTGCTGGCACGCGAACGATCCCGGCAACTCGGCCACGGCGAACCTCCGCTGCCCGGAGTGCGGCCACGAGGCCGCGAGCGAACGCGACCTGCTGCGCACGCGTCGCAAGTGGGTCCTTGCCGTGATGTGCGTGATCGGCCTGTGCGCCGAGACCGCGTGGATCCAGGCGGCGGTCGCCGAGAGCGGCTGGTGGAGCCTGCTGCCCGATCGCGTGCTCATCGCCATCGGGCCGTGGATGGGCGACACCGCCGACGCGCGCAACATGCGAGCATCGCTCCGAGATCGGCTCGTCTGTGGCCGCATCGATCCCGCGGACGTGGTGCGGCTCTTCGAGCTCGCCCGTGACGGTGATGCCGAGGCCGTGCCCGGCAGCGTGCAGTGGCGCGCCCGGTACCTGCCGTGGATCCAGGCGCTGCATGGCCCCGGGTTCTGGAACGCGTATGCGCAGTCTCCGCAGGTTCGCGCGGCGGCCGTCGCCGTGCCACCCGACCTCGCGGCATCGCTTCCCCGCACGTGGTGGACCGACACGCCACTTCCGATCACGTTGTCCGTCGAGGATGGCCTGCCCGAGGACATGGCCATGCGCATCGAGGTGCTCGACGCCGAGGGGCTCGGCCTGAGCGACGAGGGACGCGAGGAACTGCGCTCCAACCGCTGGGTGCGACGCGGCCCGAGCGGCTTTGGCACCGAACTTCCGATCGTGCTGCCGGCGCCGGGCGCAGGTTCGCTGGATGGCCGGCTGGTGGTTCGATGGAGCGTCATCGATCCCTCCGCATCAGGCGGATCCTCCGCCAGCGGCATCGCGCGCGTTCCCATCCTTGTCGAGGTGCGGCCCGAGCAGAAGGCGCTGACGGCGCGCGCCGACCCCATGATCGACGAGGCCGTGCGGGCCGCGTTCGAGCCCGGACTGCTTCGACGCCGCGCCGGGCGGAATCCACGCTTCGCCTTCAGCTACAGGCCCCCCGAGACGGCGGCCTCGGAGTTCCGCGACACCGCGTTCGGGCTCGTCGTCGAGGCGTGCGAATCGGGGGTGCCGCGCCGCACGCTTCGCGTGTGGTGGCGCGGTGGATCGGGTCGCTCGATGGGATGGGAACGTCCCGCCGAGGACCACGCACGGCTGCTCGCCGCGGAACCCTCCGCGGTCTGGACGCTCAGGATCCGTGGCGACGAATCGCTGGCACGGCGCGCAGCCGAACCCGACGCTGGCGAGCCCGCGACGCACTGGTGGTCCGGCACCATCGAGATGCCGCTTCGCATCGAGGATGTCGAGCCCCAGCGCCGGATGCAGCGCTGGGTTCCCGACATGCCGCAGCAGCCCGACGAGCCCGCCGAACCCACCAGCTAGCATCCGTCACATGGAACGCAACCTGTGGGCGCCCTGGCGCATGGCCTACATCCGCGATCTCGACCGTCGCGCGGCCGACGCATCCACGCCTGCGGCACCCGACGAGCGTTCCAACTTCCTGCTGGCGGCGTGGAGAAACCCCTCCGACGATCTGGCGAACCATGTCGTGCATCGCGACACGCAGGGGCTGATCATGCTGAACCGATTTCCGTACACCAACGGACACCTGCTCGTCGCGCTGGGGGATGCTCGACCGCGGCTGCTCGAGTACGGCACCGAGGCGCGCGCCGCTTTCTGGCGGCTCGTCGATGTCGCGGCGGCGCTCGTCGAGGAGAGCCTGCATCCGCAGGGGCTGAACATCGGTCTCAACCAGGCGCGTGCGGGGGGTGCGGGTCTTCCCGAGCACATCCATGCGCACGTCATGCCGCGATGGAACGGCGACACGAACTTCATGGCGACCGTGGCCGGCGCGCGCGTGGTGCCGGACTCGCTCGAGGCCGTCGCGGATCAGTACCGCGCCGCGCTGCCGAGGGCGCTCGCGTTGGTCGCCGCCAACCCCGACCGGGGCTAGACTGCGATCTCCGCGACCTCTCGCCCCGCCGGGCGGCAGGCCGACCATGCACTCGAACCGATGCGAACTCCCAGGGTTCCCCATCTTCAATGGCTGCGTCGATGACCAAGCCTCACGCCCTCCGGGTGGAGTGGAAGGTCGGGCACGATGGCCGGGGATCCCACGTTCAAGCGGGGGTTCGAGTTTCCTCGTCGGCTTCCGCGGCCCTCGGGCCGCCCTCCCGGCGGGGCAAGCGGCCGCGGCTTCCTGCTATCCTTGGCGCTCCATGATTCGCCCCACGATTTCCGTGCTCGTGATCACCGCGCTGGCGGCCTGCCACTCGAAGCCGACCTACCTGCCGTCGGGAGATCTCGCCCCCGCGACCGACAAGGATTACGCCAAGGGCGGGATCTACGACGTCAGCTTCGAGGCGATCAAGAACAACCCCACGCCCGAGCTGGCCGGCGTGAACGAGCGCGACATGGACATCCAGCGCAACATGCTCGTGAACGCCAACCAGACGACCCGCATGTTCTGGAGCGACCTGGGCCGCATGTGGCTGGCCGACGAACCGAGCCCGCTCTCGCCCTATCCGACCGTCAACACGACCGGCAACCCCTGATTCGGGATCGCTCCGATGAACCACCCGCGACCCGCCGATCGGCGGGTCGCTTTGTTTCCCGCCCTGCGTCCTCGCGGACCGATGCACCCCTCCTAGAGTCGACCTTCCATGTCCTGGCCCGGCACGCAACTTCGACGCGGCTTCGCGGCCCTTCCTGGCCTGCGGCAGTTCCATCCGCGCTCGGTGCCCGCCGTGTCACGACCCGCGTACATGCGCGAGATCCTCAGCTGGGCGTTCCTGCCGCTCTTTCTTGGAGCGGTCGAGGGCGGCGCGCTCGGCGTGGTCGTGAAGAAGGCCTTCGGCGATTGCGGCGTGTCGGCGCTCGAGCTCAACCTTGCCGTGGCCGTGGTCAGCGCCGCGCCCAATGTCGCCAATCTCACCAGCTTCCTGTGGGCGGGCTGGGCGCGCGGACGGCGCAAGGTTCCCTTCATCGCGTCGCTCCAGACCGCCACCGCGATCTGCGTGGGACTCATCGCGGCGATGCCCGAGAACCGCCTCGGTCTCTGGGGCCTGTGCGTGCTGGCCACCCTGGCTCGCACCACCTGGACCGGCGTGATCACGGTGCGCGCAGCGGTCTGGCGCGCGAACTACCCGCGCGAGGCGCGCGCGCACATCGCCGGCAACATGGCCACGGTGCAGTCGCTCGTGCTGGCGCTGAGCGGCTGGATCCTGGGCGCGGGCATGGATCTCTCGCCGCGCAGTTTTCACCTGCTCTTCCCCGCCCTCGCGCTGCTTGGCATCGTGGGCAACGTGCTGTGGCGCCGCGTTCCCATGCGCGGCGAGGCGCGCTCGCTCCGCGCCGAGAGCGTGGACGCGGAAACGCGCCGCATCGACGCAGGCTCGATCGTGCGCACCCTCCGCGAGGACCGCCCCTACGCGCACTTCATGCTGTGGATGTGGATCTTCGGGCTAGGCAACCTCATGATCGGCGCGCCGCAGGCCATCGTGCTCGAGGACGAGATGCACGCCACCTACACGCAGGGCATCCTCGCAACCACCGTGATTCCACTGCTCGTGATGCCGCTGGCGATCCCGTTCTGGGCGCGGCGGCTCGGGCGATCGCATGTCGTCGACTTCCGGGCCGTGCACGCGTGGAGCTTCGTGGCCGCGACGGCCGTGCTGTTCCTCGCGTCGTGGTGGCGCTCCATGCCGCTCTTCTATCTCTCGGGCGCCATGCTGGGGATCGGCTTCGCCGGCGGCAGCCTGGCATGGAACATCGGCCACCAGGACTTCGCGCCACCCGAACGCGACGCGGAGTACATGGCCGTGCATGTCACGCTCAACGGCATCCGAGGCCTGATCGCGCCGTTCCTGGCGGTGGGTCTGTACGAGGGCCTGAAGGCCTGGGGCCTCGCACCGTGGACCTTCTTCGCCTGCACCCTCATTAACGTGGTCGGCGCGTGGGGCTTCGTGATGCTCCGGAAGGCTCGACGCAGGCCCGTCGCAACCCTCGTGGCCGCATCGGCCTAGGGCTTCGGCCACACCCCGCTTTCGGTTACACTCATCGACCCGGCGTTTCGCGCCGGTGCCCCGGGCGCTCGCCCGGGCGTTCCGAACCCAGCCGGCCTGACGCACGCGCGACAGCGGCGCAACCACGCACCCTTTCTT
>JBIIOC010000131.1:0-5038 GCA_044337135.1 Phycisphaerales bacterium | reverse complement strand
TCGACATCCACGAGCGCCTCGCCCGCGGCGAGTCGACGCGCATCCTTCGGCTCCGCCAACAGCCGGCCGTTCAGCAACAGGAATCGCGAACCCTTCGGAAGCGCGTTGACTCTCAGGCCCGTGCGGGCCGCGACGGACTGCTCGCGAGTCGCAGGCACGAACAGGGCCTCGGCGCCCAGTCGCTGCCAACCCACCAGCGGTCCCGAGCGCACCTCGCAGGCGCAACGCAGGTCCGTGAGCGGCCCAAGGCGGCCGCCGCCATCCTCGAAGACGATTCGAGAGAAGCCCATGGTGCCGAAGGGTACCTCCCCCGCGGCGCAAGGTTCAGCGACGGCGTCGCGACGCCGGGAACCCCCAGTGATCGAAGGTCCGTCCGAGCATCCAGGAGACCGGCAGCGCGACGGCCGCGGAGATGGCCGCGACCAGCAGCATCTGCCAGAGTTGGCTCAGGCCGCTTCCGACCCACGGCCACCCGGCATCGGTGCTCCAGCCGCGGAGCGTCCACACCATCGTCCAGACCAGCCCCGCCATCGAGAGAAGTCCAAGCGTGGCGACCGACGCCGCCACCATGCTGCGACGCATCACCTCGGCACGGACCGCGAGGATCAGCGCGCCACCCAGCAGGAAGCCCAGCGCGAACGGACCAGGCACGAACGTGATCGTTCCCTCGACCGACATGGGGCTCGAGAGATCCTGCAGCAGGCCGAGCCACCAGCACCCCCACCAGGCGCGCTTGCGTTCGGCATGCAACGCCACATACGCCGCAACGCATCCGACCAGCGATGGCGTCGCACCCGCGAACTCGAACGCGGGCATCAACGAGGCATCCAGGGTCAGCGCCGCGACGGCAGCCAGGATGAAGGCGCTCCAGCTCACCGCGACGCCTCCACCTTCAGGGTGACCTGCCGAAGGCGAGATGGATCCACGCCGCACTCCACCTCGATCTGCGTGCGGAGCGGGCTTCGATCGCTGCGTCCGACGCGCCGAACCACCCCCACGCGCATCCCCTGCGCCGACGGCTTCCAGGTCGCATCCCACAGCCGAACCACGTCGCCCTCGGAGATTCGCGCGGCGGACCCGTCGACCTCGCCGACCAGCAGTCCTCGCGAGCCGGGCCGGATCTGCGCCTTCACGCCCTCGCTGGGGCCGGCCTCGGGCCGGTCGGCCGACGTGATGTAGACGTCGAGCCGGCCCGCCGAGGAGTCCACGATCGGCGCGAGCCAGCACGAGACGTCCGTCGGCGCGCCGAGCACGCGACCCACCAGGACATCGCCACCGATCACGGCCGGATCACCTTCGCGCACGCCATCGCGCGCGCCGGCAGCCAGCGACAGGAAGCGCTCGCTGGTGCCCGTGCCACGGCCGGTCACGCTCACGATCAACGGCTCCACCGGAACGCCCCCACGGTTCAGGCGATTGGTGCGGTCGATCTGCGCCAGTCGCTGCTGCAGCTCCTCGGCCCGAAGCTGCTCGCCGTGCCAGAGGGCGCGGAAGCGATCACGATCCTCGACCAGGAGCTGCATGTCACGCGCCGACGAATCCTCGCTGACCGGTCGCAGCCAGTGGCGAAGCGCGGTCAGCAGATGCGCGGGCGGTCGCAGCGGAACCCAGATGAGTCCGGAAAGGTCGGCCGTCCACGGCCGCAGCCAGCGCGCCGGCGCCACGGCCACCGCCGCGGTGGCCAGGACCACCACCAGGAACGCGCGCCCAGGGGCTTGGCCGCCGCGCATCAAGGGCGCTCCGGATCAGATCTCGTCAGAGTCGGACTCGAGCGTGGACTTCCACTGCTCAAGGCTCTCGAGGTAGATCGCGGTGCCGCGCGCCACGCAGGTCAGCGGGTCCTCGGCGATCTTCACGTCCAGGCCCGTCTTGGTCTGCAGCACGATGTCCAGGCCGCGCAGCAGCGCGCCGCCGCCAGCCAGCGTGATGCCGTTCTCGACCAGGTCGGCCGCGAGTTCGGGCTCCGCCTGCTCCAGCGTGCGTCGCACCGCCTCGGCGATCGAATCGACCGGTTCGGCCAGTGCGTCGCGGATCTCGTCGCTGGTGACGGTGACCTTCTTGGGAAGGCCGTCCACCACGCCACGTCCACGGACTTCCATGGTGGTTGGCGGGCCGACCGGCGCGGCGCTGCCGATCTCGATCTTCACGCGTTCGGCCGTCTGCTCACCGATCGCCATGCCATGGCGCCGCTTCATGTAGTTGATGATCGACTCGTCCAGATCGTCGCCCGCCACGCGGACGCTCTCGCAGCTGGCGATGTCGCCAAGGCTCATGATGGCCACCTCGGTGGTTCCGCCGCCGATGTCGACGATCATGCTCGCGGTCGGCTCGATGATCGGAAGGCCCGCGCCGATGCCGGCCGCCATCGGCTCCTCGACCAGGAACACGCGACGGGCGCCAGCCTGTTCGGCGCTGTCGAGCACCGCGCGCTTCTCGACCGCCGTGATGCCACTGGGAACCGCGATGACCACGCGAGGTCCGAACAGCCGGCCGCGGCCGTTCACCTTTCGGATGAAGTAGCTCAGCATGGCACCAGTCATCTCGAAATCGCTGATCACGCCGTCCTTCAGGGGGCGGATCGCGCTGATGGATCCCGGCGTCTTGCCGAGCATCTCCTTCGCGCGCCAGCCCACGGCCTCGCCGTTGTCGAGCACCTTGTTGGTGCCCTTGCGCACGGCCACGACGCTGGGCTCGTTCAGGACGATGCCCTCGCCGCGCACGCACACGAGCGTGTTGCAGGTGCCCAGGTCGATGCCCATGTCGACGCTGAACCAGCTCAGGAGTGAGTCGAGCATGACGAGCCCTGTTCCAATCCGCCGTCCGGTGCCGCCGGGTCGGTCCCGTCCGATGCGGAACGGGTCGCGATCATCATCGTGCCTGGTACTCGAACGGTCCGGCGCCGGTGAGCTCCTGATTCTTCAGGGCCACCAGCACGCTGCCCGCGAGCAGCAGGATGGTGCTTGCCACGACCAGCACCGTGTACACGTTGGGCTGCGGACGGCGCTGCGGGATCAGTGGAAGGTCTGCCATCGGCGTCACTCTCCCTTGCGGCTCATGACACGGAGGCCGGCCTTCACCTCGCCTCGGTTGGCGGCGTCCTCGAGCTCCACCACGCCGACCGATCGGTTCACGTCCACGGTGGTGATTCGCAGGTTGCCGACGAACTTGCCGCCATCGGCGATGGTCATCGTCCAGCCCGGCTGCACACCGTCGCGGCTGCCCGCGTTGATCTCGGCCAGCGTGCCGGATGCGCCGCGACGCACCCCGAGGATCGTCGCGCTGAGCGCGCGATCCGCAGGCACCTTGGCGGTCACGTCACGGATCGCGCCGGGGCGCGCGCCGGGCAGGTCGCCGACCTGCGCCACGAACTGGCTGACCTTCGCCTGCGCGTCGGCCTTCTCCTTGCTGGACTTGTCGAGGTCTTCCTTCAGGCGGCGGTTGCTCGCGGTCAGGACCTCGTTGGCGTTCTGCAGCACGGCCTTCTCGCGATCGAGGTTGTTGTTCTCCTCGAGCGCCGACGTGAGCTGCGTGCGCAGCGAGTTCATCTCGGCGATCACGGCAGCGGCCAGATCACCGCTCACCTTGTTGCTCTCGGTCAGGACCTGCAGGTTCGCGGTGAGGCGATTGAACTGCTCCTGCGTGCCTGCCATCTGCGCCGCGGCCTTCACGGCCTCGGACAGCGCGGTGTCACGCTCGAGCGTGACGCGCTCAAGGCGCACACGCAGGTCGGTGGCGGAATCCATCGCCGCGCGAACCTCGGTCTCCTGCAGACGCTGGGCGGCCTCCTTCGCGAAGACGGCCTCCTTGGAGCGCGCCTGCTCGTCGATCCACTTCTTCTTGAAGGTCTCCTCGTTGGCGGTGTTCAGCATCACGAGCGGAACAAGGGCCACCGAGAGCAGCGACGTGAGCACGATGAAGATCTTGGTGAGAATGTGCAAGGCAGCAACTCCAGCCAGAGGGTCTCGCGCTTGGGGGTTCGGCCTCGGGGGCCGCGTGGGGCGCGCTTCCCCAGGATCGGCGGCGCACCGCAGGACCTGGGGAGTCCAAGGGATACCCGTTCCGGCCCTGAAATGTCAACGCTGGGAGGGGTCCCGACCCCGGGCGGCGGCATCCTGGACGATCAGGGAAGCGGCGGCCGAGATCTGGACCGAGGGGTCCCGGTCACGCAAAAGCTGGGACAAGGAGGCCGCCGCCTGCGGCGTCTGGAACCATCCGAGCAGCCGGGCGGCCAGCGCCCGGACTTCCGGACGCTTGTCCTGGGCGCCAAGCAGGCCCAGTTCCCCGAGCGCCTCGGGGCCCGGACTCAGGATCTTCATGCAGGCGATCGCGGCGACCAGCCTGATTTCCAATGGCCGCGTGTCATCACCGCCCGCGTCGATGAGCCGCTGCAGCATTGGCAGCGAAGACTTGTCGCGCAGGGTTCCGACGATCTGGCATGCCAGGGCGATGCACTCACCCTGGTCGCTCCGCGAGAACAGCGCGGCATGGATCGGTTCAAGCTGCGACATGTCACCCAGTTTCACCATGGCCTCCGCGATCTGCAGGTCGACCACGCGCACCGCTGCGGGCATGGCCCGGGGCATGGGGGTCTCGAAACCCTGCTTCAGGAGCGGCATCGCCGTTCGGTTGCCGAGGTCGCCGAGCACCATCACCGCGTTGCCGCGAATCTCGGGGCTTGGCGAAACCACCATCGCCGCCAGAGGCGTGGGATCCACCGCTCGCCCGCATCGGTGCAGCGCCAGGATCGCGCCTGCCTGGACGCTCTGGTTCGTGTCAAGGAGCAATGGCTCAACGAGCGGCGCCAGACCCGGCAGACCCGCCTTGCTGCCGACCACCGCCGCACAGAATCGCACGCCAGGATTGGGATCGCCGAGGCCGCGGCGGACCGCCGGCTCGAGCACCGTCGGATCCTGCTCCATCGCCTCGATCGCGATCGCGCGGATCATGGGATCCACCGAGCGCGAGGCCTCGTCAAGAAGCTGCCGCGCATTCCGCGCCGTGTCCGCCGAGGCACTGACCGGCAACTGCGGTCGAACGC
>JBIIOC010000130.1:0-5083 GCA_044337135.1 Phycisphaerales bacterium | reverse complement strand
ACAGCTGGTCTCGCGTCAGGAACGCAGCGCGCTGAGACGCCACACGGCCCATGGCAACAGCAATGCCGCGGGGATCGCGGCCCCCAGCAGCGGCGGCAAGCCCGACAGGGGCACCGTGGTGAGCGTGAGGGCCGTGATCGACACGGGCACGGCGAAGGCCGCGGCGCGCAGGCTCTGCCCCAGCATGCCCCGCGGCTCGCGCAGCAGGAAGTAGGGAATCGCGGCCGCCAGAACCAGCAGGTTCACGAGCGGCCCCAGCACGCGTGACGCCAGCAGCCGACCCGCAAGCGTGCGATCAGGACCGCCACCATCCCGCAATTCGAGCAGCTGCGGCGTGGACAGCATCTGCCCGTAGATGCGGAAGCGCCGCGTGAGGATCGACTCGGGACCGAGGTTCGTGGCCACCTCGTCCGCGGGCCGCTCGAATTCGCCGCTGTCCGCCGCGGCCCGCGCATTCGGCGAGTCCGGCAGGCGGATCGCCTTGCCCCCGTCCAGCACCCAGACCTCGCGGGTGGCGTCCCAGCGCGCGGATTCGGCGCTGATTCGGGTGCGCGCACGGCCGCGCGAGTCGCGCTCAAGCACGATGAGGCCCGTGAGCCGACCCGTCGCCGGATCGAAGGACGCCGCCTGCAGCAGCTTGCCCGAGGCGTCGCGCGAGAGCGGTACCGGAAACGCGCTGCCGCGTCCCTCGACCATGTCCGAGTGGCTGCGCACGAGCCGGGGAGCCAGCCGCGGCAGGATCCACTCCTGGCTCGCGAGCTGCACCAGGTTCAGGGCAAGCGCCGCCAGAAGGACCACGAACGCGATCCGACGCAGATCGATGCCCGCTGCCATGATCGCCGTGAGTTCACGGGCACGGTGCATCTGGGAGAAGGTGAATCCCATCGCGCCCACCGACACCATGCCGACCATGAACTGCAGGAACTGGAAGATGCGCGGACCATGAAAGTCGAGCAGCATCACGACGAATCCCATGAAACGCGAACTGGCGATGCCCTGCCGCACCGCCAGATCCGCAGCCTCCAGGAACTTGTTGGTGGAAATCACCACGTCGATGCCCACGCCAAACAGGTAGAGCGCACCGAAGAGCGCGGCGAAGTTCCAGAGGAACCGCGAGGCGACATGGCGGGCGAGGATTCCCATCAATGTCTGGCCCACTGCCGGAAGGCGTGAAGGAAGAAGAGCAGCAGACACGCGTTGCCCAGCCACATCAGCCCGAGGCCGACGAATTCGGAGCCTCCGCGCATGACCTGCTGCCCGCCCGCGATCATGACGATGTTCAGGAGCGCGGGCAGGAAGGCGAGCAGGTAGATGGTGAGGGGCAGGCTGGAGCGCTTCCACGCCGCCAACGCCGTTCCAAGCAGCAGCACGAGCGGCGCGGATGCGGAAAGCGCAAGTCGCTGCTGGATGTTCGAGTACGCGTCGCGCTCGAGTCGACCGATGCGGCGGCGCAGCTCGACGGCGGCGCCCGCACCTTCCGCGGCGTTGGGGCCGCCACCTGCGGCCAGCGCGTCGAGCCGCTCGAGCAGCTCGCCCGACGAGGACATGCCCTGCTGCGCCGACGGACACTCGATGACGCGCAGATCGCGAAGGCGTGCCGGCCATCGGGTCGGCGTGGGCGCGCTGCCGCCGAGGTCGAGCGCGGAGGCATTCGCCAGCGCCAGATCCACTCGACTGCCTTCGCCGCCGCTCGAGGCGAGCAGGGACCCGCCCGACGCAGTCGCGCGACGCACGGCCCGGGTCGCGTCGAGTTCGGAGACCTGGATGGGAGAGGTCGCCGCGGAGAGCGTCGGGCCCCTGCTGCGCGCGGACTCGATGCGGTAGCGACGGCCACTCACGTCATCGGACAGCGTGACCGATCCGGTCCCGGCGAGCGTCCGCTCGACGCAATCCAGGAGGTCGACACGGTCGAGAACCCCCGCCGCCGCGACCATCGCCGCGCGCACGGACGGCTCGTCGTCCGGGTCGCTGCGCACCGCCTGCAGCTCCGCCGTGGTCGTGCTTCGCGCGTCGCGCTCCAGTGCACGGCCCATCTCGACCGCATCCGGCGTGGCCTGCGGGATGAACGCGACCGTGCCCTCGCGCGCTCGGAAGCCCGTGCCCTCGCGCATGGAGAGCTTCATCACGGTGGCGCCATCGCGACGATGCACGTCGACGATGGCAAACTCGGAGAGCACCTCGGTGGCACCATCGGCGCTGCGTCCGCGCTTGACCGCGGCCACACCAGCCAGACGAAGTCGCTGCGAGGCCCCCGTGTCCGGTGGCGCGGGCTCCACCTCGACGGCGTCGGCGTAGAGCGTGATGTCGCCGACCTCGAGGGCCTCGCCTCGCTCCACCGCCGCCACGAAGACCGACGCCGCATCCTGCGCGATGGTCTCGCGCATGAGCCCCCAGAATCGCGGCACGACGCTGCTGACCAGCCAGAGCATGATCACGAAGAGCAGCAGGCCCACGCCCGCCACCGGCGCGATGATGGAGCGGTGCCGAAGGCCGCTGGCTGCCATGGCGACGAGTTCATTGTCGGCGGCGAATCGGTGAATCACGATGGTGGCCGCGAATCCCGCCGCGAACGGCAGCGCGAACTGCATCATCGGTATGGTGGCCAGCGCGATGTACTTGAGCACGCTGCCGGGTCCGATCGAGCTCTCCGCAAGGGGCTTGATCGCCGCGCCGAAGGCCACCACCACCACGATGACCGACGCCGTGAGAAGCAGGACCTTCAGCAGTTCCGACAGGAGATGCCTGCAGAGGATCCAGGGCATGCGACGGGAAGTGTGGAGCGGCGGGACGCCGACCGCAAGCGGTCAGCGCAGGCCGTACTCCTTCAACTTTCGGTAGAGCGTCCGCTCGCCGATGCCGAGGAGTTCGGCCGTCTGCTCGCGATTGCCGTTGGTCATGGCGAGCGTCTGGCGGATCGCCTCCTTCTCCAGCCGATCCAGGCCGATGCCCGCGAGGCTGCCGACGCCCTCCGAGGCATGCTCGCCCTCGCTCTCCCGGATCTCGGTCGGCACGTCCTTCAGCTCGATGCGGGGGCCGCTGCACGTGACGACCATGCGGTGCACCACGTTCAGCAGTTCACGCACGTTGCCGGGCCATCCGTAGGCGATCAGCCGCATCATGGCCGGATCGCCGACCTCGACGCGCGCGCGCCCCAGGTCGGCGCACCACTTGCCGACGGCGTGGCGCACGAGCGCCGGAACGTCCTCGCGACGCTCGCGCAGCGGAGGCAGGTGGATCTCGACCCCCTTCAGCCGGAAGTAGAGGTCCTGGCGGAAGCGCCCTTGGGCGCTCGTGTCCTTGAGGTTCTGGTTGGTCGCGCTGATGAAGCGCACGTCGGCCTTGCGCGGCTCGTTCGAGCCCAGACGGATCACCTCGCCCGTCTCGAGGACCCGCAGCAGCTTGGGCTGCATGGTCATCGGCATGTCGCCGATCTCGTCGAGGAAGAGCGTGCCCTTGTCGGCGTACTCGAAGACGCCCTCGCGGTCGCGGTCGGCGCCCGTGAAGGCGCCGCGCACGTGGCCGAAGAGCTGGTCCTCGAGCAGGCTCTCGCTCTGACCCGCGGCGTTGAAGGTGGCGAATCGACGCTCGCGTCGCTTGGAGTGCTGGTGGATCGCCTTCGCGACCAGCTCCTTGCCCGTGCCGCTCTCGCCCGTGATGAGCACGGGAATCGTGCTGGGCGCGACCTGGCGGATGGTGTCGATCACCTTCCGGATCGCCGCGGATTCGCCGATGATGCCCTCGAAGCCGTAGG
Organism: Phycisphaerales bacterium; assembly: GCA_044337135.1. GTDB lineage: Bacteria > Planctomycetota > Phycisphaerae > Phycisphaerales > SM1A02 > SYAC01. The sequence continues at coordinate 1,332 of JBIIOC010000130.1, read as the reverse complement.
CGGCATCCACCTGTCCGCGCAGCGAGGCGTTCTGGTGGCGAAGCAGCACGGTCTCGGCGGCACGCTGGACGAGGTTCCGGAAGACCACCACGTCGAGGGGCTTCTCGATGAAGTCGTAGGCGCCGCCCTGGAGGGCGGCCTTGGCGGTGGGAACATCGCCGTGGGCCGTGACCAGGATGGTCTCGGCATCGGGCTGGTGGGCCTTCGCGAGCTTCAGGACCTCCAGCCCGGCCGTTGGCGTGTCCATGACCAGGTCTGTCACGATCACGTCGAAGTTCCCGTCGCGGAGTTCCGGCTCGGCCTCCTTCAGCGAGTGCACGACCGTGCAGACATGGCCGGGCTTTCGCAGCGTGTCCGCCATCGTCTGGGCGTGTTCCGCCTCGTCGTCGATCACCAGGACCTGCGCTCGGACATTCGCGGACGCTTCGGACATCCGGCCGATTGTACGACCGTGCCGGACACGCCCCCCGCATTCACGATCGACGCCGGAACCTGCCGATGCTCGGGACGTGAGCGCCGCCCCCCTCCATGACCTGACGAATGGCCCCGCCGCAGCCCCTACGATGCGACCGATGCGTCAAGCCAGGGCGACTGCTCCACTGCCTGCCCTTCGCGGAAGCCGCGTGTGGATGGTGGGTGCTGGCGGCACCGGCATGAGTGGACTGGCACGCCTGCTGGCGGCGGCCGGTGCCCGCGTGGCCGGCGAGGATCGCGAGGGCGGCGAGACGATCGATCGGCTTCGGGCGGACGGCATTCCGATCGCCGAGGGTCCTGGCGGCGCCATCCCGGCCGATGCCGCGCTGGTGGTCGCGACCGCCGCGGCTGGCGCCTCCCATCCCACGCTGCGAGCCGCGATGGATCGCGGCGTGCCGGTGCGAACCTACGCGCAGATGCTGGGCGAGCTGCACCGCATTCGGACCGGCGTCTCGGTGGCGGGCACGCATGGCAAGAGCACGACGACCTGCCTGCTGACGTGGATCCTCCTGCAGGCGGGACTTGATCCCGGATTCATCGCCGGCGCGACCTGTGACGCATTGGGCGGCAACGCGCGCCCGGGTGCCGAGCGCGTGCCGACCGGCGCGTTCGCGGGTCGGCCTGGACTGCTGGTGACCGAGTCGTGCGAGTTCGATCGCTCCTTCCACAACCTGCGACCGGCGCTCGCGATCGTGAACAACGTGGAGGCGGAGCACCTGGACTGCTACGGATCGCTCGAGGACGTCATCGAGGCCTTCCACCTGTTCGCCGCCTCGCTGCCATCGGCGCGCGAGGGCGGATTCCTGCTGATCGCGCATGAGGGCGCGCATCGCGAGCGCGTGACGAAGGGCATCGAGG
>JBIIOC010000129.1:0-5088 GCA_044337135.1 Phycisphaerales bacterium | reverse complement strand
CGCACGAAGGCCGATCTTCGGGAACGCGTTCGAACCGCCCTTCGTTCGATGGATTCGGCGAACCGGGCCGAGGAAGGCGTTGCGATCCGCCAGTCGATCCGATCCTGGCCCACCTGGGTTGGAGCCCGTTCGGTGCTCGGGTTCCTGCCGCTGGCGAGCGAGGTGGACCTTCGGCCGCTGCTCGCGGAGGCCATGCAACGCGGAATCCGCGTGAGCGTGCCGGTCGTGACCGCCGAGGGAATCTTCCAGCCATGCCTTCTGAGGTCGCTCGACCCCAGGGATCTGGAGACCGACGCGATGGGCATCGCCGTTCCAAGGCAGCGCGAGATGGTTCCGGCCGAGCAGATCGACGTGGCGCTGGTGCCGGGCGTGGCGTTTGACGCCCTTGGCCGCCGACTTGGTCGAGGGGGAGGGTTCTATGACCGCTTCTTGCCCAGCCTTCGGCGGGAGGCCGTCACGCTGGGTGTCTGCTTCGGCTGCCAGCGTGTGCCTGAAGTCCCCGCGCTGTCCCACGACGCCCGGGTCGAGTGGCTCGCGTCAGGAACCGGCGTTGCGGCTGCGCAACCCATTTCGCCGATCTAATCTTTCCCCGATCCCGCCGCGCCCACCACCGGAGAAGTCGTCATGGTCCTTGCCAGTCAGAGTTCACGCCAGAGTCCACGCAGCCGATTCATGAGCAACGCGTCGCCGCGACGCTCGCGCATGCGCGTGGTGATCCTTCTCGCGGGTCTTGCCATCGCGGGCACGGTGATCTACTTCGCATGGAAGGCGTGGTCGTCGGAGCCTTCGAAGGACAGCGCGGTGAAGATGGCGGAACGGCCGATGCCCGCACCGGCACCGGCTGCTCCCGCGGCATCGGGTGGCGAAGTGACCATCGAGCTTCCAAGCAACCAGGTGATCGGTGGCGGCGCGGAGTCGAAGCCTGCACCGATGCCCGCGACACCCACCGCGCCGGCCACGACGGTTGCGGCGGCGCAGACGCAGCCAGCGAACGCGCCGGCCAGCGCGGCACCGAAGGCCCCCGCCGCGCCAGCCATGCCGGCGAGCGGCGTGATCGGCGCGCCTGCCGCGACGGAGCAGCCGTCGACGAGCGCTCCCGCCAGCGGTGCCGATTCGGGCGCGATGTCCGCTGCCGGCACGATGGCGCTCGACGAGGCGATCGCGATGGTCGAAGGTGATCCGGTGCGCGCACGAGCGCAGCTCACGCGCCTGCTCGAGGGCTCGGCTCTGTCGACCGCGGATCGCATGCGCGGCTATGACGCGATCAACCGCGTGAACGCCGTGCTGGTGTTCAGCAACCGCGTGGTGAACGGCGACCCGTACTCGCTCGGCTACAGGATCGAGTCGGGGGACAGCCTCGCGCGCATCGCCAAGGCCCAGAAGCTCGACTGCGACTGGCGTCTGGTGCAGCGCATCAACGGCATCTCGAATCCCAACGGACTGAAGGTCGGACAGTCGGTCAAGCTGCCGAAGGGCGCCTTTCACGGCGAGGTTCGCAAGAGCGAGTACCGCCTGAACATGTTCATCGGCGAGGGCCCGGATCGCGTGATGATCGCGAGCTATCCGATCGGTCTTGGCGAACTGAACACCACCCCCACCGGCGCGTTCATCGTTCGACCCAAGAGCAAGCTGATCGATCCCGAGTGGCGCAATCCGCGCACGGGCGAGTTCTTCCAGAGCAACGACCCGAAGAATCCCATCGGCGAGCGCTGGGTCGGCCTGAAGGGCATCGAGCCCCACAACAAGGGCTTCGAGGGCTACGGCATCCACGGCACGATCGATCTGGAATCGATCGGACAGCAGAAGAGCATGGGCTGCGTGCGCATGCGCCCGCTGGACGTTGAGATGGTCTACGAGATGCTCACCGAGCCGAACTCGACGGTCACCATCGCGCCGTGATCGCGGGGGCACCCCCCGGGTCCTGAATCCGTCGGATCTGGTGACCGCGGGAAACCCACCCGCCGGGTCGCTGTACAACACCCACATGAAGATCCATCCGTCGCTGCGACATGCCGGGTTGCTGTTGCGTGTCGCTGTCACCGTGGCATCACTTGGCCTGGGGTTCACCGTTCTTGCCGGCGCCGCCGAGGTTCCCGCGCCGCTTCGCACGCGGGACCTGAAGGCGTGGATCGAGGCGATCCAGCCCACGGATCCGCAGCGAGTGATCCTGGAGAAGGCCTTCGACGACTGCGTGGACCGCTGGCTCGAGGTGCGCGACCAGACCGTGCGGCCGGCGCAGGTCAAGCTGGACGCGGCACCCGATGACGAGGCCGCGATGGCGGGCATGAACAAGGCCTCGAATCGCGCGTTCGAGGCGATGCGCACCTCGGAGCGCGCCATGTTCGATGCCATGCGCGCGGCGGGACTCGATGCCGCCCAGATGGCGGCGCTGGACAAGGTGGCCGACGCGCGCACGCGCAAGCGAGCGACCGCTCTGGTCCGCGGCGTCTCGATGAACCTGCCGCGCGTGCCCGGATTGAAGTCGCTTGCGGCGGACAAGGCGACCGAAGTGGCGGCCAAGACGCGCGCGTGGGAGACCACCGCAACGCCGATCATCGATCGCCTTGCCCTGGCCAGTCTCGAGGACGCCGGTGGCAGCCGTTTCAACGACCTTCGCCGCAAGCTGCTCGCAAGCCAGCGCGCGACCGTTCGCGAGATCGCCGCGCTTCTTCCCCCCGCTGATGCGAGGGCGTATCTGGAATCGTTCCGCCGCTCGGCACTGCCTTCCAGAGGTGGCTGGGGTGGCATTGGAGCGCCCACGCCCGACGGCATGATGGCTCGAATGACGCCCGAGCAGCGTGGCGCCATGACGGATCGCCTTGCAGCCTGGGACAAGGAGCGCGAAGCGCTCGAGGAAGCCGCGATCGACGCGATGCTTGCCGATCCACCGCAGCCCGAGGCGGTGAAGGAACTCGCCGAGCGCGCAGCCAGGCTCAACACCGAGAACGCGGCCGCCATTGCCGCGGCTGCGGGTGATCCCAGCCTGGCACGGCCCGGCATGACCTTCGAGATCGGTGGCGATGAGGCCGGCATGAACCTGGAGGACCTTGCCAGCGAGGGCAGCGTGATGGTGCTCTCGTCGGACTCGGGCGACGCGATGCCCGCCATGACGGGCGCGATGGTGGTGATGCAGGCCGGTGACGAGATGCCATCCGACGGTGCCACCGTGCAGATCCAGTCCAACATCCAGGTGATCGCGACCACCAGCGATTCATCCGACATCGGCATGAATGCACCCCCTCCAGACATGGAGCCTGCGATCGCCGGTGGCACAGCCGTTGCCCGCGCCATCACCGATCAATTCCAGGGCTCCATGGATCAGGCCGCAGACACCTCCAATGTGCCGATGCCGGAAATGCTGCTCTCGCGAGGAACCCGCCCGCTGAGCCGTCAGGACATCGAGTCGATGCGCAAGCAACTGGCGGTGCCTGATTCGCAGCGTGCCGTGTGGGATGCGCTTGCCGAGGATCTGCTGAAGGCGAACTCGGACTGGATTGCGGCGGGGTCGGCGAATGCGGGTCCTGCCGCGGAGTTCATGCCGGCCTCTGGACAGACTCCGGAGCAGTTCGTGCAGTCGCGCGCGGCGCGGCGTGCGGAACTTGCCCGCATCGAGGACGGCTGGTTCGAGAACGTGAAGGCGGGCGTGAGCGGGCTGGATGCCGCCGCGGTCGAGGGTGAGCGTGCGCGGCGCGCTCTCGCACGCGCGCGAGCCGGCCTGCAGGGCATGGGGCCGATGATGGTGACCTCGCTCGTGTCGCGGCCAATGAAGATCGATCTCGACGCGGCCGTGGCGGGCCTGAGCCCTGCCGGCGCCCGCGCATGCGCGACGGCCGTGCAGGCGTGGCGCGCGTCGCTGCTGCAGGAACTTGTCGCGGCCCAGGCGCTGCTCGACGAGGCCTCCAAGCTGCAGATCTCGATGATGCAGTCGGTGCTGCAGCAGTCTGAGGATGGCTCGGAGAGCGTCTCGATGAACATGACCATCGACGAGAAGCAGGCCGAGGCACTCGAGCGCGCCCGCAAGCCGCTCGAGGAGGCGATCGCGCGAATCGAGGCGTCGCAGGCGGCCGCCGTGGAGACTGTCGCGGCCACGCTGCCAGCGGCCGACGCGCTCGCGCTTCGGCGCGCCGTGCGCAAGCAGACGCATCCCGAGGCCTTCCGCTCGCAGGAGAAGGTGGATGCAGCGATTGACCGGGCGCTGGCGATCGCGGACCTCCCGCCCGATCGCATCGAGGCTGTATCGCGGCTGGCAGAGGACTTCCGCACGCGCTCCGATGCGCTGGTGGAGCGCTCGATCGAGCGCACCGACAAGTCCGATGCCGCCGTGAGCGGCTTGCTGCAGGGTGGGCCGGACGATGATCCGTCGCGCATGAGGAGTCAGGTTCGAAAGCTGCAGGGCGCCGATCGCATCCGCACCGACGCTGCCTATGACCGCGAGGAACTCAACGCCCGCACCCTGCGCAGGCTTCGCGCGCTGCTCACGCCGGAACAGGCGGCGGTGGTCAGGCTGGATTAGCCTTCCCGGCATGCGAACCGGGAATCCTGCACATTCGATCATCCTTCGGCTGACCGCGCTTCTCATGCTGGCCTGCTGCACCCGCGTGGTGCAGGCCGGCTGGGTGCAGGATGTGCAGTTCTCGAAGCCGATCACCAGCGCGCAGTACGAAGCGACGCTCCGGGAGGCCCGGCTGCCCGTCGAGGAGCGCGCCGCCCTCGACGCCGCTTTCGACACCTACGTGGATGATTGGCAGCGACTGCGAGACCGCACGCTTCGGCCGTTGCGCGTGGAACTCGAGGATGTGAACGCGCGTGGCGAGAAGGAACTCGAGACGGTCCGGAGCCAGATCGCGGAGCGGGACGCGACCCCCGAGCAGACGCCCGAGCAGGAGCAGGAATCCACGGCGGGATATGCTCGCGCGCTGCAGGCGAGGAACGCCGAGCGCGCCGCGATGCGCGCGAAGATGCGACAGGCCCATGACCGGATCGGCCAGCTTGACGCCCGATTGATCTCGGCGCTGAAGGCCGGTCCACGAACGCCGGAACAGATCCTCGCCATCGACAAGCTTGCGCAGGATCGCGCCCGCCGCCTCG
>JBIIOC010000045.1:0-16343 GCA_044337135.1 Phycisphaerales bacterium | reverse complement strand
TTCATGCAGTTCAAGGTGCAGTATTCCTACATGGATCAGGTCGGCTTTGACCAGCAGTCGCCCAACCTGTTCGCCATCCAGCTGGTCATGGAGTTCTGATCATGCGCACGCCGTGCCTGTCGTTGATGCTGCTGCTCGCGGGATGTGCCGCCACGCCGGAAGCCGCCGGAACCCGCGAGCTCAGCGGCTCCTGGCGCAACGCCGAGGGTGCGACGCTCGAGATCGAGGACACGGGCGTGATGATGCTGCAGCGCACGGGCCCGAAGCAGCGTCCGGTGATCGGCTCCTACACGTTCGACGGCGCGGAGGCCATCTTCCGCGACCAGCCGGGATCGAATCCGTGCAGCGACGGCCCAGGGACCTACACGCTGCAGGTCGAGCCGAACGCGTTCACCGCCTCGGTCGTGCGCGACCCGTGCCAGGATCGCCAGAAGATCCTCGTAGGCACCTGGACGCGCGTGGGTGCGGCCCGCGTGACGCCCGAGTCCTGACGCGCGCCGCGCGGTAGGCTGCCGCGATGGCGCACGGACGCGACATCCTCAACAACGCGCGGCTGAACAAGGGAACGGCCTTCAACGAGCAGGAGCGCGAGTCGCTCGGCCTGATCGGCCTGCTTCCCGATGGCGTGACCACACCCGAGCACCAGCTCATGCGCGTGAAGCGGCAGCTCCAGCGCTGCACAACGGACCTGGACAAGTACGTCTACCTGAACGAGCTTGCCGAGATCAACGAGCGGCTCTTCTACCGGCTGCTGCGACAGGAGCCGGCGGACCTGATGCCGATCGTCTACACGCCGACCGTCGGCGAGGCATGCCAGAAGTTCGGGCACATCCTTCGCCGGCCTCGCGGGCTCTATGTCGGGCTGAACCGTCGCGGCCACATCCGGCGCGTGCTGGAGAACTGGCCCGAGGAGGACGTCCGCTTCATCGTGGTGACCGACGGGGAGCGCATCCTCGGCCTTGGGGACCAGGGTGTGTGCGGCATGGGCATCCCGATCGGCAAGCTCGCGCTCTATTCGGCGTTCGGTGGGGTGCCGCCCGAGTGCACGCTGCCGGTCACGCTCGACGTCGGCACGAACAACGAGGACTTCCTGGAGGATCCGCTCTACCCGGGCCTGCGTCAGCGGCGCGTGACGGGCGCGGAGTACGACTCCTTCGTCGACGAGTTCGTGGACGCGGTGCAGCAGGTCTTCCCGCGCTGCTGCATCCAGTTCGAGGACTTCACCAACAAGACGGCGATTCCGCTGCTCGACCGGCATCGCGATCGCGTGTGCTGCTTCAACGACGACATCCAGGGCACCGCGGCGGTCGCGGTGGCGGGCATGATGGGCGCCTGCCGCATCCGCGGCGACCGGCTGCGCGACCATCGCATCGTGTTCTATGGCGCCGGCAGCGCGGCGATCGGCATCGCCGACCTGTGCTGCCTGCAGATGACCCGCGAGGGCCTGCCGATCGAGGAGGCGCGCAGGCGCTGCTGGCTCATGAACTCGAAGGGTCTCGTGACGCCCGAGACGCCGGGCCTGAGCGAGCACCAGGCGCGGTACGCGCACCCCGGGGCGCCGATGAAGGACCTGCTCGAGGTGGTGAGGGCCGTGCAGCCCTCGGCGATCGTGGGGGTGAGCACCGTGGCCGGCGCCTTCACCCCGCAGGTGATCGCGGAGATGTCGCGCATCAACCGGCGTCCGGTGATCTTTCCCTACTCGAATCCCACCTCCAAGAGCGAGTGCACCGCGAAGCAGGCGATCGAGCACAGCGAGGGCCGCGCGATCTTTGCCAGCGGCAGCCCGTTCCCGCCGCTGCACCACGGCGGCAAGCTGTTCGTGCCGGGGCAGGGCAACAACGTCTACATCTATCCAGCGGTCGGCATGGCGGTCTACGCCACCCAGGCCACGCGCGTGACCGACGAGATGTTCCTCCGCGCGGCCGAGAGTCTGGCGGGGCAGGTGAGCGACGAGGACCTTGCGGTGGGCCTGATCTATCCGCCGGTCGCCGAGATCCACGAGACCCTCGTGCGCGAGGCGATCGACGTGGCCACGCTGATCTTCGATCGGGGACTGGCGCGCGTGCCGCGCCCCGCGGACGTGGGCGCTTTCGTTCGCGCGATCGTGTTCGAGCCCGCATACGGGGCGTGAGAGTCAGGCGCGGTCGCGCCAGGCGAGCAGGCGAAGCCCGTTGAGCACCACGGCCACGGTGCTGCCCTCGTGCAGGATCACGGCGACGGTGGTGTTGATGGTTCCGGAGAGCGCCAGCGGGATGAGCAGCAGCACCATGCCCATGCTCACGAGCACGTTCTGGCGGATCACGCCCCGTGCGAATCGGGCAAGTGCCACGGTGAACGGAAGTCGGCCAAGGTCATCGGCCATGAGCGCCACATCCGCGGCCTCGAGCGCCACGGCGGTTCCCCCCTGTCCCATCGCGATGCCCACGGTCGCCATCGCCAGGGCGGGGGCGTCGTTCACGCCGTCACCCACCATGGCCATCACGCGATGCCGCTCCAGCAGCTCGCGCACGGCCTTGATCTTGTCCTCCGGCAGCAGTTCCGCGCGGACCTCGTCCACACCGACCTGCTCGCCCACGCGGCGCGCCACCTCGGCGCGGTCGCCCGTGAGCATGACCACGGGCCGCACGCCCATCGATTGCAGCCGCGCGATCGCGGCGGCGGATCCGGCGCGCGGGCGGTCGCTCAGCGCCACGGCGCCCTGCACCACGCCATTCAGGAGCACGGCAACGAGCGTGTGCCCGGCGCGATCCAGTTCCGACACTCGGCGCTGCAGGGCCGTCGGAATCGCCGCGCCGCTCTCCGCCAGCATGCGGGGCGAGCCTGCGCGGAGCGCGACGCCATCGAGCGTGCCCTCGAGTCCCTTGCCGCGGATGGCCGTGACGTCCTGCGCATCGAGCTTCGGCGCACCCGCCGCCTCGGCGGCCTGCACGATCGCGTGCGCGATGGGGTGCTCGCTGCGGCGTTCGAGCGCAGCCGCCAGCGCCAGCAGTCGACCATCGGTGACGCCATCGACCGGCACGATGTCGACGATCTCGGGGCGGCCCGCCGTGATGGTGCCGGTCTTGTCCATCGCGATCGCGCGGATCTCGGCCAGGCTCTCGAGATGCGCGCCGCCCTTGATCAGAACGCCGCTGCGTGCCGCGCGCGCCACGCCAGCCAGCACCGCGGCGGGCGTGCTGATGGCGAGTGCACAGGGGCTCGCGCCCACCAGCATCGCGATGGCGCGCAACAGGGCCTCGCGCGCATCCAGCCATCCCAGCAGCGGGGGCGCCACGATCGCGGCGATCGTGCCAGCCACGACGCATGGCACGTAGACGCGCGTGAAGGTCTCTGCGGCCCGTTGCGTGCGTCCCTTCTGTGCCTGCGCCTCCTCGACGAGCCGGATCATGCGCGACATCGTGGAGTCCTCGGTGCGGCGCGTCACGCGCACGACCAGGCTTCCGTCGCCATTCACGGTGCCCGCGAACACCTCGTCGCCGATCGATTTCTCGACCGGCACGCTTTCACCGGTGATCGGGCTCTGGTCCACTGCGCCGGCGCCTGCGTCCACCTGGCCGTCGGCGGGCAGCCGCTCGCCCGGCCGCACGATCACCAGGTCATCCAGCGCGAGCGACTCGACGGGCACCTCCTCCTCGATGGTTCCGCGCTTCCGACGCGCGGTGCGCGGCGCGAGTTGCCCGAGCGCACGGATGGCCTTGCGCGCCTGTCCCATCGCGTAGTGCTCCAGCGCGTTGCCGAGCGCGAACAGGAAGAGGAGCAGTCCGCCGTCCACCCAGCGTCCGATCCACGCGGCACCGATCGCGGCCACCACCATGAGGAAGTCGACGTCGAGCCGGAGTCGGATCGCCAGCTGCAATCCCTGCAGGAACGCGCCCCAGCCTGCGACGAGATACGAGGCCGCGTACAGGCCGAGCCACGCCTCTCGCTGGAACTCGTTGCGCTCGGCAAGCCACGCCGCGAGCAGCATGGCCCCCGAGATCGCGGGCACCAGCAGGCCCGCGGCTCCCTCGGATTCCGCCTCCGGCTTCTCGATGGTGCAGGTCGTGCATGCCTGGGGGGCGTTCACGAGGACCGAAGATAGCGGCGTCGCGGATACCATTCTCGGAATGGAAGACTTCCATTTCCCGCCGCCGACGCCCAGCGACCTTGGTGACCGCGAGGTGCCGCGTGATGGCCATCGTCTCGATGGTGCGCGCGTGGCGCTGATGGTTTCGGGTGGGATCGCCGCCTTCAAGGCGCCGCTGATCGCGCGCGCGCTGCGCCGTCAGGGGGCCGTCGTGACGGCCTTCTGCAGCGAGGAGGCGCTTCGTTACGTCACGCAGGATGCGCTCGAGTGGAGCACCGCCCAGGCGGCGGTGGTTCGGCTGAGCGCGCACGCGGAGCACCTCTCCGACGCGTCCCCGTTCGACGCCTACCTGGTCGCGCCAGCGACGGCCGCGACCATCGGCCGCATGGCCCACGGGATCGCCGAAGGGGTGATCGGCGCGACGCTGGCCTCGGCGATCGGCCGCATGGAGCGCGGGCAGGCGTGCGTGCTGGTGGCGCCGACCATGCATGGCTCCATGCACAGCAGCATCCTGGTCGAGAATCTCGAGAAGCTGCATCGCATCGGCGTGCGCGTGATTCCGCCGAGGGACGCCTACGGCAAGCACAATCTGCCCGAGGAGACCGCGCTGGTGGACGAGGTCTGCCGCGCCATCGAGGCCTTGCGCGCACCTCGGGCGAACCGCACCCCTGATCAAGGCGTTCGCCGCTCATGATGCTCGCAACCCTGCTGGCCGCCGCGCTTTCCCAGGCGCCCGCGACCCCGATTCGCCTGAGCCCCGCGCTTCCGGTCGCGACCGGACCGACCGCGGCCGGATCCCCGATGACCGAGACCGCCGTGGTGCAGGCGGCGCTGCCGACCGTGGCGCCCGCGTTCGGCAACGTGCTGGGGTTCGCGGGTGATCGACTGATCGTGACGGGCGCGTGCATCTCGCGTCGTCGTGGATCCGATGGGCAGATCGCCACGTTCGAGCGGCAGCCGGACGGCACGTGGACCACGCGCCCCGACATGCCCCAGGTCAACGGCCTTTCGGCCGAGGACTTCGCCTTGCAGCGCGTGGCTGGCGATGCCGACACGCTCGTCAGCACGATCACGCACAAGGGCGCGTCCTCGGAACTCGTCTGGTTCCGTCGCGTCGACGAGCCGCAGATCTGGAAGCAGGCGGGACTGATCAAGGGTCCGGCCGGCGCGGTGCGGGTGAACTTCGGCGGCGCGATCGCGATGGATGGCGGCCTGCTCGCCGTGAGCGAGGTGAACGCGCGCCCCAACCTGAAGGATTCCGACTACCTGCCGAGTCCGCGCGTGTACCTGTTCCGTCGCGACGGCGATGGCTGGAAGGCGGAGGGCGCCCTCCAGCGCCCCGAGGCCAGCGCGCCCTGGTGGTTCGGCGCCAGCCTTGCCATCAGCGGCGACGTGCTGGTGGTGGGACATCCCGCCGCGCTGCAGCCGTTCCAGGCGGAGAAGGTGCGCGCCAGCAAGGAGTCGCCGATGGTGTGCGTCTACCGTCGCGGCGACACCGGTTGGAAGCTCGAGCAGGAGATCTCCGGCAACGGCGTGAGCCCGTACTTCGGATTCGGCAATCGCGTCGCGATCGAGGGCGACGTGCTCGCCGTGCAGGCGCTCAATCCCTTCGACGCCGGCGCGGACGTGTTCGTATACCAGCGAACCAACGGCACGTGGATGCTCGAGGCGCGACTGCAGCCCGGCATCGGCGTGGAGCGTGGTCGCGGTTTCGGGTTCTCGCTGCAGGTCAGCGGGGGTCGCGTGATCGTGGGCGATTCGAGCGCGCAGGAGGGCGACGACAAGAGTGGCCGCGTGTTCGTGTTCGAGCGGCGTGGCACCGCCTGGGTCGAGGTCACCCGCCTGAAGCCGAAGGTCTTCTGCGGCCCTGCGAGCTTCGGCAGCGCGGTGGTGGCGAAGTGGCCGTGGATCGCCGTCGGGCGCGTGCGAAGCGAGCGACTGGGCATCGAGCCCGGCGGGGCCTACCTGTTCGACATGACCAAGGCGCCGCCGCCGCCCGCACCGACCGAGGCCAGCCCGCCGTCGGCCATCGCGGCGCCTGCGCAGCCCGACGTCAATTCCACTGGCGCACGCTGAAGGCGACCATCAGCACGCCGGCGACCAGCTGGAACGGGTGCTCCCATCCGGACGGCCAGTGCGTGGGCGCGACGGTGTTGAGCAGCATCGCGAGTGCGGCAAGCGTGGCGGCCCATGCGGCGGATCCCTGCCTGACGCACTGGAAGGCGGTGATCGCGGCGATGCCGAACACGCCGTGCTTCACGTACGGCGCCAGGGCATCCAGCGAGAGCTTCGCGAGGAAACCGAACTGGCCGGCGCCAAGGAGCACCAGCCAGGTGCCCGCGACCGCGATCGTGATGAGCCACCACCTCGGCATGCCGCGAGCATAACGCGCACATGGCGGGTCGACATGCCTTCCTAGACTCTTGGCCATGCTCCGACGCGCACGAGGTCGCTGGCTCGCCGCCTTCCTGATCGTTTCGGCGCTCGGCGTGGGCGTGATCTGGTTCACGCCTTCCGTGTTCGTGCCGGTGGTCACGCGTCTGGCGCGCGCGGCCATGGGCATCGATGCGCGCGAGGTCGTGGTCGCGGGACGGCCCTGGGGATATCTGGAGTCGGGTCCGGCCGACGCGGCGCCAGTGCTCCTGCTTCATGGTTTCGGAACCAGCCGCGAGGCCATGATGAGCCTGATGCCGTGGCTCACGCCAGCGCACCGCTGCCTGGCACCGGACCTGCCCGGCTTCGGCCAGCATCCGTACCACGCGGGAAGCGTGCATGACGCGGATTTCTACGTGCGCCAGATCATCGCGTTCGTCGACGCCCTGGGCCTGCGTCGCTTCGACGTGATCGGCACCAGCATGGGGGGCGCTCTCGCCACGCACCTTGCAGTGCAGCACCCGGATCGGGTCCGGCGGCTCGTGCTGCTCGCGCCCGCGGGCGTGCGGCCACCCGTGCAGAACGAGTTCATGCAGCAGGTCGAGCGCGGGGCGAATCCGCTCGACATCGCCAGCGAGGCGGACTTCGAGCGGGTGCTTGGCTACGTCTTCGAGGTGCGACCGCCGGTCCCGTGGCAGTTCCGCTCGTTCATGACCGCGGAGGCGGTGCGCCGGAGACCGGAAACGCTGCAGATCGTCGAGGCGATCCGGCCCTTCCTGCTCGATGGCGTGCGGGACGAGCTTTCGCGGGTGCAGGCACCCACGCTGGTCGTCTGGGGCGATCGTGACCGCGTGACCGACCGGAGCATGATGCCCGTCTTCACGGCGGGCATTCCGCGAGCCACGGGTGCGCTGATTCGCGGCGCGGGCCACGTGGTGTTCGGCGACGCGCCCGATGAGACGCGGCGAACCGTCGTTCCATTCCTGCAAGAGCCCGATTCCTCGAGCGGGTCCGCGGACTGATCCATCGGATCGCGTACGATCACCGGGATGGCCACGCCCGCCGAACGAACTTCCGAGCCCGCATCCGCAGGACTCTCGGATGCCGAGCGCTTTCTGGTGGAGTTGGCGCGTGATCTGCACCGCTTCGGAACACCCGCGCACCGGCTCGAGGAGCAGGTGGCGCGATGCGGGGCTCGTCTGGGCGTGCCGACGACGATGTTCAGCCTGCCGACCTTCCTGGCGTTGGCGTTCGGCCCGATCGATCGGCAGCGCGTGGTGAACCTGCGCGTGGATCCTGGCGCGATCGACCTGACCCGGCTGCACGCGATCGAGTCGATCCAGTCCCGGGTGCTGCGCGGCGAGACCACGCCACAGGTCGGCGCCGCCGCACTTCGCGATCTCGGCGCGGCGCCCTCGACCTTCAATCCATGGGAGATCTGGGTCGCCTACGGCCTCGCGGGCATGGCGGCCACGCGCTTCTTCGGCGGCGATCTGAAGGACGCGATCGCCGGCGCGATCGTTGGACTGCTCGTGGGCGGCCTCTCCACGATGCTGAACGCGCGGCGCGACAGGGCGGCGCTGGCCGAGTTCCTGGCGGGGATCGTGGCCACGGTGGGAGCCTGGGCGCTCGCGCACCTCATGCCGCCGATCACGATGGGCGCGGTCATGCTGGCCGGAATCGTGGTGCTGCTTCCGGGATTCACGCTCACGCGAGCGCTCATCGAGCTCGCCACGCGCAACCTGGCCTCGGGCAGCAGCCGCTTCATGGGCGCGGCGATGACGCTCGTGGCGCTCGGCTTCGGGGCCGCGATCGGCGACCGAATCGTCACGCAGCTTCCGATGGCGCCCATGCAGCCACCGTTGCCACCGCTTGGATGGCTCGAGGTGCTTCCCGCGGCGTTCGTCATGTCGCTGGCCAGCCTCATGCTGCTGCAGGGGCGCTGGCGCGATCTTGGCTGGGTCGCCTCGAGTGCGCTGCTCGGCCTCTACGGCGCACGACTCGGCGCGGGCTTCCTGGGACCGGAACTCGGCGTCTGCATCGGCGCGTTCCTGGTTGGCATCGCCGGCAACGCGTTCAGCCGGCTGTTGCGACGCCCCGCGATCACGCTCGTCGCGCCCGGCATCCTGCCGCTGGTGCCGGGATCGCTCGGTCTTCGCGGCACCTCGTTCCTCTTCATGGACAGCCCGTCGCGCGGCGCGTCATGGGCGCTCGCGGCCCTGGTGATCGCCGGCGCCCTGGTGGCAGGGCTCCTGGCCGCCAACGTGTTCGTTCCGCCGCGCCGGAGCGCGTGACTCAGCGCATCGCGTCGAGCGCGGCCGTCAGACTCGAGGTTCCGTCGGGCTTCGCCACCTTGCCGTCGAGGATCTCGACGCTGGTGGCGGCAGGACCGTAGGCGCCGGCGTTGATCTTGTTCGCGGGGCTGAAGTTCATGCCCCCAAGTTCGGCGCCGCCGTAGAGGCCCGTGCCCTTCACGAAGATCTCGCGCTCGGAGCTCTTCGAGCGCGTGTTGCCGCTCTCGGCTCCGCCGGTTCCCTCGGCGACGGCCTGCAACTGCATGCCGCCCTTCACGAAGTCGGTCAGCGCCGCGTCCGAGTTGAACACGATCAGCACATCCTTGCCCTGGCCGCCGAGCTGCGCGCCGATGGTTCCTGCCGCCGCGTCGACCGCGTAGGGAGCGCCCCACCCGTTGCCGACGCGCTTGAGGATGATTCCGCCGCCACCCTCGCCGCCGATGCCGATGCCACCCTGCGCGATGCTCAGGATCGCCACGCCCTTGGCACCGGACATCTGCTGCTTGGTCGGCTTCTGCTCGAGGGAGTTCACCTGCGCGAGCGAGTGACTCGCGTCCAGCAGGCGCTGGCTCATCGTGCTGGCGCCGCATCCGATCGGCAGAAGGGCGGCGAGCAGCAGCACGATGGTGGGCAGGATTCGAGTCATGATCAGGTTCCTTTCATGGAGTGCCAGCGGGACCGGCGCCGACGGCGGCGTCAGTCCATGGCTTCGAGCATACGGGTGAGTCGGGAGAGTCCTTCGGGAGGCTTGGTCTTGCCGGACAGGATGGCTGCGCGATCGGCGTCGCCTCCGTAGGTCGCGCTGTTCACGTCGTTGGCCGGGCCCACGTTCAGCGCGCCAAGCTCCAGTCCGCCGAACACGCCCTGTCCCTTCAGGAACACCAGCGTGGATCGCTTCGCCGCGTTCGTGTTGCCGGTGGATGCCCCGAAGGTGCCCTCGCCAAGCGCGTGGAGCTGCAGGCCACCGTCGATGAAGTCATCCAGCGCGTCCTGGCTGTTGAAGACCAGCAGCATGTCCTTGCCCTGGCCGCCGATCTGCAGGCCGATCGTCCCGGCGCCAACGTTGACCGCGTAGGGGCAGCCCCAGCCCGATCCGTTTCGCTGCAGCACGACCCCGCCGCCGCCCTCGCCACCGACGCCGAGCCCGCCCTGCACGATGCTCAGCAGCGCCACGCCCTTGGCGCCCTTCATCTGTTCCGGCGTCGGATGATCCTTCAGGGTGTTGACCTGCGCCAGCGACATGCGCGCCTGCGTGAGCCGTTCCTCCATGGAGGGCGCACCGCACGCGGCCAGCGGAAGCAGGCTCAGCAGCAGGAGCCAGCCAAGTCGATCCATGACCCGTGGCATGACGGGCGGAGGATAGCGACGCGATCAGGGGCAGGGGCCGTAGTCGAGCAGCAGCAGCGAGATGTCGGCGCTGTCGACCACACCGGAACCGTCGAGGTCGGCGGCGCCGCCAGAATCCCCCATCTGCAGCAGGAGCAGCGCCACGTCGCCGAAGTCGACCTGCGTCGATCCGTCCAGGTCGCTCGGGCAGCATCCGCCCTCAAGATCGCACAGCCGCACGGTCACGAACTCCGACGCCTCCAGCGAGCCGTCGCCGTCGCCGGCAGGGCATTGCTGTGCGGGCTTCAGCGCGCCGCCGTTGGCATTGGCGTAGGCCGCCGCCGCGATCACGATCGAATCCGGTCGCGAGCCGAAGAGCTGCACGACGTCGATCGTGCCCTCGAGCACGCCTCCGTTGGTGCCGGTCGATGCAGCCTTTGTGGCGGCGAAGGTCTGGCTCTGCTGGTCGTTGAACCAGCCGCAGAACGCGTTGTCGTTCTCGTCGGCCATGAAGGCCTTCCACTGCATGGCCTGTCCGGCCTTGCCCCATGGTGCCGCGGTGAGCGGACCGGTCGCGTTGGCGAGCAGGATGAACACGTCGTC
Source organism: Phycisphaerales bacterium (assembly GCA_044337135.1). Taxonomy (GTDB): domain Bacteria; phylum Planctomycetota; class Phycisphaerae; order Phycisphaerales; family SM1A02; genus SYAC01. Next base: position 5,681 of record JBIIOC010000045.1, on the reverse strand, counting down.
ACCCTCGCCGGCGTCCTGGGTCGCCAGATAGAGCGTGTCGCCCTGCAGGCCGGCCCACAGCGTTCGTCCGGCCACGGTGGCCACGGGCATCGCTGCGGCGTCGAGCGTTCCGTTCATCTGCCAAGTGACGGCGGTTCCACCCAGGACGGTGAAGTGCCAGTCCTGTCCGCCGTTGTTGTCCCAGATGTTGCCACCGTCGTTGAACACCACGTCGAGCTGCGTGGCCGTGCTCGGAACCTGCACCGTGCAGCTCCAGGTGCCCGAGGCCGACTTCGTCATCGCGGCATCCGGGCTCAGCACCGATGCCCACGCGTTGAAGCCAACGTGCGCCTTCACCGTCGCCGCCGAGGCGAGCGCACGACCCGCAGGGTCGTAGGTGATGGTCACGGTCGCGTTCGCCTGGACTGGCGAGGGGCTCGTGGCGACCACGGTTCCACCACCACCACCACCGCCGCCACCACCACCACCGCCTGTTCCATCCGAGTCACCCACCCAGACATGCTGGATCGGACTGCGCTTCACGTTGCCGCGCGCGTCGGTCGCCTCCACGTGGTAGTCCAGCAGCTTGCTGCGGATGCCGTTGATCCGACCCACGCAGCGCTTGGCGATCGCGCCCGGCATCTCGAAGAAGTCGATGCCGCCGTCGTTCAGCACGTTGCCGGCCGGGAAGTCGGTCACCGTCATGGGCACGCTCACCCACGCGCCCACCTCGGGACCGCCCGCGTAGGTCTCGTTCTGGTTGCTCGAGAGCGGGTTCGTGCCGTCCACGTCGACGCGGTACTTCAGCGTCACGTTCGTCAGGCCGCTCACATCGTGCGCGAAGGTCCACACGGCGAAGTCGCCCGAGAGCGTGCGCGACTGGTACTTGTGCGCGGGACCGTAGTTGAGCCCGCCCGGATTCCATGGCCAGCGCTGCGGCAGCCAGATCGAGGGGCCGGTGCGATCCTGCGAGGCGTTTCCAATGACCGAATTCGCCCACGAATTGGCCTCGTTGCAGGCGACGGCCGGCTTCACCTCCATGTCCAGCGCGGTGCCGTAGTACATGTAGCCCGAGTTCAGCGAGCCAAGGAAGAAGTGCCAGGCCTTCTCGCTCGCGCGGCTGGCCGACTGCGGACGCAGCACGTGGCTGATGCGCACTGGCTGGCCAGCGTCGCCCTGGATCTGCTCGGCGGTGTCGACCAGGTTCTGCGAGGCGGTGATCACCGCCCAGTTGCGGATGTCCTCGGCCCAGCCATTGTCCACGTCCACGTTTCCGCTCGAGTCCACCGGGGGCCAGTTCCAGTTCAGGAACTGCGGCGCACCGAAGTCGCCATCGGCGTTCACCCATGCGCCATCCTCCACATGCACCACGTCGCTGGCGGGAACAGGGTGGTCGTTCAGGTACTTCTGCACCATCGTGGGCACGTAGCCGGAGCCCACGGCACTCGAGACGATGTTGGGCACCGCCTCCATGTAGTAGCTGTAGCCACCGCCCCACGCGTTGTCGCCGTCATGCGCGAGCACCAGCAGCATGGGGCGCGTGGCGGGGTTCCTTGCCTGCAGCGTGTCGAGGTGGTTCAGCGGCAGCGGGTTGTAGCCATCGAGCCATCCAAGACTCTGCGAGCACGGCACCACGGTGATCACGCTCTCCGCGCCGGTGTCCGGATTCACCCACTTCGCCTTGTGCGGCGTGAAGCCCAGCGGCATCGCCTCGGCGGGTCCGCAGCCGCGGCTGATCGAGAGCCGGAACCAGTCTGTGCCGCTCGGGTTGATCTGGTCGGCCTTGTTCGGCGGATCGCAGTTCACGCCGCCGCTGCCAAGCTGCACCGGGAAGTCGGGACACGCGCGGCTGATCTTCTCGCCGCTCACGAAGGTCCACTCGATGCCCGACTCGACGAGGTGCGGAATGATCCGCTCGCTGAACGCCATCTCGCTGGGAAAGAAGCCCTTCGAGACAGTGGGAGTTGCGCCGAAGGGCTCCGGATAGATCGCCTTGAAGAGCGCGAGCTCCTTGCGGATCGTGCTGTCATCGACCAGCGGCAGCAGTGCATGGTGAAAGCTGAACTGCACCAGATCCATGCGGGGCACGTTCGTGCCACTGGCGCTCGTGGTCCAGTTGCGTGATTCACGCCACGGGTTGAACCAGCCGGTGCCGTAGCCGAGCTGTCCGCCAGCCTCGGCGAAGCTCTGGATGTTCTCGATCAAGCCGCCGCTGAAGCTCACCTGCGCGCCAGCCTCCGCGCTCCAGCGGATCGAGTTCACGCAGTCACGGGGGCGCCACTGATAGGCGGCGATGCGGTCGTCCAGGCCGAAGATGCCTCGCAGGTCGTTCGCCGGATTCGCGGCACCACCATCCTTGCGCTGGATGCTCTGCCACGCACGCTCGTAGCGCGTGCCGTTGGCGTCGGGCCAGTAGATCGGCTGCTCCAGGTGCCACAGCCATGTCAGGTGCAGCTTCTCGGCGAGCGCGGGCGCCGCCAGGGCGATCGAGGCCAGTGCGATGACCGATCGTTCGCGGATCATGGACTGCAAAAATAGCCCGGATCAGGCGATTTCCAAGAGCCGTTGGAGCCTTTTTTGGCTTTCACGGATCCTTGACTCCAGGATGCGACCCGCATCGATCGCGCTCGCGATGGCCTCGATGATGCGGTGCTGCCGATCAGGCCGGTGGCACGCCAGCACGAGATCGCATCCCGCCTCGATCGATCGCACGGCGGCCTCGCCCAGCTCGAACCGGTCCGCGATCGCCTGCATCTCGAAGTCGTCGGTGACCACCAGGCCGTCGAAGCCGAGTCGCTTGCGCAGCAGTCCGGTGACCACCTCGCGGGAGAGCGTCGCGGGCACACCCGGATCCAGCGCCTCGAACAGCACATGTGCGGTCATGATCGCATCGATGCCCGCGCCAACCGCCGCACGGAACGGCACGAGCTCCATGGCCTCGAGCCGGTCCATGCCGTGCGGGAGTCGCGGAAGGTCCAGATGGCTGTCCAGGTTCGTGTCGCCGTGGCCGGGGAAGTGCTTGCCGCAGGCAAGCATGCCGCCAGCGCGAAGTCCCTCCGCGTACGCCACCGCGCACTCGGCGGCACGCAACGGATCCTGCGAGAACGCACGGGCCCCGATCACCGGGTTGGCGGGATTGCTGTCAACATCCAGCACGGGTGCCAGGTTCATGTTGAAGCCAGCCGCTCGAAGGTGCTGCGCCGCGGCCAATCCGGCCGCCCGCGAGGCCTCGGGCCCCGCCAGACCGAGATCTCGGCCTGACGGCAGGTCGGGAAAACCTTCGCCGCGGAATCGCTGCACGCGACCGCCCTCGTGGTCCACCGTCGTCAGCACCGGACCGCCAGCGGCCGCGCGAATCTCGGCATTGAGGCGCGACATCTGCGACGGGCTCGAATAGTTGCGCGTGAAGTGGATCACGGCGCGGACACCGCCTTGCAGCAGTGCCGCACTTTCCGCGGGCAGCGAATGCCCGTCGAACCCGATGCACACGAAGCCACTGGCCGCACGAAGAGCGTCGCCCGTCATGACGGGCACGGTAGCGTGCGAAGGGATCGCCTGCGCGCTCAGTCGAAGTTCAGCAGTTCAAGCGCCAGATCGCCGCCGCCGGTGGTGCCGTCGCCGTCGAGATCCGTGATGCCGGGCAGGTCCCACTGCAGGAGCATCAGGCCCACGTCGCTCGCGCCGACGGCTCCGTCCTGGTCGAAGTCGCCTTCCTTGCCGCACCAGCCAAGGCCGGCGTCGGCAAGGATCCGCACGCCATCGACCGCCGCCTCGACCACGCTGGCCGAGCCCACATCGCTGGTGGTGAACCGCAGACGCACCTGCTTGCCCGGCACGACGTAATCCCCGATCGGGAAGGTCCTGCGCACCCACGCGCTGCTGGTGCCGGTGGGGCCCACGGTCTCAAGCGTGACCCAGCTTGCGCCGTCGTCACCAGAGATCTCCACGGTCATCGTGTCCTGGTTGGCGTTGCTGCCGGTGGCGCAGTTGAACCAGCGCGCGTAGCTGATCTGCGGATTGAAGCCGCCGCGCGCGTCGATTGCGGGACTCGTCAGGATGGTGGTGCCACCGTCCACGTTTGCACCCGCGTTGCGGCCGGTCAGATAGCACTGGCCACTGCCGTCGCTGTCGATGGTCGGGTCGCCCTGGAAGCCGTTGCCGCGCGGCAGGTTGCGCTCGAACGCGCCTGCGGTTGCGGTGCCCGACGCGCTCCAGCCCGTGTCGGTCTCGAAACTGTCCTCCCACAGCACCAGACTGGTGGTGACCACGTCGGCGGTGAACCATCGGCGCGGCATGTCGGTGGGCCACGTGCACAGGCCGCCTGTCGCGCCCATGCGTGCGCTGAAGGCGTACTGCACGCGCGAGCCGCAGGCGAAGGTGGGGGTGGTGAAGCGATAGGTGGTTCCGCTCACCAGGGTTCCGTTCACGCTGCTCCAGTTCGAGGCGCCCTCGGTGCGGTAGAGCATGCGCACGGCTGCGGGGGCGGCGGCGCCGCTGGGCGAGGTCATGGTGACGTCCATGGTGTCGCCACCCGCGGCAGCGAAGCGCGTCGGCAGCGTCGCCATCGGCGTGAAGGTCATCGCGCGGCAGGCGCCGAGCGGCGTGGTGAGCGCGTTGCGGGGCGCGGCAAGGTTCCAGCTGGTGCCGGCGTTCGAGCCGCCGCTCGTGGTGCAGCCGCCGTGCGTGTGGATGCCGATCGCGACACCCTGGTTCTCCCAGATCACCGGCGAGCCGGAGTTGCCGCCGGTCGTGTCGGCCGTGTAACGCAGCGAACTTGCCGTGATGCCTGCCAACGAGCCGACATGCGTCTGGTTGGTCTGGCTGGCGGTGCCGGTGTCGGTTCCGAAGCCGGTGATGCGGATCTGGTTGCCCGTGGTGCTCGAGGGGGGAAGCACCACATCGAAGGCTGTGCGATAGGCCTGCCAAGCGGTGAGTCCCGTGTTCGAGTTCGGGAACGCGCCGAAGTAGCACCAGTCCGCGCCCACGCCGCCGTTGGCCGACTGGTAGCTGGTGGAGTCGATCGGATACTGGTCCGCGACGGCCGGGGCCACGATGGTGCCGCCGCTCGATGAAAGCGGCACGTTGAAGTGCAGCGTGGTCATGCTGCCGCCGGCGGGGCAGTGGCCGGCGGTCAGGAACTGGTGGTTCGCGTCGTTGTTGATCATCCACCCGGTGCAACCCACGGGCACGATGCGTGCCACGCGGTTGTCCTGCACCGCCACGCGGTCATCGGTCGAGCCGCACTGGCTCTTCTCGCGCACGGGCTCCTGTCCTGCCTGCACGTTCACGATGCGGACGCGGCTGGGTTCCGGGTTGCCGCCCGTGACGAGTTCAACCAGCAGCGAGTCGCCGTTGAAGTGCGCGCTGCCATGCGACCACTGCGCCAGGCTCACGGCGTCGAGCCGCTGCTCGTCGCCATCCATCAGGCTCGTGACGCGGATGAACGCACCGCTGCCGGCGGCCTCGAGTTCCTGGGCAAGCTCCGTGTCCTTGCCGAACTCCAGTCGGATCCATGTCGCGCCAGGCGACTGCACGAGCGTGTGCCATGCGGTGCGGCCGACCTCCTCGCCGCCGGTGTGCCGACCCGAGTCGACGGCCACGCGGACATCCGCCCAGACGAGCGGGTCAAACGGCGTGGGCGCGATCTCGTCCTGCGCAAGCGCGCACGAGGCGGCAAGGGCGAGTGACAGCGACGCGATGCC
>JBIIOC010000128.1:0-5106 GCA_044337135.1 Phycisphaerales bacterium | reverse complement strand
CCGCCGTCGAGCTCTCGGGCCGCTACATCCCCGGCCGCGTGCAGCCCGACAAGAGCATCGACGTGCTCGACGAGGCGGGTGCGCGCCTGCGCCTGAAGACCATGGCCAAGCCGCCCGATCTGGCGGACCTCGAGGCGCGCATCGAGCGCCTCTCCGTCGAGAAGGACGAGGCCGTGAAGGGCGCCGACTACGAGAAGGCCGCCGAGCTGCGCGACCAGGCCGAGAAGCTCCGCAAGGAGAAGGAGCGCCTGCAGCAGCAGTGGCGCGACCGCATGAACGAGACCACCGGCACGGTCGACGAGGAAGTCATCGCCGAGGTCGTCAGCAAGATGACCGGCGTGCCGCTGACCCGCCTGGAGAAGGAGGAGAGCACCCGCCTCCTGCAGCTCGAGGCCGCGCTGCACAAGACCGTCGTGGGCCAGGACGAGGCCGTGAAGGCCGTCAGCCGCGCGATCCGCAAGGCGCGCAGCGGCCTGAAGGACCCCAAGCGCCCGATGGGCTGCTTCCTGTTCCTCGGCCCGACCGGCGTGGGCAAGACCCTGCTGGCCAAGGCGCTCGCGGAGTTCATGTTCGGCGACGCCGAGGCCATGATCACGCTCGACATGAGCGAGTACATGGAGAAGCACAACGTCTCCAGGCTCATTGGCGCGCCTCCGGGCTACGTGGGCTACGAGGAGGGCGGCCAGCTGACCGAGCGCATCCGCCGCCGTCCGTACGCGGTGGTGCTGCTCGACGAGGTCGAGAAGGGCCACCCCGACATCTTCAACATGCTCCTCCAGATCATGGAGGAAGGTCGCCTGACCGACTCGTTCGGTCGCCACATCGACTTCCGCAACTGCATCGTGATCATGACGAGCAACCTCGGCGCCGACGTGATCAAGGGCGGCAGCAGCTTCGGCTTCACCAAGCGGGCCGAGGTGCAGGACTACGAGAAGATCAAGAAGGCGCTGACGAGCGAGGTGGAGAAGTTCTTCCGCCCCGAGTTCATCAACCGCCTCGACGACCTGATCGTGTTCCGTCCGCTCGTGAAGGACGACCTGAACCAGATCATCGACTTCGAGCTCGCCAAGCTGATCAAGCGCCTGACCGAGAAGGGCATGGCGATGGAGATCGACCAGAAGGCGAAGGACTTCCTGATCGACAAGGGCTACAACCCCGACTTCGGCGCCCGTCCGCTGCGTCGCGCGTTGAGCCAGTACGTCGAGGATCCGCTGGCGGAGAACCTGCTGACCGGCGAGTTCACCTCCGGCGACACCATCCTGGTGACCCGCGACGAGGCGAAGGAGCACCTCTCCTTCACCAAGTCGGCCAAGCCCGCCACGCCGCCGGCCGAGCCAGCGAAGGCCTGAGCCGCGAAACAAGGGAATTGAACCCCCGCCCGTCGCCCTGCGCGACGGGCGGTTCGCTTTTTCGGCGTCAGCGCACGCCGGCGAGGCGGAGATTGCCGTCCGCGGCGCGCTCGACCTCGACGATCGTGAATCCGAACTGGCCGCGGTCCGCCTCGGGCAGCTGGTAGCGGGTCATGTCACCGCTCACGGTGGTGATCACCGCGGAGTTTCCACGGATCGCCGAGACAAGCCGGATGGCGGACGCCATCAGTTCACGACGGTTCGCCTCGCAGAACTTCACGAACTCCGCCCTGCCGCGCTCGCCTCCCATGCGATCCCGCTGCTGCGGCGAGACCAGGTGGTCGTAGAGCGCCGCGTAGTCCTGTTCACGCAGCCCCTGCATCAGGGTCTCCACGACCATGTCCGGCGTGTGGATCTGGAGCACCGCGTCCCTGGGAATGCCGCGCTCGTCGACGGGCGCGGATGTCCCGGCTTTCGTGTCAGCCTCGGCGGCCGGAGGGACCGCGTCGAGACCCGGCACCTTCGACGTGATCACGACCTTCGTGCCATCGGGCCGGTAGTAGGTCTCCTCGAGTGGGCGCCCCTGGTTGATCGCCACGTAGTCGGGCCGATAGTGGTATTCGGTGCGCTCGGTGCTGCAGCCGGCCATCCACGCGACGATCAGGATGAGGTGGGGCAAGCGCATCAGGCGATCGGCGAGAGGGTGCCAAGCGCGCCCACCTCGGCACGGGCCGGGGCCGGCATGCCGCACCTCCAGAGCAGGTGGCAGCGCAGCGAATCCGCCATGCCCGGAAAGTCGCTGCGCGCGTGCGTGCCTCGGCTCTCGGTGCGCGCCAGCGCAGCCTGCGTGATCAGACGGCCCAGCGTGAGCATGTTCTGCAGCTCCCACCCCTCGGGTGCGTCGAACACGCGCTCCAGCGCGTAGCGGTTCCAGAAGTCGAACATGCCGAGCACGTCCTGCATGCGCGCGCCTGCACGCTCGATGCCGACGTTGCGCCACATCGCGCTGCGCAGGCTGCTTCGGATGTCGGAAAGATCGAGCTCGCCCCGATCGGTCGTCTCGACCTCGTGCACGACCGGGAAGGGTCCCGCCTGCGGCGCGTCGTCGGCCTCGATCGCCGCCGCCACACGTGCGCCGAACACCAGTCCCTCGAGCAGGCTGTTGCTGGCCAGGCGGTTCGCGCCGTGCACGCCGGTCGCGGCGGCCTCGCCGCAGGCATAGAGGCCTGGCAGATCGGTGCGACCATCAAGATCGGTCCGCACGCCGCCCACGAAGTAGTGCGCCGCGGGATGCACCGGCACCAGGTCGCGGCCCGCATCAAGGCCGTAGCCGGCGAGCATGCGCGCCAGACCCGGGAAGCGCGCGCGGAAACCGTCGCTTCCCATCGCGCGAGCATCCAGCAGCACGTGGCTTTCGCCGGTGCGCGCGAGGTGATGGATGATCGCGCGGCTCACGATGTCGCGCGTGGCAAGCGGACCAAGCTCATGCACCCCCTCCATCACGGAGCGCCCCTGCCGGTCGACGAGCTGCGCCCCCTCGCCGCGCACGGCCTCGCTGATCAGGTGGCGCGGCGCACCCGCCACGTAGAGCGTGGTCGGGTGGAACTGCATGAACTCCAGGTCTGCCAGCGTGGCGCCCGCTCGCCAGGCCATGGCAACGCCGTCGCCTGTGGCCACGCGAGGGTTGCTGGTCTCCCGCCAGAGCTGCCCGCATCCACCGGTCGCCAGCACCACGGCGCGTGCCCACAGGATCTGCAGACCGTGGCGCGGATGCCAGGTGAGCACACCGGCCGCACGTCGCCGCCCGCCGCGGGAGTCCACGAGCACGTCGAGCGCGAAGCAGCGATCGAAGATCCGCAGTCGCGCGGCCTGGCGCGCGCGCTCGATCAGGCAGCGCGCGAGTTCGGTGCCGGTGGCGTCGCCGTCGGTGTGCAGGATGCGGTGATGGTGATGCCCGCCCTCCAGACCGAGCTTCGGCGCGCCCGCCGCATCGCGGTCGACGCGCATGCCCCAGGACAGCAAGCGACGGACCTCATCGGCCCCCTGCTCCACAAGCGCACGCACCGCCTCGGGCTCGCAGAGTCCAGCGCCTGCCTCGAGCGTGTCGGCGACATGGCCCTCGAAGGTGTCCTCTGGCGAGAGCGCCGCAGCGATGCCCCCCTGCGCCCAGCTCGTGTTCGACAGGTCGAGCGCCTCCTTCGCGATCAGGATCACGTCGCTTCGATCGGCCAGCGCGATGCTGGTGCGCAGCCCCGCCACGCCTGAACCCACCACCACCGTGTCGCAGAAGATCTGCGGCAGGAGCGACGAGCGGAACGGGATGAGCAAGGGACGATCGGGCATGTTCAGGGCTTCGCGGTGCGGGCCAACGGCGATTCAGGGGCGATGCGCGCGATCCACAACTGGCTGGTGCGATCCTCGCCGCGCTGGGCCGTCCACATGAGCAGCTGCCCGTCAGACGAGATCGCCGGCAGCAGGTCGGCACCCGAAGCCATGGTCACGCGGCGTGGCTGCGGAAGCGAGGTATCTGTGTCGGAGGGAATCTCCACCGCGAATACCTCGTAGTTGCGATGGCCCTCGCGGCTCGTCGCGTAGACGACCATGCGGCCGTCCGGCGTCCAGTACGGCGCCCAGTTCACGTGCTCGTCCTGCGTGAGAGGCCGCTCGCCCTCCACGCCGATCACGCGCCCCGAGGCGTCGCGCTTCACGCGCGCAACATAGAGCTGCAGCAGGTTGTCGCGATTGCGATCGCCGCGCCAGACGATGCGCATGCCGTCGGGACTGAAGAACGCGCCACCGTCGTAGCCCGGTGCCTGCACGATCTGCGTGACCTGCCCCGTCGGAAGGTCCATCGTGAAAAGGTCGCCCTCACCCTCGATCAGGCGCGTGAACAGCAAGGTGCGGCCATCGGCCGACAGTGCGCCCTCCGCAACGTAGCCCTTGCCGTCGCCGACCACCGGCTGCAGCGAGGCCGCGCTGCCATCGGCCTTGCGAAGGTCCACCTTCACGATGCGCATCTCGGGCGGAAAGGCCCAGCGATAGGTGCGGCCGTCGCGCTGGTAGCCGGGCGTGGGGCCATCGGCTGGCGCGCTCACGGTGCTCGCGAAGTAGAGCGTGTTCGGATCGCGCGGATCGAACCAGCCGCAGGTGTTCGCACTGCCCAGCGGGCTCACGCGGCGCACATTGACGAGGGTGAAGGCCCTGTCCAAGGCCCTCGCCCCGGCATCGGCCCGCGCCAGATCGGCCACGTACATCGCGTAGTGCGGGCTCTCCGGCTCGCCATCGGCCTTGCGCTCGATCGCCTGGAACACCACGCGCCGGGCCGAAGGATCGAAGTACGCCTCGCCTGCCTTCGCGAAACGATCCGGAAAGGTCAGTTGCGTCGCCTGCGACAGACCACGCTCCTGCGTGCGCCAGTCGATGGCCGCCTCGGACGACGCGGGCTCGGGCGCCGTGGCGCAGGCCGCCACGAGCAGCGGCAACGCGAGAGAGGTCACGCGGATCATGGGAAAACGAGTGTATCCCCGCCGACAGCGGGTCATGGCGGCTGTCAGGCGCTCCATGCGCAGCGCAGGTTCACGCGAGGGCTTCGCGCCCTCGCCTCACCGCCCCACCGGCACCGTGAGCACCGGCTGCGTCTCGCTGCCGGCCTTCACCTGCAGGTCGAAGAGGTCGCGCACCAGCGCGAACACGCGGCGCGCGGTGATGTCCCTGGTGTCGATCCAGTACCAGTCGCCGCGGTAGAAGACGCTCACCG